>NZ_BAAASL010000007.1:0-335826 GCF_039532865.1 Streptomyces luteosporeus
CCCCCGCCGCCCCGGCCCCGGCTCCCGCGGCGGCCGCCCCGGCCCCGGCCGCCGCTGCGGCTGCTGTCGCCACCCCGGCGGCCGACGGCGCGTACGTGACCCCGCTGGTCCGCAAGCTCGCCGCCGAGTCCGGCGTCGACCTGCGCACCGTCGCCGGCACCGGCGTCGGCGGTCGCATCCGCAAGCAGGACGTCGTCGCCGCCGCGGAGGCCGCCAAGGCCGCCCCGGCCCCGGCCGCCGCTGCGGCTCCGGCCGCCGCCGCGCCGAAGGCCCCGGCCCTGGAGGTCTCGCCGCTGCGCGGCCAGACCGTCAAGATGCCGCGGATCCGCAAGGCGATCGCGGACAACATGATGAAGGCGCTGCACGAGCAGGCCCAGCTGTCGTCCGTGATCGAGGTGGACATCACCAAGATCATGCGGATGCGCAACAAGGCCAAGGACGGCTTCGCCGCCCGCGAGGGCGTCAAGCTCTCCCCGATGCCGTTCTTCGTCAAGGCCGCCGTCCAGGCGCTGAAGGCCCACCCGGTCGTCAACGCGCGGATCAACGAGGCCGAGGGCACCATCACCTACTTCGACTCCGAGAACGTCGGCATCGCCGTCGACTCGGAGAAGGGCCTGATGACCCCGGTCATCAAGGGCGCGGGTGACCTCAACATCGCCGGCATCGCCAAGAAGACGGCGGAGCTCGCGGGCAAGGTCCGCGGCAACAAGATCACGCCGGACGAGCTCTCCGGCGCGACCTTCACGATCAGCAACACCGGCTCGCGCGGTGCGCTGTTCGACACGGTCATCGTGCCGCCGAACCAGGTCGCGATCCTGGGCATCGGCGCCACCGTCAAGCGCCCGGTGGTCATCAACCACCCGGAGCTGGGCGAGACCATCGCCATCCGCGACATGGTCTACGTGACCCTGTCCTACGACCACCGTCTGGTGGACGGCGCCGACGCCGCCCGCTACCTGACCACGGTCAAGCAGATCCTGGAGGCCGCGGAGTTCGAGACCGAGATCGGTCTGTGACCTCCTAGGCACCCCGCTGCGCCATGAAGGGCGCGGGCCCCTCCCGTATCCGTACGGGCCGGGTCCGCGCCCTTCGGCCTGTTCGCACCCGACCGGGATAATGGCTCCCGGTCCACGCTCGCCCGGCTCAAGGAGCACCCATGGCCCCGCCCGTCGTCCATTCGCTGCGCGAGCAGATCCGCGAGCACATCCTGGAGGGCATCGTCGGCGGGCGCTGGCAGCCCGGGGAGCGCATCGTCGAGCGCCGCATCGCGGCGGAACTGCTGGTGAGCCAGACGCCGGTGCGCGAGGCACTGCGCGAGCTGGAGTCCCTGCGGCTGATCGAGTCCGCCCCCAACAAGGGCGCCCGGGTACGGGAGCTGACCGCCGCCGACCTCAAGGAGAGCTACCCGGTGCGGGCCGGCCTGGAGCGGGTGGCCGCCGAACTGGCCGCGGAGCGGCTGGCCGGCGACACGAGCGCGCTGGAGCGGGAGGTCGCGGCCCTGCGGGAGGCCGACCGCACGGGCGACACCGAGGCCCAGGCGCGGCACACGGTCGCCTTCCACCGGGAGATCGTGCGGGCCGCGGGGAACTCGGTGCTGCTGCACACCTGGGAGTCGCTGGGCATCGAGGTGTGGACGGCGCTGTCCATCCGCTGGCTCAGCCCCACCCCCCGCGCCCACGCCGAGGAGCACGCCCGCATCGTACGGGCCTTCGCCGAGCGCGACCCGGCCATCGGCGAGCTGCTCAATTCCCACGTCCTGAGCTGCGCGCCGCAGATCTGACGGCAGCCCCGCCCGCTCTCCACAAAATCTCCTCGGCATCTCCTCGCCGCAGCGATTGATCGATCATCGATCAAAGGCGTATCGTCTCCGACGGAGCCACGCCGCGCGCCCTGTCCTGTGTCGCGGCACGGCTCAGGGGTGGCGACAGGACGCCGTTCGTCACCGTGCCCTGGCTTGGCGCACGGCCTCCTGTCGTCCCGCCCCGTGCTGCCCGCGGACCCCTGCATCATGGGACCCCTGCATCATGGGGACGTGCGTGCGGCCCGACTGATCCACCTGTTGCTCCTGCTCCAGTCCAAGGCCTCCATGACCGGGCCCGAGCTCGCCCGGCGCCTGGAGGTCTCCGAGCGCACCGTCGCCCGCGACGTCCAGGCCCTGTCCGAGGCCGGCATCCCCGTCTACGCCGACCGCGGCCGCACCGGCGGCTACCGCCTGGTGGGCGGCTACCGCACCCGGCTGACCGGCCTGGGCCGCACCGAGGCCGAGGCCCTCTTCCTCTCCGGCGTCCCCACGGCCCTGCGCGACATGGGCCTGGCCGACGCGGCCTCCGCCGCCCGGCTCAAGGTCGCCGCCGCCCTGCACCCCGACCTCGGCGACGCCCCCGCGGCCGCGGCCCAGCGCTTCCACCTCGACGCCCCCGGCTGGTGGCGCCCGCACGAGACGCCCGCCCTGCTGCCCGCCCTGGCCGAGGCGGTGTGGGACGACCGCCGCATCACCGCCCGCTACCGCCGCCGGGACGGCGAGGTCGTCCGCGAGCTGGAACCGTACGGGCTCGTCCTCAAGGCGGGTGCGTGGTACGTGGTGGCACGGGCCGGCGAGGACCACCGCGTCTACCGGGCGGACCGGTTCACCGAGGTCACCGTGGGCGAGCAGGTCTTCCGCCGCGACGAGGACTTCGACCTGGCGGCGTTCTGGGAGGAGCGCGCGGCCGAGTTCGCCCGGTCGATCCTGCGCGAGTCCACCGAACTGCGCCTGACCCCGGCCGGAGCACGCCGGCTGCCGCACGTCACGGACGCGGCCGCCGCCCACGAGGCCCTCGCGGCGGCCGGCCCCGCGGACGCGGCCGGCCGCGTCACGGTGACCTTGCGGGTGGAGTCGCTGGAGGTCGCGGAGTCGCAGCTGCTGGGGCTCGGCCCGGAGGTGGAGGTGCTCGGCCCACCGCAGCTGCGGACGCGCGTCGCGCGCGTGGCCGCGCGGATGGCCGCCCTTTACGACTGACCGCCCCACCGTCGTGGCTGGCCGCGCAGTTCCCCGCGCCCCTGACGGGCCGCCCCGAAGGGGCGCGAGGAACTGCGCGACAAGCCCCCACGCACCCGCAGGTCACCGGTAGTCCCGCTCCCGCGGCTCCTTCCCCGCCTCCAGTGCGGCGATGTACCCCCACGCATCCGGCCGCGTGCCGTCCACGTCCGTGAAGCCGTACACCCGCGCCAGCTGCCCGCTGGAGAGCGACTGCCCGTTGAACCGCCCGACCTCGGCGTCCGCCGCGAGCGCCGCCACCGCCCGCCCGACGTACGTGGGGCTCTCGGAGATGCAGAAGTGCGGATCGTCCGCGACGGCGTCGCGCCACGTCTCCTCGGTCACCTTCTTGTACGTGTCGAGCATCGCCTCCGACCGCAGGTACCCCGGCGTCAGGCACACCGCCGTGCCCCCGAGGTCCTTCAGGTCCCGGGCCAGGCCCAGCGCCATGCGGACCGGCGCGTTCTTGGCCAGGTCGAAGTACGCGTGGCCGCGGTGGTTCGCGTTGTACTCGGCCGTGCCGTCGGTCACCTCCACCACCAGCCCGCCCGGCCGCCGGGTGAGCAGCGGCAGCGCGTACCGGCTGGTGATCAGGTGGGAGTCGATGCCGAGCCGCAGCATGCGCAGCCCGGCCTCCAGGTCGAGCTCCCACATCTTCTTCTCGAAGCCCTCGGGATAGTCGAGCAGGTGGTCGCCGCCCCAGAGCCCGTTCACGAGCACGTCCAGCCGCCCGTGCTCCGCCTCGAGGCGTGCGACGAGCGCCTCGACCTGCTCCGGCCGCAGGTGGTCGACCGCCGTCGCGACCGCCGTACCGCCCGCCGCGGCGACCAGTTCCGCCGTCTCCTCGATGGTCTCGGGCCGGCCGACCTCGCTGCGGTGCTCGCGCGTGGTGCGGCCGGTGACGTGGACGAGGGCTCCGGCCCGGCCCAGTTCCACGGCCATGGCGCGGCCCGCGCCCCTGGTGGCCCCGGCCACCAGGGCGACCTTGCCGGCCAGCGGTCGTTCCTCGGTTCCCGACATGGTGATCCTTCCTTCCGTCCGATCGCGACGGAGGCACTCTCACAGCGATACCGGACACCTTCTGTCGTGTATTGCGGTCCCACCCTCACCGGTAACAACACGGCAGCATCCGTACCCCTCGGGGTGCGTCGCCCTGCGTCAGGGCCGATGCTGGACCCGTGATGGACGAGACGGAGTTCTGGGAGCTGATCGACAGCGCACGCGACGCAGCCGAGGGGGACCCGGAGGACCAGGCGGACGTGCTGGTCGAGTCGCTGACGCGGCTGGACCCGGACAGCGTGCTGGACTTCGCCCGGCACTTCGAGTCCCGCTACAACCGCGCGTACCTGTGGGATCTGTGGGGGGCGGCGGCCGTGCTGCTGGACGGGGCCAGCGACGACGTCTTCGACTACTTCCGCTGCTGGCTGATCGGCCAGGGCCGGGAGGTCTTCGAGGGGGCGCTGCACGACCCCGACACCCTGGCCGACCTTCTGGAGGACTTCGACGAGGAGGTCGACGGCGACGGCGAGGACCTCGGTTACGCCGCCGACGAGGCGTACGAGCAGCTGACGGGGACCGAGACGCCGGACCTGGGGCTTGCGCCCCAGCCGCCGGAGCCGCTGGGGACGGCCTTCGACATCGAGGACGACGGCGAGCTGGCCCGGCGCTTCCCCCGGCTCTGGGAGCGGTTCCGGGCATGAGCCGCGTCGCCGTCACGGGGGCCTCCGGCCTGATCGGTTCCGCCCTGGTCCGCTCGCTGGGGGCGGACGGCCACGAGGTCGTCCGGCTGGTCCGGCGCGCCCCGCGCGCGCCCGGCGAGGTCGCCTGGGATCCCGCCCGGGGCCACGTGGACGCCGCCGGGCTGGCCGGCTGCGACGCCGTCGTCCACCTGGCCGGGGCCGGGATCGGCGACCACCGGTGGACCGCCGCGTACAAGAAGGAGATCCGCGACAGCCGGGTGCACGGCACCGGGGCGCTCGCCGAGGCCCTCGCCTCCCTCGACCGGCCGCCGCGCGTACTGCTCAGCGGCAGCGCGATCGGCATCTACGGCGACACCGGGGAGCGCGTGGTGGACGAGGACGCCCCGCCCGGCAGCGGCTTCCTCGCCGAGGTGTGCCGCGACTGGGAGGAGGCGGCGGGCGCCGCCGCGGAGGCGGGCGTGCGGACCGTGCTCCTGCGCACCGGTCTCGTGCTCTCCCGCCACGGGGGCCTGGGGGCGCGGCTCTTCCCGCTCTTCCGGCTGGGTCTCGGCGGCCGGCTGGGCGGCGGGGGCCAGTACTGGAGCTTCATCGCCCTGCGGGACCACGTGGCCGCCCTGCGGCACCTGCTGGACGCGGCGGACGTCTCCGGTCCGGTCAATCTCACCGCGCCGCACCCGGTGACCAACCGGGAGGCGACGCGGGTGCTGGGGCGCGCGCTGCGGCGCCCTGCGCCGTTCGCGGTGCCCGCGCCGGCGCTGCGGCTGGCCCTGGGCGAGATGGCCGAGGACGTCCTGGCAGGCCAGCGGGCCGTGCCCCGGCGGCTGCTGGAGACGGGCTTCTCCTTCGCCTGCCCGGACTTCGAGAGCGCCGCACGCGCGGCGCTGACGGAGGACTGAGTTCCACCCCCACGCCGCAATTCCTTCGGCCGTGCGACCGCTGTGCGACCGTGCTCGGTCCATGCGCGACTGTTATTGACCGGATTTCTCTCTACGGTCGAGGCGAACTCGCGCATCGCGACCGCTCGTTGAGGGCATCAGGCCCCCGAGCGAGCGGACCGACCCCGGGAGGGCACGTGCTCAACAGCGCACGCCACACTGACGTCGTCATCGTGGGAGCCGGCCTCGCCGGTCTCTCGGCGGCCCACCACCTCATCGGCGCCGGCGTGACCGTCACGGTCCTGGAGGCGGCCGAGCGGCCGGGCGGCCGGATGGTCACCGACGCCGTGGACGGCTTCCTGCTGGACCGCACCGGGCAACTGCTCAACACCTCCTTCCCGGAACTGCTGCGCACCCCCGGCCTCGAAGGCCTCAAACTGCGCCCGTTCAGCCCGGGCGTGCTGGTGCACGCCGACGGGCGCAACCACCGCACCGGCGAACTCCGCGGGGCCAAGCGCGCCTTCACCACCGCCCGCGCCTTCGCGGCGGCGCGCGCCTCCCGGAGCGCCGGCCTCGATCAGGCGCGGCTGGGCGTGGCGCTGGCCCGCCTCGCCGCGCTGCCCAGCGAACGGATGCTGGCCCGGCCCGACCGCCCCACGGCCGACACCCTCGCCTCCCGCGGCCTGCCGGCCCGCACCGTCGAGGGCTTCCTGCGCCCCCTGCTGGCGTCCCTGCTCTCCGACCCGGACCTGAGCACCTCCAGCCGGTGCGCCGACCTCGTCCTGCACGGCTACGCCCGCGGGCGGCTGTGCCTGCCGGCCGGCGGCGCCGCCGTCATGCCGGAGCTGATGACCACGGCCCTGCCCGCCGGCACCGTGCACCAGGGCGTCGAGGTCACCTCGGTCGGCACCACCTCGGTCAGCACGGCCCACCACGGCGACTTCACCTGCCGCTCCGTCGTCGTCGCCACCGGCGCCCGGGCCGCCGCCGACCTCATCCCGGGCCTGCGGCTGCCCGGCTTCCACCCGGTGACGGTGCTGCACCACGCCGCCCCCGAACCGCCGCTGCGCGACGCCTCGCTGATCCTGACCGGCTCGTGCCCCGGCCCGGTGGCCCACACCACGGTCGCCAGCGAGGTCGACCCGGACCGGGCGCCGCTGGGCCGCGCCCTGGTCACCTCGACGGTGCTGGGCGCCGCCTCCGGCCTGCCCCGCGAGGAGCTGGACCGCGCGGCCCGCGCCCAGCTCTCCCGCGTCTACGGCACGCCGGCGGACGACTGGGAGCTGCTGGCCGTCCACCACGACCCGGACGCCGTCCCGGCGATGCCGGCGCCGCACGACGTACGGCGCACCGTACGGCTGCTGTCCGGCCTGTACGTGTGCGGCGACCACCGGGACACCAGCACGGTGCAGGGCGCCCTGTTCTCCGGCCGCCGGGCCGCCCAGGCAGTCCTCCACGACCTGGGCATCCGCCCCACCCACACAGGAGCCACCCTGCGAGCCGCATGAGGGTGTGGGCAGTCGTGCCGCTGGGGCGGCACGGGTGGGCACACCCGACCCGCACCCGCGCGACGGCGGCACCCGCTAAAGCGCCGAAGCGCTAAAGCACCGCAACCTTCTCCCGGTACCCCCGCACAGGCGCAGCATCCCGGTACGGCTCCAGCCGCCGCTCGAAGTCCCGCACGTACTCCAGCGCCCGTACCGACCGCATCTCGCCCGCCTGGGCCGTGGCCTCGGCACCGAGCGTGCAGGCCTGCTCCAGTTCGCCGAGGCCCAGCCGGGCCGTGGCGAGCACCACCTTGCAGAAGAGCCGGCTGCGCGCGTACGCGGGGCTGCGTAGTTGCAGCGACCGTTCCGCGTGCTGGGCGGCTGCCCGGTACTGCTGGAGGTCCCGGTGGCAGTGGGCGAATTCGTCGGCCAGCTCGGCCTCGTCGAAGTAGCGGATCCAGTGCGGTGCCTCGTCGCCGGGTTTGGCCGCCTCCAGGGAGCGCTCGGCCCGTGCCATCGACGCCGAGCAGGCCCGTACCTCGCCGAGCACCGCGTGGCCCCGGGCCTCGACGGCGTGCAGCATGGCCTGGGCGACGGGGGGCACGGCGGAGCCGACGCCCTGCTGGGCGACCCGGGCGAGCTGCACGGCCTCGCGCCCGTGGCCGAGGTAGACCGCCTGCCGGCTCATGGTGACGAGCACGTAGCTGCCGTAGGCCCGGTCGCCCGCGGCCTGCGCGAGGCGCAGGGCCTGGACGTAGTAGCGCTGGGCGAGGCCGTGCGCGGCGATGTCGTACGAGGTCCAGCCGGCGAGCCGGGTGAGGTCGGCGGCGGCGCCGAACAGTCTCCGGCCGGTGGTCTCCCCGTACGTGCCGCGCAGCATCGGCTCGGTCTCGTGTTCGAGGTAGCGCACGAGTGCCTGCCGGGCGTGGCCGCCGCCGTAGGCGTGGTCGAGGGTGCGGAAGAGCTCGCCCACCGAGCGCAGGGCGGCGATGTCGCCCATGGACACCCGGCCGCCGGGCGGGCGCTCGGCGGCGGCCGCGGTCCGCTGGCGGGGCAGCTGCCCGGGGCGGGCGCCGGGCGCGGCCGGCGGGCGGCCGGGGCCGTCGGTGCGCGGGGCGCCCTCGGAAGGCGCGGGGCTCACTCCGCGCGCCACGCGCTCGTCCGCGCGCCCGATGAGCCAGTCCCGGCTGGGCACCACGAGCCCGGCCGGGGTGAAGGCGATCTTGCGCAGTTCGGTGTGGCTGCCGGAGTCCTTGCGCCACAGACCGCTGACGATGTCGATGGCCTCTTCGGGCGAAGCGGCGAATTCCAGCCCGGCGTACACGGGGGCGCACGCGTCGAGGCCGAGGTCCTGCGCGGACAGCCGCCGCCCGAGCCGCCGGGTGAACACCTCGGCGATCAGGGCGGGCGTGGTGCCGCGCGGCTGCTGCCCGCGCAGCCATCGCGTCACCGACGTCTTGTCGTACCGCAGGTCGAGCCCGTGCTCGAGCCCGAGCTGGTCGACACGGCGGGCCAGACCCGCGTTGGAAAAGCCGGCTTCCGCGATCAGCGCCGCGAGCTGACGGTTGGGGATGCGCTGGGGGGGTCGTTCCGTCATCAGCCTGCCGGTCTCCCTGATCTTCTGTTCCTGGAACGGCGTGAACTTAGCGGCCTTCAACGCCCCGATCGCCACCTTCGCCCCGCATTCATCCGATCGTGTGAGGACAGATCAAATCCCGAATGAAGATCGTCGGGCGGGGTCCGGGGGCCGTCGGCGGCGGGCGGCCGCCTGCGGTGTTCGAACGCCGCCGCCGTACAGTGGCCTAGGGCGCGTCGAGCACCGAGACACGCAAACCGGTTCGAACAGGAGCTGCCGTGAGTGAGCTGCGCTTTGTCCACCTGGGCTTCGGGGCGGACGCCGTCGAGTACCAGGAGGCGTGGCAGGAGCAGCGCCGCGTGCACGCGGCCCGGTTCGCGGACGAGATTCCGGACACCTGTCTGCTGCTGGAGCACCCGGCGGTCTACACGGCCGGACGGCGCACGGAGGACAGCGAGCGCCCCCTGGACGGCACCCCGGTCATCGACGTCGACCGCGGCGGCAAGATCACCTGGCACGGCCCCGGCCAGCTCGTCGGCTACCCCATCCTCAAGCTCCCGCGCCCGGTCGACGTGATCGCCCACGTACGGCGTCTGGAGGAGGCCCTGATCCGCACCTGCGCCGAGCTGGGCCTGGAGACCACCCGGGTCGAGGGGCGCAGCGGCGTATGGGTGCTCGGCGATCCCGTCGAGCAGCGCCCGGCGATCCCCGGCCTGAGCCTGGACTTCGACCCCCGCCTGACGGACGAGGAGTTCGACCCGCGTCTGAACGGCCCGGAGTACGCCCCGTCCAACGCCGGCCAGCGCCGCGAGGACCGCAAGCTCGCCGCCATCGGCATCCGCATCGCCAAGGGCGTCACGATGCACGGCTTCTCGCTGAACTGTGATCCCGACAACACCTGGTTCGACCGGATCGTGCCGTGCGGCATCCGCGACGCGGGCGTCACCTCGCTCTCCAACGAGCTGGGCCGGCGGGTCACGGTCGCCGAGGTGCTGCCGCTGGTGGAGAAGCACCTGCGGGACGTGCTGGAGTCCGAGGCCCCGCTGCCGCGCGAGGTCGAGCGGCCGGCCGGGGAGCCCACCCCGGCCTGAGCCCGGCGGGAATGCGCCCGGGCCTGTCATCGGTTGCCCAGGGCGCACGAGTAAGAACGTAGGAAATAACGGGCGTACCCTGGTGTTCGCCGAGGAATCGAAGTCATAGGGAGCCGGACGTGTCCGCTGTCGCACCCGACGGACGCAAGATG
Source organism: Streptomyces luteosporeus (assembly GCF_039532865.1). NCBI lineage: Bacteria > Bacillati > Actinomycetota > Actinomycetes > Kitasatosporales > Streptomycetaceae > Streptomyces > Streptomyces luteosporeus. The sequence continues at coordinate 9,898 of NZ_BAAASL010000007.1, forward strand.
CTGCGCTTGGAGGTCCGGAACGCCCAGACCCCCATCGAGCGCAAGCCCGAGTGGATCAAGACCCGCGCCAAGATGGGCCCCGAGTACAAGGAGCTCCACGGCCTGGTCAAGCGCGAGGGCCTGCACACGGTGTGCCAGGAGGCGGGCTGTCCCAACATCTACGAGTGCTGGGAGGACCGCGAGGCCACGTTCCTCATCGGCGGCGACCAGTGCACCCGGCGCTGTGACTTCTGCCAGATCGACACCGGCAAGCCGCAGGCGCTCGACCGCGACGAGCCGCGCCGCGTCGGCGAGTCCGTGGTCACCATGGACCTGAACTACGCCACCATCACCGGCGTCGCCCGCGACGACCTGGAGGACGGCGGCGCCTGGCTGTACGCCGAGACCGTGCGCCAGATCCACGAGCAGACCGCCGGCCGCGAGGGCGGCCGCACCAAGGTCGAACTGCTGGCCCCCGACTTCAACGCGGTGCCCGAGCTGCTGGAGGAGGTCTTCGCCTCCCGCCCCGAGGTCTTCGCGCACAACGTCGAGACCGTGCCGCGGATCTTCCGCCGCATCCGCCCCGGCTTCCGCTACGAGCGCTCGCTGGAGGTCATCACCAAGGCCCGCGCGTACGGCCTGGTGACCAAGTCCAACCTGATCCTGGGCATGGGCGAGACCCGCGAGGAGATCAGCGAGGCGCTGCAGGACCTGCACGACGCGGGCTGCGAGCTGATCACGATCACCCAGTACCTGCGCCCGAGCGTGCGCCACCACCCGGTGGAGCGCTGGGTCAAGCCGCAGGAGTTCGTGGAGCTGAAGGAGGAGGCCGAGGAGATCGGCTTCGCCGGCGTCATGTCGGGCCCCCTCGTCCGCTCCTCGTACCGCGCCGGCCGCCTGTACCAGCAGGCGATGGATCGCCGCGCCGCCGCGTAAGCGCGCACGAGAACGTCACGCGGCCCGTCCCCTTGCGAAGGGGGCGGGCCGCGTAAACGTTTCATTGGGGTTTGACCAAGCGGTCACGCGTTGGTAACACCGTTCAGTAACAATGTGAGCACGCACAGCAGTACGACACCCTCCACGCCGACGCCTTCTCACGCTCCCGAGGGGACTACCGACATGCAGGCCGCGCCCGGTAACGCAGTCGTCACGACCGCCACCCGCGCCCCTTCCGCACTGCCGTCCACGCTCTCCGTACGGCCCCCGTCCGTCGCCGGGGCCCTGCGCGCCCTGGAGGAACTGCTGATGCGCGGTGGCCAGCGCACCGCCCGCCGCAACGCCTGGACCGCCGTGCTGGAGGACCGCCGCCGCGCCCGCGACCGCCGGGAGGCCCAGCACCTGCTGGAGGCCGCGGCGGCCCCGGGCCCTTCGGCCACGTAGACTGCGCCGTATGGCGAGGAAGGAACCATCCGAGAACCCCGGGCGTCTGCAGCAGATCGCCCTGACCTACAAGATGACCAAGAAGGTCGACTCGAAGGTCGGTCTTGTCGTCGCAGCTGTGGGCATTGTCACCTTCGGTGTACTCCTTGCCATCGGCTTCTGGCTCGACCACCCGGTCTACCTGGGCATCCTCGGCTTCCTGCTGGCATTCCTGGCGATGGCGATCGTCTTCGGACGACGCGCCGAGCGCGCTGCCTTCGGGCAGATGGAGGGCCAGCCGGGAGCCGCTGCCGCGGTCCTGGAGAACATCCGGCGCGGTGGCTGGACGACGACGCCCGCGGTCGCGATGAACCGCAACCAGGACGTCGTCCACCGGGCCGTGGGCAAGGCGGGCATCGTGCTCGTCGGCGAGGGCAACCCGAACCGGGTCAAGACCCTGCTGGCCGCCGAGAAGAAGCGCATGGCGCGCATCGTCGCCGACGTGCCGGTGCACGACATCGTCGTGGGCGACGGCGAGGGCCAGGTGCCGCTGAAGAAGCTGCACACGACGCTGCTGAAGCTGCCCCGGGTGCTGCCCGGTGCGCAGGTGACGGCGGTGAACGACCGCCTGCGCGCGCTGGGCGACCTGATGAGCAACATGCCGATCCCCAAGGGCCCGATGCCGAAGGGCATGCGGATGCCGAAGGGCCGCTGAGGCCCGCAGCGACACAAAAGAGGCGGGGCCCGAAAGGGCCCCGCCTCTTTTTCGCCTGCTCTCGTGCTCTAGATCCGCACCTGCACGGCCCCGGAGAGGCGGTCGTGCAGCCCCCGGGTGTCGCGGTCCCAGACGACGGCGGGGATGACGACGAGGATCAGCGCGCTGCGCAGCAGTACCCTCGGCAGGGAGAGCCGCTCACCGCCGAGGGCGATGACGCGGAGCCCGCACAGCCGCTTGCCGGGCGTGCACCCGATCGTGCCGACGGTGAGCGCGCTGAGCACGAAGAAGACGAGCAGCGCCCAGTTGCCGGCGCGCTGCGGATCGCCGTCCGCGAGGAATCCGTATGCGATGAGCATGCACAGCGCCCAGTCGATGGCCAGGGCCCCGAAGCGCCGCCCGAGCGGGGCGACGGATCCCGGCCCGCTCGCCGGCAGCCCGAGGCGTTCACCCCGGTGGCCGAATTCGATGCCCATGTCCTCCGCGGCCGCGCGGGGCCCGGAGAGCCATGATCCGATTGCTTGCCTGTTGTCCACCCGTCCACCGTACTGGGCCGCCGGGGTTTTCCCGGGCGGCGGGGCCCGGCCGGAAGACATCCTCCGGTTAACGCGGTCGAAACAATCGGGTCATGCCCGGGAAATCCCGCCTCTCTATGGTCGGCCTCACCGAAGCAATCCCCGGCCGCCCCAGGTGACCGGGCTAGGAGGAGTTGGATGTTCCAGAACGCCGACGAGGCCAAGAAGTTCATCGCGGACGAGGACGTCAAGTTCGTCGACGTCCGGTTCTGCGACCTGCCGGGCGTGATGCAGCACTTCACGGTCCCGGCGGAGGCGTTCGACCCGGCCGAGGAACTGGCGTTCGACGGCTCGTCGATCCGCGGCTTCCAGGCCATCCACGAATCCGACATGGCCCTGCGCGCGGACCTCTCGACCGCCCGCCTGGACCCGTTCCGCCGGGACAAGACCCTCAACGTCAACTTCTTCATCCACGACCCGATCACCGGCGAGCAGTACAGCCGTGACCCGCGCAACGTGGCGAAGAAGGCCGAGGCGTACCTCGCCTCCACGGGCATCGCCGACACGGCGTTCTTCGGCCCGGAGGCGGAGTTCTACATCTTCGACAGCGTCCGCTTCGAGACCAGCGCCAACCGCTCGATCTACGAGATCGACTCCGAGGCCGGCGCCTGGAACACCGGCTCCGAGGTGAACAACCGCGGCTACAAGGTCCGCTACAAGGGCGGCTACTTCCCGGCCCCGCCGGTCGACCACTTCGCCGACCTGCGCGCCGAGATCTCCCTGGAGCTGGACAAGGCCGGCCTGAAGGTCGAGCGCCAGCACCACGAGGTCGGCACCGCCGGCCAGGCCGAGATCAACTACAAGTTCAACACGCTGCTCGCCGCGGCCGACGACCTGATGCTCTTCAAGTACATCGTGAAGAACGTCGCCTGGCGCAACGGCAAGACCGCCACCTTCATGCCCAAGCCGATCTTCGGCGACAACGGCTCCGGCATGCACGTCCACCAGTCCCTGTGGCAGGGCGGCGAGCCCCTCTTCTACGACGAGCAGGGCTACGCGGGCCTGTCGGACACCGCCCGCTACTACATCGGCGGCATCCTCAAGCACGCCCCCTCGCTGCTGGCCTTCACCAACCCCACGGTGAACTCCTACCACCGCCTGGTCCCCGGCTTCGAGGCCCCGGTCAACCTGGTCTACTCCCAGCGCAACCGCTCGGCCGCCATGCGCATCCCGATCACGGGCTCCAACCCGAAGGCCAAGCGCGTCGAGTTCCGCGCCCCGGACCCGTCCTCGAACCCCTACCTCGCCTTCTCGGCCCTCCTCCTGGCCGGCCTGGACGGCGTCAAGAACAAGATCGAGCCGGCCGAGCCCATCGACAAGGACCTCTACGAGCTCGCCCCCGACGAGCACGCGAACGTCCCCCAGGTCCCCACCTCCCTCCCGGCCGTCCTCGAGGCCCTGGAGGAGGACAACGAGTACCTCCAGGCCGGCGGCGTCTTCACGTCCGACCTGATCGAGACCTGGATCGACTACAAGCGCACCAACGAGATCGCCCCGATGCAGCTGCGCCCGCACCCGCACGAGTTCGAGCTGTACTTCGACATCTAAACCGCGGGCGCCTTGGACACACAGGGCGCGCACGGTGACAGCCGACGGGCCGTCGACCACTCCGAAGGGAGCCGTCGACGGCCCGTTTCGCTGCCTGTGCGCGGAACGCGATGAGCGGCCGATACGAAACGGGCGCGCGCCTCGTTGTCGTCAGTGCGGGTCGGCGACGTTCGATATCGCCGAGCTGATGCCTGCGAGGAGGACACCGTGAGCGCTCAGCCCGTACACCACCACTCGCCTGTACCGCAGCCTGCGGCGACTCCGGAAGCACTCCGTGCCACGCTCGCACACATCGCTCCCGGCCGCCTGGCCGACTTCGACGAGGACCGGGCCCGCTCCACCGACCGGGCACGCGATCTCACCAGCTCCGACCCGCTGCGCCAGTTCGCCGAACGATGGGCCATCGAGGTAGCGATCGAGCGACACCCGGAAACGGCTGCCCGGCTCCGCGACCTCCAGTCGCGGGCCGCAATCGTGAGCGACCCCACCGAGGCTCGTCGCATCATCGTCGAGATCAGCTCCATCCGGGCTGCAGCAGCTGCAGAGGCGGGAGTCCCCGTCGTCGGACGGGATCCGGGGCAGCTCGGTGAGCGATGAGGAGCCGCCTTCCCGGCCCGGTCAGGCGGCCGGCCTGACCGGGGTGCTGCTGCGGCCTCTGCCCCGGCCGCCGAGTTCGGCGTCGAGGGTTTGCTGGGCGACCTGCATGACGTGGGCGTACGCGGGGTCCTGCAGGCGCTTCCACATCTCGTCCTCCGAGACGTCCTCGACGCGGCCGACCACCCACCAGATGTTGCCGAAGGGGTCCTTGATGCGCCCGCCGCGCTGGCCGAAGGCGTCGTCGGCCAGTGGGGTGACGACCTCGCCGCCGGCCTCGACGGCCCGGGTGAACGTCTCGTCCGCGTCGGCCACGAATACGCGCAGCAGGCTCGGCATCACAGGCCACTCCGTGCGCCGGTCGAAGGCCAGGACGACGGTGTCGCCCACGCGGATCTCACCGTGGCCGATCGAGCCGTCCTCGGTCCGGATCCGCGCCAGTTCCTCGCCCCCGAACGCCTGGGTGACGAAGTCGAGGAAGGCTCCCGTGTCGTCGGTGACGACCCAGGGGGCAACGGTGGTGTAGCCCGGCGGTACGGCGTTGGTCTGCTCGGTCATCACGGTTCCTTTCGCCGGTGTCGGTCGCCGCCAGCGACGATAGGCGCGATCTAGGTCAGATCCTGTCCGCGCTGGCCTGTAACCCCTCGTGATCTCAAGCTGTTGGTGTACTTTGTGCGCAGCGTTGCTGCGGCAGCGTGTCTCACAACGCTCGGTTCCCGGCACCGAGGTGAGCAGAGGGCTCTTGAGAGTCACCCGCAGCATCAGCGTTTCACAGCACCTACGGACATTCGATCGGTCTCTCCTGCCGTTGCCGGGCGGCAAGTGGAAGGGGCGACGTATGTCCAAGTCACGCAACGCGAACCGTCTGGCCAAGAGGCTTTGTCGTCAGACGACCCTCAAGCAGTCGACGGCTTCGAGGCTGGCGAAGCAAGTCCACGTCTACCTCGGATCACCTGTCGCCGACGCGTCGGCACCACACCAACGTCGACTGGAAGCGTACGTCGCGCACGTCTTGGCCGACGGCTTTCGGGATCGCCAGCTCAACGGTGCACTCTTCGGCGTACGGGAGGCGTGAACCTCCGCGCGGGGGCTGGAGCTGGTCCTGGAGTCTGCCATGGCCGATGAAGTGGTTCGTGAACTCCTCCCACGGTTCGACGCGCACTACCGAGGTATTCGCGGCGTGGCCGGCCTGCGCATTCAGCTGAGCAGCCGGAGCATCGTGCTCCACGATGCACTCAGCTCGGCTCGCATCACCATGACACGAACCGACGGCCAAGCTTGGCGCCTGCCGACCGCGCGTGATGGTGAAACTCCTCTGTGGGACGCAGGCCACCCCTCGCCGAAAGAGAGGCTTGAGGCCGATGAATGGGCAGAGTCCATTCCGTCCATCGTGAATGTGCCCCTACGCGACCTGGTGTTGAGTCGGCTGTTGCGTCGTCCGGTCTTGGTCAATAGGGCGGCAGAACCTCATGGTTTCGCTAACTGCTACACACACCACTCGGGTGATCTCGTGATCGAGTGGTGCTGTGGTGACACCGTCGAAGCCTTCTGCGCGGCGCTCCTGGCTCACGGTTTCATCGACGGCGTGCCACCGACTGAGGCGATCAAGTTGGCCTCACCGCATTCCGCCCAGCTCGGTGGTGACATCGTGGTCCTGAGGCGCCATTCGTCGTGCTTGTACCGCCGTGGCGCATTCGGGGTTCAGGAGATCACGGAGTACATCCGGAAAGGCTACGGATCGTGACCCCACTCGTGGCTTTGCTCGGAATCGTGGCGTGCACGGCTCTTGGCGTGGTGGCCCGTTGCGGCCGGGACGTGGCCGTACTCCGTCGCTTGGACCGCCTGATGGCCGGCTGTGACCAGCATCAACGAGTTGAAGTCTGCCGTATCCTCGCCGCTTCGCTCCAAGCATCCGGGAGGGTGGATTCCACGGACACAGTGACGGATCGTGCGCCTGGAGGGTGACGTACGGCTCACACTGCGGCCTCGACGCCTGTCGAGCGACCATTGAGCCGCTGCACGCGGGCCGTGCCTTCTCGTTTCCTGGGAGGGCACGGCCCGCGGTCGTTACGGCCTCAGGCCGCCCGCGGGATGTACGCCAGGCCGTGGGCGCCGGGTTCGCCGGTGCGGGGGATGTCCAGGCGGGCCAGTTCGCGGAAGGTCTCCAGGTCGACGATGCTGACCGTGGACGAGACGACGCAGGAGACGTAGGCGAGCCGGCCGTCGGGGGACGAGGTGATGGTCAGCGGGAAGAGGCCCACTTCCAGTTCGCCGAGGCGTTCGCGGGTGTCGGAGGCGAATGCGGTGAGGCGGCCCGGGAGGTGGCGGCCCAGTTCGGATGACGGGTCGGGCTCCATGCGTACTTCGCCCACCAGCAGCGTTCCCCTCGACGTCAGGTGCACCGGCAGGACGACGTCGTCGGTGGGCAGCGTGTCGACGACGGACGCGGTGGCGGCGTCGATGACCCGGATGCCGGGGGCCGACCGCTTGCCGGGGTCGCGGAAACCGGCGTAGGGGGCGGCGACGTAGACCTGGTGGCCGTCGGCGGAGACGGCGAGGCCCTCGCTGCCGGGGACCTCGATCTTGGTGGTGAGGGTTCCCTTCTCGAGGTCGACGACCGACACGAACGGCGCCTCCTTGTTGGTGGCGTACCCCGTCCGCCCCTCCGGGTCGATCGCGAACCAGTGCGGGCCGGGTGCGTCGGTGTCGATCCTGCCCAGCGGGCGGCGGGTCTCGGTGTCGATCACCACGACGCCGCCGGGCCGGTCCGCCGAGGACTCGACGCTGACGTAGAGGCGACCGCGCGTGGTGTCCAACGCCAGGCCGTGCGGGCCGTGTTCGGGCGCGAGGTCGACGACCTCGACGATGCGGCGGGTGTCGGGGTCGATGGCGGTCAGTTCGGTGCGCCGGCCGCTGTTCGCGTGGTAGTAGCCCGAGCGGTACGCCGTGGTGCACCACAGCAGGCGCCGGGTCGGGTCGAAGCACAACTCGTGCGGTTCGGCGGGGACTTCCACCGCTCCGAGAAGCCGGTCGTCGGCGGCGTCGAAGAACGAGACCGTCGCTCCACCCTGGCTGATGACGGCCAGTACGTCGCCTTCTCGGCCGGCACGGGGGTTCTGCTGCATGGAGGGCTCCAAGCTCGGGGCTGACTGGGCACCTCCCACTCTCCGCAGCGCGAGCGTCCGCAACAATGCAAGGATCAGCATCCTATTGTTGCGTCTCGTGCAAAAATGCAGGTCAGGAGCGTCATACCGATGGATCTCAATCTGCTGCGCGCCCTGGACGCCCTGCTCCAGGAGAACAGCGTCTCCCGTGCCGCGGAACGGCTCGGCACCTCCCCCGCCGCGGTCAGCCGTACGCTGGCCCGGCTGCGCCGTGCCGTCGGCGATCCCCTGCTGGTCCGCGCCGGGCAGGGGATGGTCCCCACCCCGCGGGCGCTGGAACTGCGCGAAGAGGTCGGGGCGTTGCTGCGCGCGTGCGACAACGTCCTGCGGCCCGGCGCCGGTTTCGACCCGGCGCACCTGCGGCGCACCTTCACCGTGCAGACCACCGACGTCCTCCTGGCCGGCCTGGCCGGGCCGCTGACGGAGCGGATCCACGCCGAGGCCCCGCACGTCGACGTGGTCTTCCTCTCCGAGGCCCTGGAGGGCGGTCCGGGGCTGCGACAGGGCTCAATAGACCTCGAACTCGGAGTCCTCGGCCACCTGGACCCGGAGATCCGCACCCGGCCGCTCGTACGGGTGCCGCTGGTCGGCGTCGCCCGCAGCGGTCATCCTCTCTTCGGCGGGCGGGCCGACGGGCGGATCGACGCCCGCCGCTTCGCCGCGGCCGACCACATCGGCATCTCCCGGCTCGGCAAGCGCCTCGGGCCCATCGACACCGCGCTCGCCGAACGCGGGCTCCGGCGCCGGGTCGCGGTCGTCGTTCCCAGTCACACCGCCGCGTTGCTCCTCGCCCGGGACACCGACCTCGTCGCGCTCACCCTGGCCGACTGGCTCCCCGGCGCCATCGCCGCACTGGGACTGCGCACCTTCCCCGTCCCGCTCGACCTGCCGCCCCTCGACCTCGGGCTGGCCTGGCACCCGCGCAACGCGGCCGATCCGGGCCACCGCTGGTTCCGCGACCGCGTGGCGGACGCGGTCCTGACGGCCGGCGCGGCCGGCGCGACCGGCTAGCAGGGAGTGTCCGAACCCTTCTGGCGGCTGAGGTTGGACTCGGACATCCAGCCCGCCGTGTTCGTGCCCTCCAGGCGCACGTAGATCCACTTGTGGCCGTAGGCGTTCGTGACGTAGCAGTGGTGCCAGACCTTGGTGTTCAGCTTGGCCGGCGCCTGCGGCGAGCACGCCGCGTACGGCCCCTTGTAGACGTTGAAGTTGCCGTTGACGTAGCTGTACGTGCCCGGGTTGGGGTCCTTGTGGCTCCAGCCGGTGCAGCTCTTCGTCACGGTGCTGCTGGGACTGGTCTTGGGGGAGGCCGACGCGGACGCGCTGGACGACGAACGTGCGGACGGCGTCCCCGACGGTGACGGCGAGAGCGCCGGGGACGGGGAGGCGGAGGTCATCCCCTCGATGTCGCCCGGCCCGGACGACGCGGAGCCGCTGACCCCGGGCGGTGCCACGTACGCCTGGTCGTGCCCGCCCTTGCCGCCGCCCTTGCCCGTCAGGGCGTAGGTGATGCCGCCACCCGCGAGCACGACCGCGGCGGTCGCCGCCGCGATGACGGTACGGCTGCGGCGCCGGGCCCGGCCGCCCTCGTCCGGGGCGCTCGGCAGAGCGGGGGCGGGCGGCGGGGCCGGTATCGCGTGGCCGCCGGCGTACGGGGGCTGCGGGTACGGGTGGACGGGCGGGGCCGGTGCGGCGGGCGGGGCGGCCTGCGGCAGGGGCTGGTGGGACGGCGCCGGCGCAGCAGCGGCAGCGGCGGCGGCAGCAGGCATGCCGGCCGCAGGAGCCACCGGGCCCGCAGGCGCCGCCGGCACCGCCGGCACCGCCGGATCCGCACCCCCGTCCGCCCTGTTCGCCGGTACGAGCTTGACCGTCCCGCCCGCCGCGACCCGTTCCAGCATGCCCCGCGCCTGTTCGGCCGTGGGCCGGCTCTCCGGTCGCTTCGCCATCAGGGCCAGGAGGACGGGCGTGAGCGTTCCGGCCTTGCGGGGTTCGGGCAGCTGCTCGTTGACGATGGCGGTCATCGTGGACCACACGGACGTGCGGCGGAACGGCGAGGCGCCCTCCACGGCCGCGTACAGGGTCATGCCGAGCGCCCAGATGTCGGATGCGGGGCCCGGTTCCTCGCCCTGGGCCCGCTCGGGAGGCAGGAAGTCCAGGGAGCCGATGATCTCGCCGCTGCGGGTGAGCCGGTCCATGGCCTCGTCGCCGGCGGTGTCCACGGCGGCGATGCCGAAGTCGGTCAGGACGACCCTGCCGCCGCGCTCCAGCAGGACGTTGGCGGGCTTGACGTCCCGGTGCAGGACGCCGGCCCGGTGGGCGGCGTCGAGGGCGTCCATCAGCTTGGCGCCGATGGCCGCGGCCTCGCGGGGCGGCAGTGTGCCGCGCTCGGTGAGGACGTCGTCGAGGGAGGGGCCGTCGACGAGTTCCATGACGATGACGGGCAGGCCGTCCTGCTCGGTCACGTCGTGGACGGTGACGACGCCGGTGTGCCGGATGCGGGCGGCGGCCTGTGCCTCGCGGCGCATCCGTTCGCGCAGGTCGGTGAGCTCGGGCGCGGAGGCGTCGGTGTAGGCGCGCAGGACCTTGACGGCGACCTCGCGGCCGAGCAGTTCGTCCGTGGCCCGGGCGACGACGCCCATGCCGCCGCGTCCGATGACCGCGGTGACCCGGTAACGGCCTCCGAGGAGCTTTCCGGTCAGCTCTGTGCCGTTTGTCTCCCCCGACGTCACAGCACTCTCCGTTCCTTCTTGTCCGTCGCCTGACAACCTCGCGCCACAAGGGTAGAGGCACTTGTTTTCGGCCACCCCACGACCGGTGGTCGCGCCCCGGCGAGAGGCGGCGAACCCCGCCGCCCCAAGGGTTCAACCACGATCAATCAGACATGTCGCTGCCACACCACCTGGCCTGATCACATCAGGTGACCCACCCGCCACTCGACCAACATCATCTGACGCTGATTCACTTGCGCGTTGCCGATCGACTGCCCGATCGACCACTCGATCAACCGCCCATCACCCGCCCCGCCCCCGGAGGGACCCGCATGTCCACCGCACTGCCCCCGCAGCGACCCGAGGAGAGCGCCGGCCGGGCGCAGCTCGCGCTCGGGGTCGCCGCCGCGCGGAACCTGGCGACCACGACCAAGAGCGTGCCCCAGATGCAGGGCATCAGCTCGCGGTGGCTGCTGCGGACGCTGCCGTGGGTGGAGGTCAAGGGCGGGACGTACCGGGTCAACCGGCGGCTGGTGTACGAGGTCGGGGACGGCCGCGTGACCTTCGTGCAGGACGGCGCCGCGGTGCGCGTCGTCCCGGCCGAGCTCGGCGAGCTGCCGCTGCTGCGCGGCTTCGCGGACGAGGAGGTGCTGCGGGCGCTGGCCGGGCGCTTCGAGCAGCACGAGCACGCCGCGGGCGAGATCCTCGCCGAGCGAGGCCGGCCCGTCGACCGGGTCCATCTCGTCGTGCGCGGCAAGGTGGAGAAGCTCGTGCCCGCCAAGTACGGCGAGGGCGACGCCCGGCGGGGCGTGGTGGCCGACGGCGGGTTCCTCGGTGCGCAGGTGGTCGGCCGGGAGCCGGGGACGTGGGAGTTCACGGCCCGGGCACTGACGGCGTGCACGGTGCTCTCCCTGCCCCGGGCGGCGTACGAGGAGGTGGCCGGGCGCAGCGCCGGCCTGCGGGAGCACGTGCGCCTGCGCGAGGCGGAGCGGGCGCGGCCGCGGAACAAGCGCGGCGAGGCGGAGATCGCGCTGGCCTCGGGCCACACCGGCGAGCCGGTCATCCCGGGGACGTTCGTCGACTACGAGCTCGCTCCGCGCGAGTACGAGCTGAGCGTGGCGCAGACGGTGCTGCGGGTGCACACGCGCGTGGCCGACCTCTACAACGAGCCGATGGACCAGATCGAGCAGCAGCTGCGGCTGACGATCGAGGCGCTGCGCGAGCGCCAGGAGAGCGAGCTGGTCAACAACCCCGAGTTCGGTCTGCTGCACAACGCCGACCACAGCCAGCGCATCTCCACCCACTCCGGTCCGCCCACCCCCGACGACATGGACGAGCTGCTGAGCATGCGGCGCGGCACAAAGGCGTTCTTCGCGCACCCGAAGGCGATCGCCGCCTTCGGCCGCGAATGCAACAAGCGCGGGCTGGCGTTCGACACGGCCGACGTGGCCGGGCACCCGGTGCCGGCCTGGCGGGGCGTGCCGATCCTGCCCTGCGGGAAGATCCCGGTCTCGGAGGAGGGCACCTCCTCGATCCTGGCGATGCGGCTGGGAGAGAAGGAGGAGGGCGTGGTCGGGCTGCGGCAGACCGGGATACCGGACGAGTACGAGCCGGGCCTGAACGTGCGCTTCATGGGCATCAGCGACCAGGCGATCATGTCCTACCTGGTCAGCACGTACTACTCGGCGGCCGTTCTGGTGCCCGACGCGCTGGGCGTGCTGGAGAACGTCGAGGTCTTCGGCAGCCCTTCCTAGCCGCGTCCGGCGGCTCGTGCAGCGCCCCGAAGGGGCGCGGGGAACGGCGCGACAAGCCACGACGCGCCCGCAGATGGACTGCCGTGCTCCGCCCGGGCCCGGGGTGGCGCGTCGGCTGCGGGCCGTCGGTGGCCGATCGCGCAGTTCCCCGCGCCCCTTCGGGGCGCCGGAAATGGCACCCCTTCCCCTCGCTCTCCGGAGGACAAGCCGTGTCCCTGCTGTCCCGTATGACCGCGCCCGCAGCCCGCCACGAAGTGGCCGGGCTCGTGGCCGCGCTGCTCTCATCGCCCGCGCCCGTCGCCCGTACCGTGCCGGGCGGGCCCACGGGCCTGGGCACCTCCGCCGCCCGCCTGACGCCCCGCAGGCCGGCGGCGGCCGGGGGTGCGGGCGTCCCCGAGCTGTACTGCCCGCCCGCCGTGCGCGACGACCCGGCGCTCGCCGCGGAGGTGAACGAGGCGCTCCTGGCGTGGGCCGGGGAGACCGGTCTGTACGCCGGGCGCCTGGAGCGCGTGCGCGCCGCCGACTTCGGGCGGCTGATGATGCTGGCCCACCCCGACACCGACGACCCGGACCGGCTGCTGGCGGCCGGCAAGTGCGCGCTGGCGGAGTGGGCCACGGACGACTACTACTGCGACGACGAGTCGATGGGCTCCGCGCCGGTGCTGCTGGGCGCGCAGCTGGGCCTGGCGTACACGGCCGTCGACCCCTCGCACCTGCCGGCCCGCTACGTACCGGCCGGCGAGAAGGCCCTGCGCGAGGACCCGGTGCGCACCTCCCTGCGCTCCGGCTTCGCGCACCTGTCCCGGTACGCGGACGCGGCGCAGCTGAACCGGCTCCGGCACGAGATCGCCGTGCTGTTCGTGGCCTACGGCCAGGAGGGCTCCTGGCGCTCCCAGGGCCGCATGCCCGCGGTGTGGGAGTACCTGGCGCACCGCCAGATCAACAGCTTCCTGCCGTGCATCGCGCTGGTGGACGCGGTCGGCGGGTACGCGCTGCCCGCCGCCGAGTACGCCGACGCCCGGGTGCGCCGGGCCGTGACCACGGCCTCGACGGCCGCCACGCTCGTCAACGACCTGTACTCGATGGCGAAGGAGGACCATTCCTCCGGCGTGGAGTTCAACCTTCCCGCGGTGATCGCCGCCGAGGAGCGCTGCTCGCCCCGCGAGGCGGTCGAGCGCAGTGCGCGGATCCACGACGAGCTGGTGCGCACCTTCGAGGCCGAGGCGGCGGCCCTGGCCGCCGCCGGCTCGCCCGCACTGCGCCGCTTCCTGGCGGGCGTGTGGGCCTGGCTGGGCGGCAACCGCGAATGGCACAGCGGCAGCTCCCGTTACACCACCTCCTGAAACACGCGAAACACGTGAACACGCGAAACCCATCCGAGGAACTTTGATGACCACTACCCCTGACGCCCCCGCCCCCTCCCCCGTGCTGCGCACCGCGTACCAGAAGGCGGTCGCCGAGTACTGGAACAACGAGAAGGACCCCGTCAACCTCTCCCTGGGCGACGTCGACGGCCTCTACCACCACCACTACGGCATCGGCGACTACGACCCGTCCGTCCTGGAAGGCCCCAAGGAGACGCGGGACGCACGCATCATCGAGGAGCTGCACCGCCTGGAGTCGGCCCAGGCCGACGTCCTCCTCGACCACCTCGGCCCCATCCGGCCCGGTGACCGCCTGCTGGACGCCGGCTGCGGCCGCGGCGGTTCGAGCATCATGGCCCACGCCCGCTTCGGCTGCCAGGTCGACGGGGTGTCCATCTCCCAGGCACAGGTGGACTTCGCCAACGAGCAGGCCCGCAAGCGCGGCGTGGACGCCAAGGTCCGCTACCACTTCCGCAACATGCTCGACACCGGCCTGCCCACCGGCGCGTTCCAGGGCATCTGGAACAACGAATCCACCATGTACGTCGACCTGCACGACCTGTTCGCCGAACACGCCCGCCAGCTCGCCTTCGGCGGCCGCTACGTCGTCATCACCGGCTGCTCCAACGACGTCACCGGCGGCCGCTCCAAGGCCGTCAGCCGCATCGACGAGCACTACACCTGCAACATCCACCCCCGCAGCGCCTACTTCAAGGCCATGGCCGCCAACGGCCTCGTTCCCATGAACGTCGTCGACCTGACCGCCGCCACCCTCCCCTACTGGGAACTGCGCGCCCAGTCCTCCCTGGCCACCGGCGTCGAGGAGCCGTTCCTGACCGCGTACAAGGAAGGCAGCTTCCACTACCTCCTCATCGCCGCCGACCGCATCTGATGCTCCAGCCGTAGCCCGGCGATCTCCGGCGCGCCCGGCGTGCCGCCGTCCGTCAGCAGCAGGGCGGTGACGGCGTCCGCCGGGCCCTCGGCGAAGTGCACGTGGGCGCCGGGCAGGGGCACGACCGGCGCCGTGGCGCCGCCGTCGGCGCGGATGCCGGTGAGCCCGGCGAGCCAGGCCGCGGCGGCGGCCGGGTCCGGGGTCTCGATCACGAAGCCGGCCAGGTCGTGCGGGCCGCGCCGGGTCGTGGCGGCCCGGTACGTGCGGAAGAGCGTCTCCCGGTCCGGTGTGTAGGTGATGAAGAACGGGGCCCACGGCGGGGTGCCGGGGTCCGTGAGCACGGCCTCGGCGAAGGAGACGGGGGCTCCTTCCGAGGTGAAGGTGCGCAGGTCCACGGCGTACCCCTGGCGCCGCAGGCGCTGCGTCGTCGCCGTCACGTCGCTCACGTGGACCGCGAAGTTCAGCGCCCCGCCGCCCGCGGCGAGCAGGGCGTCGAGGCGGGGCATCCAGGGGACCATCGCCTCGCCGTAGGGCGAGGCCTCGAACGCGGCGCGGTCCTCGACGGTGAGGATCTCCACGTACCGCGCGCCCAGACGCCAGGCGCCGTTGCGGAAGCCGCGCAGCGGCGGGTTGGCGTGGGCGGGCAGACCGGCGCGGGTGTAGGCGGCCACCGCGCCCTCCACGTCGGGGACACAGTGCAGAAGGTGGTCGAACTGCGGTAATTCCGGAGCGTTTTCCATGCTATCGAGTATCACCCGGCTCGTATCGCCCGCCTCGCCTCATCCGCGGCCCTTGGGCTTCGCCCGGACGTGCATGCGCTCGCCCTGGCGGCCGAAGAGGCTCAGGACCTCGACGGGGCCCTCGCCCGTGCTGCCGAACCAGTGGGGCAGCCGCGTGTCGAACTCGGCGGCCTCGCCGGGGCCCAGGATCAGGTCGTGGTCGGCCATCATCAGGCGCAGCCGGCCGGAGAGGACGTAGAGCCACTCGTAGCCCTCGTGGGTGCACATCTCCGGGGTCTTGTGGGTGGCCGGGATGACCATCTTGTACGTCTGCAGGGGGCCGGG
Organism: Streptomyces luteosporeus; assembly: GCF_039532865.1. Classification (NCBI taxonomy): domain Bacteria; kingdom Bacillati; phylum Actinomycetota; class Actinomycetes; order Kitasatosporales; family Streptomycetaceae; genus Streptomyces; species Streptomyces luteosporeus. Next base: position 25,614 of record NZ_BAAASL010000007.1, read on the forward strand.
CTGGCGGGTCAGGGGCAGCACGGTGTTGCCGTTGACGCGCTTGGGCGTCAGGCGGATGCGGGGGTCGCCGACCTCGGGGGCGCCGACGAGCTCGTCCAGGGGCACCTGGTGGGCCTGGGAGATGGGCAGCAGCAGCTCCAGGCTGGGCCGGCGCTGCCCGGACTCCAGGCGCGAGAGGGTGCTCTTGGAGATGCCGGTGGCCTCCGAGAGCGCGGCCAGCGTCACCCCGCGCTGGACGCGCAGGCGCTTGAGGCGGGGGCCGACCTCGGCGAGGGCTTCGTTGATCGCTTCTGAGGGGTGCACGGGGGCATTGCACCGCACCCGTTCCGGAAACAGCAACAAATGTTGCCGCAACCGGATGGCGGTCGCACGCTGTGCGCGGAGGTGATCGCCGTGAGCGATATGAACAACCAGGCAGCCGACGGCTCCGTGTACGACGTCGTGGTGGTCGGAGGCGGCGCGGCCGGGCTGAACGCCGCCCTGCTGCTGGGCCGGTCCCGCCGCAGGGTGGCGGTGGTGGACTCCGGCAGTCCGCGCAATGCCCCGGCCTCCCACATGATGGGCTTCCTCTCCCGTGACGGGATGCCGCCGGAGGCGCTGCTGGGCGTGGGCCGCACCGAGGTGGAGAGCTACGGCGTGGAGCTGATCGACGCCCAGGTCGACCACATCGCCCCCGGCTTCTACGTCCACCTGGCCGGCGGCCCGGTGCTCAAGGCGCGCCGCGTCGTCGTGGCGACCGGGCTGCGCGACGAGCTGCCCGACATCCCCGGGGTGCGCGAGCGCTGGGGCCGGGACCTGCTGCACTGCCCGTACTGCCACGGCTACGAGGTGCGCGACCAGCCGATCGGCGTGCTCGGCACCCACCCGAACGCGGTGAACCACGCCCTGCTGATGCGCCAGTGGTCGGACGACGTCATCTTCTTCCCGCACACGATGGAGCTGACGGAGGAGGACCGCGAGCGGCTTGCCGCCCGCGACATCCGCCTGGCCGAGGGCACCGTGAAGTGGCTGGTGGTGGACGACGACAAGCTGCGCGGCGTGGAGCTGGCCGAGGGCAGCGTGGTGCCCCGCAGCGCGGTGTTCGTCTTCCCGCGCATGGTGCCGCGGGACGGCCTGCTGACCGACCTGGGCTGCGAGAAGGACGCGAACGGCTGGGTGGTCACCGACGCCACCGGCCGGACCAGCGTCTTCGGCGTCTGGGCGGTGGGCAACGTCGCCGACCCGCGGGCCCAGGTGGTGACGGCGGCCGGCCAGGGATCCGCGGCCGGCTTCGCCATCAACCACGACCTGCTCGACGAGGACATCGCCCGTGCCGTCGAGGAGCGCCGGGCCATGGCGACCGCCGAGCCGTCCTTCCGGCTCTGACGAGCCTCTCTGCCACCGAACGTCTTGTTGTCCCCATCCCTCGCCTAGGAGAGTTTCCTCATGCGCCCGTCCCCCGTCGACGCCCTCACGGAGGAGATGTTCCCCTCCCGTGTGCTGCAGTCCGACAAGCCCGTCCTCATCCAGTTCTGGGCCCCCTGGTGCGGCCCGTGCCGCATGGTGAGCCCGATCGTGGAGCAGATCGCCGCCGAGAACGCCGACAAGCTCGACGTGGTCAAGGTCAACGTGGACGACGAGACCGCCCTGGCCATCGAGCACGGCGTCTCCTCCATCCCGGCCTTCATCGTCTACGAGGACGGCAAGCGCAAGGAGCAGTGGGTGGGCGCCGCCCCCAAGGCCGTCCTGATGCGGACGCTCGCCCCCTACCTCGGCTGAGGGCGGCGCGCCGCCCCGGCACGTCCCTCGCAGTCCGCCCTCTCCCGGAAGCAGGTAAGCCCCATGAATCCACATCGGGCCGGGGACATCGACCGGGATGCCCTGGCTGACGCACTGGAGCGCGAAGCCCGACTGCACCTGCCCTACCTCGAACAGGCGGTGGGCTGGCTGCGGGGGCTGTTGTGCGGCGGGGACGACGTGGCCGCCGCCGCGGCGGTGGGCCGCGTCCTCGACGTGGGCAGCGGGCCGGGGGTGGTGGCCTGCCTGCTCGCCCGGTACTTCCCGTGTGCGGAGATCGTCGCGGTCGACCGGGACCCCGGCCTGCTGGAGCGGGCCCGCTCGCGGGCGGAGGGGGCGGATCTGACCGGCCGCGTGGTCACCCAGCACGCCGACCTGCCGGACGACTTCGGGGAGCTGGGCGGCGCGGACGTGATCTGGGCCAGCCAGGCCGTCCACCACCTCGGCGACCAGCAGGCCGCGCTGGACGCCCTCGCCGCGTCCCTGCGCCCGGGCGGCGTGCTGGCCGTGGCCGAGCGCGGGCTGCCTCCCCGGTTCCTGCCCCGCGACATCGGCATCGGCCGGCCGGGCCTGCAGGCCCGCCTGGACGCCGCCCTGGAGGACGACTTCAGCGGCATGCGGGCCCGGCTGCCCGGCCACGAGCGCACGGTGGAGGACTGGCCGGCGATGCTGGCCCGCGCCGGGCTGGTGCCCACCGGGAGCCGTACGTTCCTGGTGGACCACCCGGCGCCGCTGGACCTGCCGGCCCGCGAGCACCTGTACGAGCTGCTGCAGCACTTGCGGGAGCGGATCGGCGACCGGCTCGACGCGGAGGACCGCAGCACCCTGGAGTGCCTGGTGGACGGCGACGCCTGCACCGGCATCCTCTGGCGGCCCGACGCCTTCTACCTCACGGCCGTCACCGTGCACACCGCCCGCGCCTGCACCAGGCGCTGATCCCGGGGCTCGTACCGAAGGTGCCCGACCCGCCGCGAGGACGGCGGGCCGGGCACCTTCGCGTCGTGCTCCGGGGCCTCGTGCTCAGGCCGTGCCGGGCGGGGCCTCGCCCCAGCCCCAGATCGGCACGGTCTCCCGGCGCGAGGGCGGCGCGTCCGGCTGGGAGTTGGCCATCGCCCGGCGCGAGCCCCACTCGATGTAGGACATGAACGCCGAGCGGAACTCCGGGTCCGAGGGCAGCCCCACGGTGTCGGCGGCCTCGGTCATCAGCTGCACCCAGCGGGTGCGCTGCTCGGGCCGGATGGACCGGCCCCGGTGGCTGCGGATCATGCGCTTGAACCCGCCGAGCTGCTCGGTGTACACGGCCGGGCCGCCGAAGACCTCGCCCAGCCAGGCCGCGACGTGCTGGGGATGGTCGTCGGTCATGTGCTCGAAGAGCGGGGCGAGCAGCTCGTCCTCGCGCACGTGCTTGTAGAACTCCTCGGTGAGCCGTTCCAGCGCCTCTATGCCGCCGGCCCATTCGTAGAGGGTGGGGGTCTTCTCTGCCACGGGGGCACCTCCCTTGTGCTGTGGTGGGTTATCCGAGTTCGAGCGTGGTGGTGGCGAAGGCCTGCTCCGCCCGGTTGGCCGGCACCGGCCCGCTGTACATGCGCACGGTGTGGAACTCCGCCGCCAGGCCCCGGTCGATCGCCAGGGCGCCCGCCTCCTTCTGCGGCGCCGGGATGTCGAGGGAGACCTCGTCCCCGGGGCCGAGGTGCGCGGTGAGGGCGTCGAAGAGGGCCTCGGCGTCGGCACGGGTCTCGGCGAAGAGGGGGCCGATGCGGTGGGCCTCGCTGGCCGGGCGGATCACGCCGTAGCCGGTGAGCCGCCCCTCCGTCAGCCGCGCGTACGCCACGTGCCCGGGAGCGGTGAGCCAGCGCTGGACGAAGTCGGCCCGGTCGGTGGGGAAGTACTGCCGGTCGTAGGCGAGCACGGCGGCCAGGTGTTCGCCGGTGACGGGCACGGTGCCCGGCCCCGGCGCGCCCGCCCGCTGCGGGCGCCCGGTGTGGCGCACGGTGTCGTAGTAGGCCACGAAACCGGACTTGGCGTAGTCGTCCTGCCGGGCCGGTGTCGCGTCCAGGCCGAGCGAGCGGCCGCGCGCGTGGGGTACGGCGGCCTGCCAGGTGGCCAGGCCCAGGCCGCGCCCGCGGAAGGCGGGGTCGACGAGGTAGTGGCCGAGGAAGGCGTACCGGGCCGAGTAGTTGACGACCGACATGGCCGAGACCGGCCGGCCCTCCATGCGGCCGACGAAGAATCCGGCCGGGTCGGTGGGCAGGAACAGGGCCGCGTCGCCGCGGCCGACGTTCCAGCGTTCACCGTCGGCCCACGCGATCACATGGTTCCAGTCCTCCTCCGTGGCGACCGAGACGGTCAGTCCGTCCGGCGTGGCCGGCAGACCGGGCTCCGGGCCGCGGCGGGCGGCTGCGCCCTTGCCCGCCGCGCCGGTGGGGGGATTCACCTCGTCGAGAGGATCCATCTGGCTGTCCGTCCTTTCGGGCCGTGCGCGGGCACGGCGCGCTGCTCACAGGCCGAGCGAGCGACCGATGAGTTCCTTCATGATTTCCGTGGTCCCCCCGTAGATGGTCTGCACCCTGCTGTTGGCCCATTCGCGGGAAATGGGGCTCTCCTTGAGGTACCCGTAGCCGCCGTACAACTGCAGGCACTTGTTGGCCACTTCCACCTGCAGTTCGGTGGTCCACCACTTGGCCTTGGCCGCGTCGGCGACGGTGAGCCGGCCGGCATTGAGCTCGGCGATGCAGTGGTCCAGGAAGACGCGGGCGATGGTGATCTCGGTGTCCAGCGTGGCGAGCAGGAAGCGGTTGTGCTGGAAGCTGCCGATGGGCTGGCCGAACGCCTTGCGGGTGCGGGCGTACTCCAGCGCGTCGGCCAGGATCCGCTCGGCCGCGGCGACCGCCACCACGGCGATGCTCAGGCGTTCGCGGGGCAGCCCGGCCATCAGGTAGGCCATGCCCGCGTTCTCCTTGCCGACCAGGTTGGCCACCGGCACCCGGCAGTCGGAGAAGAACAGCTCGCAGGTGTCGGAGGCCTGCCAGCCGAGCTTGGCCATCCGCCGGCCGCGGCTGAAGCCGGGGGTGTCCCGTTCGACGACCAGCAGGCTGATGCCCTGGCCGCCGCGGTCGGGGGCGGTCTTGACCGCCACGAGCACCACGTCGGCGTTCTCGCCGTTGGTGATGAACGTCTTCTGCCCGTTGAGGACGTAGTGCTCGCCGTCGCGCACGGCGGTGGTGCGGATGTCGGCGACGTTGGAGCCCGCGTCCGGCTCGCTCATGGCGATCGCCGCGATCAGCTCGCCCGAGCACAGCCCCGGCAGCCAGCGCTTGCGCTGCTCCTCGGTGGTGCGGGTGGCCAGGTAGGAGGCGACGACGTCGTTGTGGGCGACGAACCCCGGGGCGGTGACCCGGGCCCGGATGAGCTCCTCGGAGAGCACGGCCGGGTAGCGGAAGTCCTCCTCCCCTCCCCCGCCGTACTCGACGGGCACGCCGATGCCCAGCAGCCCGGCCCCGCCCGCCTTGCGCCACACCTCGCGGTCGAGGATGCCCTCCTGCTCCCACCGCTCGTGGTGCGGTACGGCCTCGCGGGCGAGGAACTCCCTGCACAGCGCGCGGAATTCCTCGTGCTGCGCCTCGTACAGGTGGTGCTTCATCCCTGCTCCTCCCCCGCACCGAGGAGGTCCTCGGTGACGATGGCGACGATCTGCTTCGGGTCCTGGACGGCCGCGAAGTGACCGCCGGGGATCTCCACCCGGCGGCAGGCGGCGGTGGTGTGCTCGGCCCACTGCCACATCTGCGCGGGCGTGACGTACGCGTCGTCGCGGGCGGCGACCAGCGTGAGCGGGAAGTCGACGCGCAGCGCGGCGTGCCGGGGGAACTGGCGCCGGATCACGTAGTCCTCGCGCATCAGGCGCACGAGGTAGGCGCTCATGGCGCTGTTGGACAGCAGTCCGGCGGGGGTGCCGCCGTCCGCGGCGATCTTCTCCAGGAGCTGGTCGTCGGTGAGGTCGTCGGTGGTGTCGGGCTGCTGCAGCCGCGGCGGCAGGGCCGCGGAGAGGACGGCCCGCAGCGGTGGCCGCCCCGCCAGGCGGGCGGCGGCATCGGCCACGGCCAGGCTGGTCATGGCGCCGAAGCTGTGGCCGAAGGTGGCCCAGCGCAGGCCGGGGTCCTCCTGCAGGGCCCGGGCCAGGTCGCCGGCCAGGTGCTCGGCCATGGCGGTGACCAGGGCGGGGAAGTCCGCCGGGCGCTCCTCGCGGCTGCGGGTGCCGCGCCCGGGCGCGTCGACGCCCACGATCTGCAGGCGGGGGGCGGCGAGCGCGGCCCACGGCCGGTGGACGGAGGAGGTGGCGCCGGCGTGGGGGAAGCAGTAGAGCCGTACGGGGCCCGGGGCGGGCCGCGCGGGGCTCATTCCTTCACCCCGGCGGCCATCTTCTCGGCCAGCATGAGGGTGGTGAGGTTGGTCGGGGCGCTGGGGATGGTGGGGAAGACGGAGGCGTCGACGACGCGGAGGTTCTCGGTGCCGTGGACGCGGCCGTCCTGGTCGACGACGGCCGCCGGGTCGTCGGCCGGGCCCATGCGGGCCGAACCGGTGGCGTGCCAGCCGGGGTTCATGATGTTGCGGACGCCGCTGTGCAGCACCCGGTCGCTCGCGACCATGGCGTCGGTCCAGAACTGGGTGCGGGCGAGCCGGGCGGCGAGGCCGGGCGAGCGCAGGATGCCCCAGGCTCGGCGCACGCCGTGTTTGAGCCGCTCGACGTCCTCGGGGTCCGAGCCCATGCCGAGCTCGATCACGGGCCGGCCGAGGGGGCCGGCGTCCTCCAGGAAGACCCGGCCGCGCGAGGCGGGGCGCATCAGCATCACCGAGATGCCCACGACCATGGGCCAGCCGAGGCGGTCGACGAAGCCGGGGATGGTGGAGCTCTCGACGTTGTTCAGCAGCCCCACCTGGATGTCGGTGTCGTCGTCGAAGCCGCTGGACATCCGGGCGGCGACCTGGCGCCAGGGCAGGCCCGGGGTGCACACGCCCTCCTCGGGCTGCGACCAGACGACCACCGAGGGGTGGTCGCTGAGGTTCTCGCCGACGCCCGGCAGGTCGGCGACGCAGCTCAGGCCGAGGGCGCGGACGACGTCGGCGCGGCCGACGCCCGAGCGCAGCAGGATCACGGGGGTGCCGATCGCGCCGGCGCTCAGGACGACGTTGTCGGCGCGTACGGTGACGGGCCGGCCGCCCTCCAGCAGTTCGACGCCGACGGCGCGGGTGCCCTCGAACAGGACGCGGGTGACGTGGCGGCCGGTGCGTATGCGGAGGTTGGGCAGGTCGCGGGCCCGGGAGAGGTAGGCGGTCGCGGCGTCGATGCGTACGCCGTCGATCGCGTTGGACGGTACGGGGCCCACGCCGCGTTCCTGCCCGGCGTTGAGGTCGGGCAGGTCGGGCAGGCCCTGGTGGCCGCACTCGTCCCAGAAGGCGGCGTCCAGCACGTGCAGGTGTGCGCGCTCGGGCCGGCGGATGGGCAGCGGGCCGTCGTCGCCGTGCAGGGGGCCGGGGAAGCCGGGGTCGTCCTCGATCTCCTTGTAGTAGGGCAGGACGTGTTCCCAGGACCACTCGGGGTTGCCGGCGGCGACCCAGGCGTCGAAGTCGCGGGGCAGGGCGCGCAGGGCGATCGCGCCGTTGACGGCGGAGGAGCCGCCGACGACCTTGCCGAGCTGGTAGGGGAAGCGCGACCACAGGGCCCGGGTGCGCCGGGCCTCCTCGTCGGCCGCGGCGGGGCGGGGGGCGCCGGTGCGCACCAGGTCGTCGAGCCGGTCGCTGCCGCGCAGGTTGGCCCGGTAGTCCCAGTTGAAGCCGTCGAGGACGAGCTTGCTGGCGTCGCGCAGCGGGTTGTCGGCGCCGGGGGCGGGCTGGTCGCCGCCGGCCTCCAGCAGCAGCACCCGGGCGCCGCTGCGGGCAAGGCGGGTGGCGGTGACGATCCCGGCGGAGCCGGCGCCGACGACCACGTGGTCCCACGCGTCGTGCTCCCGCATATCGGTGGGGTGGGTCATGCTCCGGCCTCCTTGATCGACCGGATGATGTCGGCGAAGGCCGAGACGGTCGCGTTCATGAACAGGCCCTCGATCACTTCCTGTTCGGCGTCGGCGCCGATGCCGAACTCGGCGCGCAGCTGGCCGATGATGCCGACCGCGTGCAGCGAGTCGCCGCCGACGTCGAAGAAGCCGTCCTCGGTGCCGAAGTCGTCGTGGCCGAGCTGTTCGGCCCACAGGGCGAGCAGCCGTTCCTCGATCGCGTCGCGCGGCGCGGTGCGGCTGTCGGCCTCGCCGTCGCTCCAGGGGGCGGGCAGCGCCGAGCGGTCGATCTTGCCGTTGGCGGTCAGGGGCAGCGCGTCGATGGTGATGTAGTGGCTGGGCACCATGTAGCCGGGCAGTGCGCCGGTCGCCGCCTCGCGCAGGGCCGCCGCCTCCGGCAGGGCGCCGGGCGCCTCGGGGACGAGGTACGCGGCGAGCTGGCGCTGTCCGGTGCGCGGGTGGGCGGGGGCGGTGACCACGGCGTGCCGGACGCCGGCCTGGCGGTCCAGGACGGCCTCGATCTCGCCGAGTTCGACCCGGTAGCCGTTGATCTTCACCTGGAAGTCCTCGCGGCCGAGGATCTCGATGTCGCCGCCGGGCAGGTAGCGGCCCAGGTCGCCGGTCTTGTACAGGCGCTCGCCGGTGACCGGGTGGACGATGAAGCGCTCCGCCGTGCGGGTCGCATCGCCCCAGTAGCCCAGGGCCACGCCCGTGCCGCCGATGTGGATCTCACCAGTGACCCAGGTCGGGCAGGGTTCGAGCCGGTCGTTGAGGACGTGCATGGTCTGGTTGGCGAGCGGCTTGCCGTAGGGGATGGACCTCCAGTGCTGCGGCACCTCGCCGATCGGGTAGTGGATGGACCAGATCGAGCCCTCGGTGGCGCCGCCGAGGCTGATGACCTCCATGGCCGGGAAGTGCTTGCGGATCGCGTCCGGCAGGTCGGTGGGGATCCAGTCGCCGCTGAGCAGGGCCAGCCGCAGGCTGTTGCCGCGCGGGGCGCCGGTGTCGCCGAGCGCGTCGGCCCACATCCGCATGGGTGCGGGCACGCTGTTCCACACGGTGACCGCGTGCCGGTCGACCAGCTCGGACCAGTGGGTGACGTCGTTGGCGCGGCGGGGGTCGGGCACGACCACGGCACCGCCGGCGCCCAGGACGCCGAAGATGTCGTAGACGGACAGGTCGAAGTTGGTCGGCGCGAGGGCCAGGACGCGGTCGCCCTCGCCGACGCCGAAGCGCCGGTTGATGTCCTGGACGGTGTTGGCGGCGCTGCGGTGCGAGATCATCACGCCCTTGGGCTCGCCGGTGGAGCCCGAGGTGAAGATGACGTACGCCAGGTCGTCGTGGCCCTGGACGCTGTCGGGCCGTTCGGCGCTGCGGCTGCGGGTCTCCTCGTCGTCGAGGGTGACGACGGTCAGCTGCTCGGGCCATGCCGGGTCCTCGCGCAGGGCGGGCTCGGTGACCAGCACCTCGGCCCCGCTCTGGCGCAGCAGCTTCAGCCGCCGCTGCTCGGGCAGTTCGGGGTCGATGGCGACGTAGGCCGCGCCGGAGTGCAGCACGCCGAGGATCGCGGAGATCTGGGCGGCGCCCGGCCGCATCGAGACGGCGACGATGCGGTTCGGCTCGGCGCCGCAGGACTCGCGCAGCCGCCGGCCCAGCCGGTGGGCGTCCTCGGTCAGGTGCCGGTAGGTGACCTCCCGGCCGTCGGCGAGGACGGCCACCGCGTCGGGGCGGCGGGCCGCGGCCTCGCCGACGAGCTCGTGCAGCAGGCGCGGCGGGATGTCGGCGGCGGTGTCGTTGACGCGCCGGCGCTCCTCGGCCTGGGCTGCGGGCAGCGGGACGAGGCCGCCGGTGCGCTCCCACACCGCGTCGTCGCCGGCCAGCCGGCCGAGCAGGTCCCGGTGGGCGTCGAACATCGCCTCCAGGACGCCGGGCGGGAAGAGGCCCTCGACGGCGTTCCAGGTGACGACGAGGTTGCCGGCCTCCTCGGAGATCTGGTTCTCCAGCCAGAGCTGGGGGGTCTGGCTGGCGCTGTGCACCAGCTCGCCGAAGGCCGTCAGGCCCTCGCCCTGCGCGACCGGCTCGGCGCCCAGGGTGTTGGAGAAGACGACGGGCAGCGAGGCGCTGCGCCCGTCGGCCTGCAGCTTGGTGAGCTCGCGCAGCACCCGGATGCCGCCGAACGCCGTGTGGGCCAGGTCCTCGCGCAGCCGCTGCTGCAGCGCGGTGGCACGCTCGGCGAAGGTCTGCCCGGCGCCGCCGGTGACGGCCAGCAGGCTCGGCGCGAGGAAGTCGCCGATGATGCGGTCGGTCTGCGGGTGCAGCGGCAGGCGGTGCAGCAGGGTGGTGGTGAGGGTGAAGTCCTGCCGCTTGGACCAGCCACGCAGCACCTCGGCGTACGCGGTGAGCAGCAGGGCCGACAGGGTCAGGCCGCGGCTGCGGGCGGCGTCCTGCAGGCGGCCCCGCAGCTCGCGGTCGAGCACGGCGCGGTGGCGCACGAAGGAGGGCCGGCCGATCTCCTCGGGCGTCGCGGCCAGGGGCAGGTCGGGTGCCGGGGGCAGCTCGGGCAGGCGCGCGCGCCAGTACGCGGCGGCCTCCTCACCGGCCGGCCCGTCCTGCAGCCGCCGCTCGGCGAGGGTGTGGTCGCGGAAGGTGAGCTCCAGCGGCTCGGGTGCGTAGGCGGGGTCGTCGTAGAAGCGCCGCCATTCGGTGAGCATGAGCGAGAGGCTGCGCACGTCGGTGAAGAGCAGGTCCGCGCTGAGGTGCAGCCGGGCGCGGCCGCCGTCGAGCAGGGTGACGCGGACGTCGAACAGCGGCCATTGGTCGGTCGGCAGGACCTGCTCGGCCAGTTCCGCGCGGATGCGCTCCAGGGCGGCGGACCGCTCCACGGGGGAGGCGCCGCGCAGGTCGGTGGTGGCGATCTCGTACGGCGGCACGTGCTCCAGCACGCGTTGCCGGCCGTCGGAGTCGGTGACGGCGCGCAGCATGTCGTGCCGGGCTATGACCTTGCGCAGGGCCTCGGTCAGCCGGGGCACGTCCAGCGCGGGGGTGTCGAACTCGTAGAAGAAGTGGCTGGAGACGCCGCCGAGTTCGAGGCCGCGGTGGCGTCCGATCACATAGGCCTGCTGAATGTCCGTCAGCGGGAAGGGCTCGTGGCGCTCGGCCGGCCGGGGCTCGGTGCGGGGCAGCACACCGGTCTCCACTGTGGCGAAAATGTCTTCCATAAAATCTCCGTGCCTCTCGTGCGTGCTTTTTTCGACGACTTACGACGACAACGTCACGTGCCGCACAACGCAATTCACAGGCGAAAGGGCATGAGCATGGATTACCGAGGCGACTGCCGCGGCCCGGGCATGTGCACCAGGCGCCGACCGGCCGCACCGCGATCCGGCTAGATCACCTCATCGGCACACATCGTATGCACACGATCAGAGCAAAGACAAGATCGTTCAACGCGGTTTGTTTTCAGGGCCGGTTGACCTCGCAGGAAGCGTCCTTCCACTTCCTTGAACAGATCATTTTCCACGACTTATGCAAAGCTCTTATGAGGGCCGAAGCACCGCTAATAGCAGACCGCACATGCCCCTTACATCCATGACTTCCCGCTGCCCTTGTCGCGCCATTGACGGCCCCGACCAGCGCGGTTGACCGCGGGCCCGGGAGCGGGCCGGGCGCCTCGCCCGTACGGCCGTGAAGCGCCCTTGTACGCCTCGGAGTTGGCATGCATCATCGGCCCTATGACTGAACACCGGACACCTGGGTCACAGGGGCCGCGCATACTCGTCGGCGCCACCGGTTCGATCGCCGTGACGATGCTGCCGCAGTACCTCGGCACCCTCCGCAGCGAGCTCGGCGGCACCTACACCGTATTGATGACGCACACGGCCACCCAATTCCTCCCGGCGCACACCGTGCAGCTTTCCGCCGAGCGCGTCGTGAGCGGGGAATCCCCGGCGGACTGGCCGACCGACAAACCCTCCCGGCTGGTCGGCGACCACGACATCCTGGTCGTTCTCCCGGCCACCGCGAACATTCTCTCCAATGCGGCCACCGGTGCCGCTACGAACCGCCTTTCGACGGTCATTCTGGGCGCCAATTTCCCCGTCGTGTTCTTCCCGCACATGGGCAGCGACATGTGGAACAAGCCGTCGGTCAAACGCAACATCGCCCAGATCCGCGAGGACGGCCAGCACGTGGCCGAGCCCGACTGGCAGGACAGCTACGACGTGGTCTCGGGGACCTTCAACAACCACCCCACCCTGCCCCCGCCCGCCAAGGTCGCCCGGATCGTCGGCGAGCTGCTGGCCGGACGGCAGCCGTCCTGAAGGACCGGCGCCACCTCTTGGGCTCCCCTTCCCGCGGCGGCAACCTGAGCGCCACCGGGTGCTAACGGCAACTGGTGGGATGTGCCGGGCCGTTGCCACGACGGCCCGCGCACCCTCCACCCGCCGAACCCCCAGGGAGCAGCCGTGCCGCTCGCCCGCACCGCCCGATCCGCCGCCCTGGTCGCCGCCGCGACCGCCCTGACCGCCGCGCTCACCACCGGCCAGGCCCACGCCACGGGCACCGGCGCCACGGCCGGCACCCCGCAGCTGAAGGTGCTCACCTACAACACCTTCCTGATGAGCACCAATCTCTACCCCAACTGGGGCCAGCAGCACCGGGCACAGGAGATAGCCGCGGCCGGCTTCTTCCAGGGCAACGACGTGGTGGTGCTGCAGGAGGCGTTCGACAACACCGCCTCCGACGAGCTGAAGTCCCGCGCCGCCGACCGCTACCCGTACCAGACGCCGGTCGTCGGGCGGAGCAAGGACGGCTGGGACGCCACCGGCGGCAACTACTCCGCCACCACCCCGGAGGACGGCGGCGTCACCGTGCTCAGCAAGTGGCCGATCCTGCGCAAGGAGCAGGTGATCTACAAGGACGCGTGCGGCGCCGACTGGTGGTCCAACAAGGGCTTCGCCTACGTCGTGCTGGACGTGAACGGCACCAGGGTCCACGTCGTGGGCACGCACCTGCAGTCCACGGACAGCGGGTGCGCCGCGGGCGAGGCGGCCGCCGACCGCTCGCGGCAGCTGAAGCAGATCGACGCGTTCCTGGACGCCAAGAACATCCCGGCCGGGGAGCAGGTCCTGCTCGCCGGCGACCTGAACGTGGACTCCCGCAGCGCCGAGTACCGCTCGATGCTGGCCGACGGCGACCTCGCCCCGGCCGACGAGCGCACCGGGCACCCGTACTCCTTCGACACCAAGGAGAACTCGATCGCCGCCTACCGCTACCCCACCGACCCGCGCGAGGACCTCGACTACGTCCTGCACCGCAACGGCCACGCCCGCCCGGCCGGCTGGCGGAACACGGTGATCAAGGAGCAGGCGGCACCCTGGACGGTCTCCAGCTGGGGCAAGCAGTACACCTACACCAACCTCTCCGACCACTACCCCGTGATCGCCGGGGCCGCCGGCTAGCGGCCGGAACGATCTTCGTCAAGAGCCGGCCGGAGTTGCGCAGATCGCCTCCGGCCGGACTGCTCGCGCGCGACGGACCGTGCTTCAATAGGGGCATGGCCAGCTACCGGAACAGCGCGACGGGTCGCAGCGACCTCGAGCCCTTCTGGCCTTCCCGCCAGCACCACGACTTCGACCGAGTGTGTTGTCGCGCGTCCTTCGCGCAGGCCCACTCCCCTCGCTGACCCCTTCCGTCGAAGTCAGCCGCCGGCCCCGGGTGCCGGCCAAGCGGCCCGCGCATGCACGTCCTCTCGACGGCCTCCGCGCGAAAGAGCCCGACTCATGACCCACGTCCGCACTCTGGCCCCCTCCGCCCCGCAGCCCGCCCACGCCCCCCGCCCCGCCGGCCGTCACCGGCTGCGCGCCGTGGCCCCCGACGAGCTGCCGCCCGTCGCCGACCTGCTGCACGCAGGGGCCACCTGGCTGCCGGCGCCCCAGCACGCACTGCCGGTGCTGCCGGGCCGCCCGCCGATGGTCGGCTACCTGGTGCTGGTGCCCGCCGACCAGCCCCTGCTGCGGGCCGCCGGCCCGCAGGAGCCCGCGCCGGACGCCGCACCGGCCGTCCACGGCGACCACCTGGTCGCCATCGACCCCGAGCAGCGGACGGCGAGCGTGGCCGGCCGGCGGCTGGACCTGACCTACCTGGAGTTCGAGCTGCTGGCCCACCTGGTCGCCCACCCGCACCGGGTGCACAGCCGCGACCAGCTGGTGACGACCGTATGGGGCTACGGACACGTGGGCGACGGCCGCACCGTCGACGTCCACGTGGCCCGGCTGCGCCGCAAGATGGGCCCCCAGTACCGCTCGTCGATCGTCACCGTGCGCCGCGTCGGCTACAAGTACGCACCCCCGGCCGACTTCTAGGGCGCCCCGAAGGGGCGCGGGGCAGTGTCGATCTGCGGCTGCCGCCGGCGTGCGGCACTTCGTCTGCAGGCGCGTCGTGGCTTGTCGCGCAGTTCCCCGCGCCCCTGACGGGGCGCCCCGTCAGGGGCGCGGGGAACTGCGCGAACGGCCACCGACGGCCCGCAGCCGACACGCCACCCCAGGGCCCGGGCGCAGCACGACAGGCTTGGCGCGCCCACGCGGCGGCAGCCGCAGATCGACACCGCCCCGCGCCCCTACGGGGCGCCGTGGCTTCGGCAAGAGCATGGCGCACCCGGGTGCCCGCGGTGGAGCATGGGCCCGTGCACACCACCACCCCGGGCGTCCGGGCACCCCGTCTCGCCCTCGCCTACGTCGGGGGCGTCCAGCTGGGCGCGTACGCCGTGCGGCACCTGCTCGCGCCCGACGCGCGCCGGCGCCTGCTGCTGCGGTGCTCCACCAACGTCGACAACCTCGCCGCCGGCCGCTGGGACACCCTCGTCACCAGCGCCCTGCTGGTCGAGGCGCCCATGGACCTGCCGTACGCGCTGCTGCTCCTGGCCGTGCTCGGGTACGCCGAGTACGCCTACGGGGCGTGGTGGGCGGCGGCCGCCTTCCTCTGGGGCCACGCGGGCGCGTCCCTGATCGTCTACGGCGCCCTGCGCGCCCGGCACGCCGACCGGGCCACCCGCTCCGCCACGGACGTGGGCGTGAGCTACGGCCTGTACGCCGTCGCGGGCGCCCTCGCCACCGCCGTACCGCACCGCCCGGCACGCACCGCCGTCTGCGCCACCCTGCTCGCCCTGGGGGTGCGGCCCCTGCTGCGCGGGCGCGGCCGCGTCACCTTCACCGACGCCGGGCACCTCGTCGCCCTGCTCCTGGGCGCGGCCCTGGGCCCGGCGCTCGCCCGGGGGCGGCGTCGCGGACTCGGCCGCCGTTCTTCACAATAAAAGGCGGAAAATGCGATAGATCACGGCAGCCCCAGGGAGACCGGCCCATGCCGCAGCAGCTCGACGCCTCGACGATCACCAACCTCCGCGACCTCGGCGGCATCGCGCTCGCCGGCAACTCCGCCGTCCGCCCGGGTCTGCTGCTGCGCTCCGGCCAGCTCGACCGCCTGGATGCCGCGACCGATCCGGTCGTGGCCGCGCTGGGCATCAAGACCGTGATCGACCTGCGCACCGAGCACGAGCGCCTCGCCCACCCCGACCGGCTGCCCGACGGTTCCCGGCTGATCGTCGCCGACGTCCTGGCCGGCGTGCAGCGCGCCCGCGGCGAGGGCGCCGTGCCCGCCGCCCGGCTGGAGGACGTCCTCGGCAGCCCCGCCCTGGCCGAGACGCACCTGGGCGGTGGCAAGGCCGAGAAGCTGATGTGCGACCTGTACCGCTCCTTCGTGACCTCCGAGTCCGCCTGCCAGGCCTACCGGCTGCTGCTGACCACCCTCGCCGAGCCCGACTGCGGCCCCCTGCTCTTCCACTGCACGGCGGGCAAGGACCGCACGGGCTGGGCGGCGAGCGTGCTGCTGATGCTGCTCGGCGCGGACGCGGAGGCGGTGGAGGCCGAGTACCTGGGGGTCGCGCCGGCGGTGCGGGAGGCGTTCGCGGAGGCCATCGCCCGCTTCACGGGTGCCGGCGGGGACCCGGACATCGTGGAGGCGCTGCTCGGGGTGCGGGCGGCGTACCTGGCGGCGGCGCTGGAGGCGATGCACCAGACGTACGGCACGGTGGCGGGGTACGTCCGCGAGGGTCTCGGCGTCCCCGACGCCCTGGTCGACCGCATCCGCGCCCGCTGCGTGGCGTAGAGCCTGTCCGACGGATTAGCAGCGCCCCGAAGGGGCGCGGGGAACTGCGCGACAAGCCACGACGCGCCCGCAGACGAAAGGCCGCACGCCGACCGCAGGCCGACATGGCCCCGCGCCCCTACGGGGCGCCGGCGGAGCCGCGGCGCAGGCGGGCGCGGAGGGCGTCGCGGGCGGCGGGCCACTCGGAGTGGATCAGCGAGTAGACGACCGTGTCGCGGTACGTCCCGTCGGGCATGATCCGGTGCTGCCTGAGCACTCCGTCCCGGCGTGCGCCCAGCCGTTCGATGGCCCGCAGCGTCTGCTGGTTCTCCGGGTGGGCCGTCCAGCTCACCCGGATCGCCCCGAGGACGTCGAATGCGCGTTCCAGCAGCATCAGCTTGGCCTCGGTGTTGATGCCGGTGCGCTGGAAGTGCGCGCCCAGCCAGGTGTGCCCGATGTGCAGTCCCCGGTCCCCGGGCGCCAGGTCGCGGAAGGCGGTGACGCCGGCGACCCGGCCCGTACGGACGTCGATCTGCGCCCACGGCACGGCCAGGCCGTCGCGGTACCGGCCCAGCAGCTCCGCCACGTACGCGCGCATCGCCACGGGGTTGCTGGGGCGGCGCACCGGCAGCCACCGCCACACCTGCGGGTCGTCGCCCGCCTCCAGCAGGCCGTCCGCGTGCAGCGGCGACAGCGGTTCCAGACGGACGCGGAAGCCGGCGAGGACGGGCCGGTCGAACCATCCGCCGGCGGGTACTGCGGCGGGGGCTCGCCGGCTCCCGACGGGCGCCGCCCCGGCCGTCATGGTGAGGTTCATGCTGCTCCAGGCGAATTCACGGGTGCCGACGGCTGCACCGTCACAGCCGCCGGCGGCGGCCGGGTGGCCGTGAGGTGGCCGTGGGATGACCGCGATGCGTCCGGCGGAGCGCTTGGCACGAAGTGGGCCGCGCGGCGGCCTTCCACCCCCACACGGGTGACCTCCGCACCATTCACTCGTTCTACGAACGTGGAGCAGCAAGCAACACTGGCCCCTGTCCCCGTCGACGTCGAGCACGCCGAAGCGGCCCTGCTCGAGCACTATCCGCGCCTGGTCCGGCTCGCCTACCTCGTGCTGCCGCCCGGGCTGGGCCGCAGCCGCCGGGTGCTGGCCGCGCACGCGCTCGTGCAGCGGGCGCATCGGCGCGGCCGGGCTGGCGGCGGGGGCCCGGCGCCCGCCGTTCCGCCGCCCCGCGGCGGCAGGGCGGCGCCCGTCGACGACCCCGGCTACGCCTTCCTGCGCCAGCGCGTGCTCACCGCCGCCCTCGCCCCCCGCCCGCGCCGGCTGCCGCAGCTGCCGCCGCTGCTTCCGCAGGTGTGGGGCCTGCGGTTGTTCCCCCGCTCGGGCGGGGCCGACGAGCTGGCGCTCGACCAGGCGCTCGCGGCCCTGTCCGCGCCCGGCCGCGCCGCCTACGTGCTGCGCGCCCTGGAGGTGCCCGCCGACCGCGACGTCCGCCGGCTGCTGGCGGCGGCCGGCGTGCCCGACCCGGCGGCGGCGCTGATGGAGGCGGACGGGGTGCGCGTCCCGCCCGGCAGCCGGGACGTGCCGCTGCTGGAGTCCGTGGAGTTCGACCCGTGCACCCTGCAGGCCCGGCCGACGGACCTGATGCGCCGCCGCCAGCACGTGCGGGCGGCGCTGGCGGCCGCCGCGGCGCTGGTGGTGTGCGGCACGCTGGTGGCGCTGCCCGACGGCGGCTGGGGCCGCGAGGGGGCGGCCGCACCGCCGTACGCGCAGAACGCGGCGGCCGAGCAGGCGCTGGATCCCGCCCGGCTGACCACGGCCGCCCCCACCGCCTGGCAGAGCGCCGACCACCGCGGCTTCGCCGTCTGGCCCGCCCGCGGCAACCGCACCGGCGACCGCGACCTGCTGCGCCGGGCGCTCGCGGTGTGGGCCCGGCCCGGTGGCACGGTGCAGGTCACCGCCACACCGGGAACGCCCACGGGCCCGGCCGCCGGCCCGCCGCAGCTGCTGTACGCCGGCGAGGTGGACGCGGCGGTCGTCGTGCTGTTCTTCGACGGCCTGCGCGTCGTGCGCTATGCCGAGGCCCGCAGCGGCGACACCACGTCCGCGGCCCTGGACTTCGGCCGCGCGGACGCCGCCGACACCGGCACCGCGACCGCCCTGGTCGTCGGCCGCACCGACGGCAACGTCCGCTATCTGACGGCCCCGTGGGTGACGACGGCGGCCGTGCGCGACCTGCTCGATGTGAAGGCCGCCCCGCAGCCGCTGCACCGCGACGCCACCGGTGTCATCGACGCCGTGCCCAGCCCCGCCGGCAGCAGCGCCCCCAACGGCAACTCCGGCAACGACTGCCACAGCTGGACCGCGCTGCAGCTCGGCGACCACCTGGTCACCGACCTCGGGGAGCTGCTCCCGGCCCGGCTGACCTCGGGCGCCCCCGCAGCGCCGCACGACGTGGCCGACGGCAAGGAGCGCGCCCAGTGGGCGCACAGCGCCTGCCACCTGTCGAACGTGCGCGGCCAGGGCGTGCGCTCGGTCAACGCCTGGGAGTACGCCACCCAGGTCCTGCCCGGCGGGGCCGGCACGGCGCAGTGGTCCTGCACCCGGGCCGAGACCTGGCGGGGCGCCGGCAGCCGGGTCCTCGTCCAGTTCCAGGCGCCGCAGACCCGCCCGGGCGCGCCGGGCGCGCTCGTCGCCCGCACCGAGGACTCCCCCGCGTGCGGGCCCCGCCAGCCGCACGTGCTGGCGGGCGCGCTGTGGAAGGCGCCGGGCGGCACCTGGTACGCCCTCGCCGCCGGCGGCGGCAGCGTCGCCTCGGTCTCCGCGACGGGCGCGGTGCGCGGCAGCGCCCAGGGGCCGCTGCTGGCCGTGCCCGCCCGGGAGGGCGCCGAGGTCGAGGTGAGCGGCCGGCTCGCGGACGGCACGCCGATCGCACCGCTGCGCTAGGGCGTGTCCGGCGGATCTTCGTCACGCGCCACCACGGCGCCCCGTCGGGGGCGCGGGGCGGTGTCGATCTGCGGCTGCCGCCGCGTGGGCGCGATCGGCCACCGACGGCCCGCAGCCGAACGCGCCACCCCGAGGCCCGGGCGAAGCACGACACCCTGCCTGCGGGCGCGTGGTGCCCCGCGCCTCAGCCCCGGCGGAAGACCGCGACCGTACGCCCCGGCACGGTGAACGTGCCGGACGCGGCCTCGTAGGAGGCGCCCTTGACCACCGGATCGCCGCCGTGCGCCTGCACCGGGTGCAGGGCGTACGGCGTGCCGGCGAGGGCGGCGACGTGCTGGCGCTGCGGCTGCGGAGACGCGTTGAGGACGACGACGAGGTCGCCCAGGCGCATGGTGATCACGCCCGGCGTCTCGTTGCTGCCGGACAGCGGGAAGGACAGCGCCTCCTGCACGGCCGCGGCCGTGGGCAGGGCGAAGGCCTTCTCGGTCGTCCGGATGCGCAGCAGGTCCCGGTAGGCGGCGGAGGCGGCGGTGACGGGCCCGCAGCCGGGCCGCAGGGCCGCGTCGGCCAGCAGGGGCCGCGCGTAGGGCCACTTGGCGGCGTTGTCGGCGGCGGGCGGCAGGCCGCGCCCGAAGCCGTTGCCGGCCGCGCAGTCCCAGTGGATCGCGTTGAACCAGTCGCCGCTGTCGTAGGAGTTGCGGTCCAGGGACTTCGAGCGCAGCAGGTCCGTGCCGGCCTGGCTCAGGGCCGGGCCCTGGGAGAGTGCGGCGGTGGCCATGGCCACGACCTGGGCGCGCGCCCGCTCGGTGGCAGGGGTGGACTGCGGCAGCTTGTAGGCGAGGGCGTCGAAGAGGCTCTCGTTGTCGTGGGCGTCGGCGTACGCCAGGGCGTCGCCGGGCGCGGCGGCGTAGCCGGCGGGCGAGCCGTTGTAGTCGACGTCCGAGCCGCGCACGTCGTGGCCGGAGGAGTCGGTGAAGCGGTAGCCGGCGAGATTGCCGGTCAGCCCGACCTTGATCAGGTCCTGGTCGTGCAGCAGCCGGGCCCGCTGCTCGTCGGGGGTGCCGTTGCCGGGCGCGCCGTTGGGCGCGGTGAACAGCCCGGAGGCGAAGCCCTGCAGGCGCGGGTCGGCGTCGAAGGGCCCGCCGCCACGGATCGCGTCCCGGGAGCGGTCGGAGAAGGTGGCGATGCCGGTGCCGGCCATGTTCTTCTGCGTGGCCTGGACGAACCGGGCGTCGTTCGCGACCTCTCCGAAGTTCCAGCCCTCGCCGTACAGCACGATCGCCTTGCCGTCGACGCCGTCCTTCGCCACGGTCAGGGCGTCGAGGGCCCGGCGCACGGCCAGGATGTTGGCCTTGGGGTGGTGGCCCATGAGGTCGAAGCGGAAGCCGTCGACCTTGTACTGCCTGGCCCAGGTGACGACCGAGTCGACGACGAGCTTGCCCATCATCGTGTGCTCGGGCGCGGTGTTGGCGCAGCAGGTGGAGTTCGCCACCGAGCCGTCGTCGAGGAGCCGGTGGTAGTAGCCGGGCACGATCCGGTCGAGCACGGACTTCGGGTCCTGGCCGGAGGCGGCCGTGTGGTTGTAGACGACGTCCATCACGGTGCGCAGGCCGGCCTGCGACAGGCCCTGCACCATCTGCCGGAACTCCAGCGTCCGGCGGGGGCCGTCCGGGTCGGAGGCGTAACCGCCCTCCGGCACCGTGTAGTGCAGCGGGTCGTAGCCCCAGTTGTAGGCGTCCCGGGCGGCGGTCTTCGCGACGCACTCCTGCTGCCGCTCGGAGTCGGCCGGCAGCGCGCCCAGGTCGCACCCGGGCACCTGCCGGTCGGCCGGCCGCTCCGGCACGGTGGCGAAGTCGAAGACGGGCAGCAGGTGCACGTACGACGTCCCGGCGTCGGCCAGCTCCTTCAGGTGCCGCATGCCGGCGGAGGCGCGATCGGTGAACGCGAGGTACTGGCCCGGGTGGGCGGAGGTGCGGTCCGCGACGGAGAAGTCGCGCACGTGCAGCTCCTGGATCTGCGCCGTACGCCACGGCACGGCTGCCGGCTTGCGCAGCCCCTGCCAGCCGGGCGGCGCGAGCGCCGGATCGGCGAGATCGGCGACCACGCTGCGGGCCGAATCGGCGGTCAAGGCGGTGGAGTACGGGTCCGTGACCAGGTTGGTGACGACGCCGTGGGCGGCGGGGGCGTACACGGTCACCGCGTAGCGGTAGCGCTTGCCCTTCCAGGAGGCCGGGCCGTTCACGCTCCACACGCCGGTGGCGGCGTCGCGGTGCATGGGGATGCGCTGCGCGCCGTCCCCCGCCTCCAGCTCCAGCGCCACGCGGCGGGCGGTGGGCGCCCACACGGCCAGCGACGGCCGGCCGTTGCGGAACACGGGCCCCAGCTGTGCCTTCGCGGCGGCGGTGCCGTAGAGGTCGTCGAGGACGCCGGGTATCTGGACGCCGGTGACAACGCCGTCACCGCTCTCGGCGCGCAGCGCGCCGGTGAGCGCGGTGCGCTCGGCGGCGACGCTCGCGTCGAGGCGGTACGTGTCGTAACCGGGAAGCGTCTTCGAGTCGCGGACGAGGGGGAACGACCCGCGGTCGTGGACGAGGCGATGCGGGCCGGCGGGGTCGCCGAGGCCCTTGGGCCAGGCGACGGTGTGCCGGTCGAGCCACAGGACGCGGGCGGCGTCCGGGGAGGGGGCGGCGTTGGCGGTGCCGCCGGGCCCGGCGAGGGTCAGGGCCACGCCCAGGGCTGCCGCGACGGCAGCAAGTCTTCTCACGAACGGTCTCCTTCGGCTGAGCTCAGGACCGGGGTGCTGCACGCCGGTGGGCCGGTTGTGCCCACCCGTTCCGCCCTGCGGAACGATTGCCCACAACCAGCGCAGCCCGGTCCCGGGGGTCCGGGGGCGCAGCCCCGGTGGGGGCTCGGGGGCGCAGCCCCCGGAGTGGGGTTGCGAAGGGGCGACAGCCCCTTCGGAAACGGAGAAAGGGCGGGGGTGGGGAACAACTCACCCGCGCGCCCCCACGTGCAGCGCCAACGCCGTGTTCGGCGCCACCGTCGCCGTGAACGTGCCGTCCGCCCCCACCGTCACCCGGCGACCGCTCTGCACGTCGACGTACGTGCCTGCGGCCAGCGACGTCCGGAAGGTGCGGGTCACCGCGAACGCCTCGTGGTTGATCACCACGTATCCCTTGTCACCCCGCCCGAAGGCGATCGCCTGGTAGCCGTTGTCCCACCAGTCCCGCACCGCTTCCCCGCGCACCGTGTTGCGGAAGGCGACCATGCTGCGGATCTCGGGCCATGCGTGCTGGCACTTCCAGCCGTCCTGCCAGCACGCCGCGACCGCGCCGCCTCTCGGCGGCCCCGCGTCCCGGTCGGTGAACTCGTAGCCGGAGTGGACGTCGGGCGAGCCGTACGGCCAGGCGAGCATGAACACCGACGCGAGGGTGTAGTTCGCGCCGTCCTTGTAGCTGAGGGTGTCGCCGCCGCGTTCGGTGTCGTGGTTGTCGACGAATACGGATGCCTGGGCTCCGGGCAGGTAGCCCCATCCCTCGCCGTAGTTGCGCAAGTAGGCGAGCCGCTCGCTCAGGAACACCCGTCGCAGGTCCCGCGCGTAGCGGAACTCCTGGGCGTCGCCCGTGCCGAGGTACTCCTCCGGCTGCACGGCCTCCCCCGCGCCGTAGATGGTCTCCTGCTTCCAGTAGACGTCCGGCCGGCTCAACCGCCCTTTGATCGCGGCGAGGTCGGCGGCCGGGATGTGCTTGGCGGCGTCGATGCGGAAGCCGTCCGCGCCCAGCCGGAGGAGGTCGTCGAGGTAGCCGGCGATGCGGGCGCGGACGCGTTCCTCGCCGGTGTCGAGGTCGGCGAGGCCGACGAGTTCGCAGTCCTGGACGTTGTGCCGGTCGCGGTAGTCGCTGACGACGCTGCGGCAGTCGTCCATGTCCTGGCCCTCGTACAGGCCGGGGTAGTCGTACTTCGTATACGGGGTGCCGCCCGTGCCGGTGCCCGCGCCGGCCGCCATGTGGTTGACGACGGCGTCGACGACGACCTTCACGCCGGCGGCGTGGCAGGCGTCGATCATGTTCGCGAAGGCGGTGCGGTCGCCGAGCCGGCCGGCGATGCGGTAGCTGACGGGCTGGTAGGAGGTCCACCACTGGGGGCCCTGGGCGTGTTCCTGGGGCGGGGAGACCTGGACGGCGCCGTAGCCGGCGGGGCCGAGGGTGTCCTTGCACGCGCGGGCGACGGAGGGGAAGTCCCATTCGAAGAGGACGGCGGTGACGTCCTTGGCGCCGGGAGCGGCGGCGGCCGCCGGCTGCTGCGGCAGCACGGCGACGGTCGTGCCGGCCACCAGCGCCAGCACCGATGAAACGATTCTTCGGGGCACGAGGCCTCCAGGTGGGGGGTTGCTCACTTGCAGGTTCTTTCAGCAAGGCGTGCCCGCACGATGCAACCGCTTGCCGCCGCAGACCGTACGAGCCCCTCCCGCCCTGGTCAACCCTCCGGACACGGAACGGTTACAGCCCCGAAATCTCGCGATTCCCTTCTTGCAAACTCTTTCGCAAGAGATTTCAGCCTGTTAACTTCCTCCTCAGCTCTGGCCGCCCACCCCTCAGACGGCCATCTGAAAGAGGAGCATCCATATGCGAAGAGGCATATCGGTCGCCGCCCTTGTCGGCGCGCTGGCCCTGACGGCGACCGCGTGCGGCGGTGGCGGCGGCGACAAGAGCGACGGGGCCAAGGCGGCGAGCGACCCGGGCAGCGTGAGCGGCACCATCACCTGGTGGGACACCTCGGACGCCACCAACGAGGCGCCCGCGTTCAAGAAGCTGGTCGCCGACTTCGAGGCCAAGTACCCGAAGATCAAGGTCGAGTACGTCAACGTGCCCTTCGACCAGGCCCAGCAGAAGTTCAAGACCGCCGCCGCGACCGGCAAGGGCGCCCCCGACGTGCTGCGTTCCGACGTGGGCTGGACCCCCGGCTTCGCCCAGCTCGGCTACCTCAAGGACCTCACCGGCACCCCCGCCCTGGACGACTCCGGCGACTTCCTCGAAGGCCCGCTGAAGAACGCCGCGTACCAGGGCAAGACGTACGGCGTCCCGCAGGTCACCGACACCCTCGGCCTCCTCTACAACAAGGAGCTCTTCCAGAAGGCGGGCGTCGACAAGGCCCCGGCCACCTGGCAGGAGGTGAAGGAGGCCGCGGCGAAGATCAAGGACAAGACGGGCGCCGAGGGCATCGGTCTGAGCCCCGACAGCTACTACTCGCTGCCCTTCCTCTACGGCGAGAAGTCCGACATGGTCGACGCCGCCGCCAAGAAGATCACCATCTCCTCCGCGGCGTCCCTCAAGGGCATCGAGACCGCCGTCGACCTGGTGAAGTCCGGGGCCGCGCCCAAGCCGGCCGGCACCGACGGGTACAACGCGCTCAAGACGGACTTCAAGAACGGCAAGCTGGCCATGCTCGTCGACGGTCCCTGGGCGACCAAGGAGATCTTCGGCGGCGACGCCTACAAGTCCCGCGAGAACCTGGGCATCGCCCCCGTCCCGGCCGGCTCCACCGGCACCGCGGGCGCGCCCGTCGGCGGGCACAACCTCGTGGTCTACGCCGGCTCGAAGAACTTCGACGCCTCCTACCTCTTCACCAGGTTCATGACCGGGGCCGCGCAGGAGGAGAGCGTCTCCAACGCCATCGGCGTGCTGCCGACCCGCAAGTCGGCCTACAGCAAGACCGTTCTCGCCGACCCGGTCCGCAGCGCCTACTACCAGGCCCTGGCCAAGGCCCACCCGCGGCCGCCGATCCCGCAGGGCGGCGACCTGTTCACCGAATGGCTGCAGCACTACACCAAGATCCTGACCTTGAAGGAGGAGCCCAAGGCCGGGCTCGACGCCACGGCGAAGGCCTGGCAGTCCACGCTCCTCAAGGACTACGGCATCCAGGAGTAGTCCCGACATGGCCACACTCGTCACCCGGGTCAGGCGCTCCTTCTCCACCCACTGGTACGCGTGGGCGATGGTGGCGCCGGTCGTCGTCGTGCTCGGCGTGCTCGTCGGCTATCCGCTGGGCAGGGGCATCTACCTGTCCTTCACGGATGCCAACGAGGCGAACGTCGCCCGCACCATCGGCGTCAACGACATCCCCGCCACCTACCAGTTCGTCGGGCTCGACAACTACTGGAAGGTGCTCTCCGGCCAGGAGGGCCACTTCTACTCCCGCCTGACCTGGACCGTCGTATGGACCGCGTCCTGCGTCCTGCTGCACTACGCCATCGGCCTCGCCCTGGCCCTGCTGCTCAACCGCAAGGTGCGCTTCAGGGCCCTGTACCGGGTGCTGCTGATGCTGCCGTGGGCGGTGCCGGCGTTCGTCGCCACCTTCGCCTGGCGGCTGATGTTCAACGAGAAGTACGGCGTGCTGAACGGCTTCCTGTCCGCCATGGGGTTCGGCCCCGTGGACTGGCTGGGCGACAGCACGCTGCAGAAGGTCTCGGCGGTCGCCGTCAACGTGTGGCTGGGCGTGCCCTTCATGATGATGGCCATCCTCGGCGGCCTGCAGTCCATCCCGAGCGAGCTGCACGAGGCCGCCGAGATGGACGGCGCGAGCCCCTGGCAGCGCTTCCGCCACGTGACCCTGCCGGGGCTGCGGACGGTGAGCGGCACGGTGATCCTGCTGGGCGTCATCTGGACGTTCAACATGTTCCAGGTCATCTACCTGCTGATCGGGCAGGGGGCGAGCTCGGACAGCGAGATCCTCGTGACGTACGCCTACCGGATGGCCTTCCAGGGCGTGCGCGACTACGCGGGCTCGGCGACGTACGGGATCCTCATCCTCTCGCTGCTGCTGGTCTTCGCCGTCTTCTACCGCCGGATGCTCGCCAGGCAGGAGGCCGCGACGCGATGAGCACCACGATCCCCACCCGCCGGCGGCAGCGCGGGCAGCGCTCGCGCGGCGCCTCGACGGCGCTGCACGCCGCGCTGATCGCGGCCTCGGCGATCGCCGTCTTCCCCGTCCTGTTCGTCGTCTACGTCTCGCTGCGCGGGCGCGACGGCTGGCAGGAGCCGATGCGGGCGACCGGCTTCGGCCTGTCGAACTACACGCACGTGCTGGGCGAGACGAAGTTCCTGACCTGGTTCGGCAACTCGCTCGTCGTGGCCCTGGGCGCCACCGTCCTGGGCGTGCTGGTGGCGGCGAGCGCGGGGTACGCGGTCTCGCGGATGCGCTTCCCCGGCCACCGGCCGCTGATGTGGACGTTCCTGGTGGTGCAGATGTTCCCGATGGCGGTGCTGATCGTGCCGCTGTACACCCTCCTGGGACAGCTGGGGCTGCTGGACTCCTACGTCGGCCTGATCCTCACGTACTGCACGGTCTCGGTGCCGTTCTGCGCGTGGATGCTCAAGGGCTACTTCGACTCCATACCGGCCGAGATCGACGAGGCCGGCCGGGTCGACGGGCTCACCCCGTTCGGCACGTTCTGGCGGCTGATCCTGCCGCTGGCCCGGCCGGGGCTGGCGGTCACCGGCTTCTACTCCTTCATCACCGCCTGGGGCGAGGTGGCCTTCGCCAGCCAGTTCATGAGCAGCGAGGAGCACTACACGCTCGCCGTGGGCCTGCAGACCTTCGTCGGCCAGCAGAAGGCCGAGTGGGGGCTGATGACGGCGGCCGCCGTGCTCATCGCGCTGCCCGCCGGGCTGGTCTTCTTCTTCGCCCAGCGGCACCTGGTCGCCGGGCTCACCGCGGGCGGGACGAAGGGCTGACCCGCGGGCCCCGCCCGTCGTTGAGCCGTGCGCACGGCCCGCCCCGCCATACGACATCACGAACCGATAGGACGTACATGACCCCGGACCTCGCGCCCTCCGTCCGCCCGTTCGCCGCCGATTCCGCAGCCGCCTCCGGCGAGCAGGCCGGCTGGTGGCGCAGCGCCGTCATCTACCAGGTGTACGTGCGCTCGTTCGCCGACAGCGACGGGGACGGCGTCGGCGACCTGCGCGGGATCCGCGAGCGGCTGCCGTACCTGGCCGGCCTCGGGGTGGACGCGCTGTGGCTGACGCCGTTCTACGCCTCCCCGCAGGCGGACGGGGGCTACGACGTGGCCGACTACCGGGCCGTCGACCCGCTGTTCGGGCAGCTGTCGGACGCCGACGACCTGGTGCGCGAGGCCCACCGGCTGGGCCTGCGGGTGATCGTGGACATCGTGCCCAACCACACCTCCGACCAGCACGTCTGGTTCCAGGAGGCGCTCGCGGACCGTCCGGGGGGGACGGCCCGCGCGCGCTACCACTTCCGGCCGGGCCGGGGCGAGGACGGGGAACTGCCGCCGAACGACTGGGAGTCGGTCTTCGGCGGCCCGGCCTGGACGCGGACGACGGACGCGGACGGCCGGCCCGGCGAGTGGTACCTGCACCTGTTCGCGCCCGAGCAGCCGGACCTGAACTGGGACAGCCCCGAGGTGCGCGAGGAGTTCGACTCCGTCCTGCGGTTCTGGCTGGACCTGGGCGTCGACGGCTTCCGCATCGACGTCGCGCACGGCATGGTCAAGGCGCCGGGCCTGCCCGACATCGGCCGCACCGAGCAGGCCAAGCTGATCGGGGCGCAGGTGCTGCCGTTCTTCGACCAGGACGGGGTGCACGAGATCCACCGCGCCTGGCGCAAGCTGCTGGACTCCTACCCCGGCGAGCGGGTGGGCGTGGCGGAGGCGTGGGCGCCGACCTCGGAGCGCCTGGCGCTGTACGTGCGCCCGGACGAGCTGCACCAGGCCTTCAACTTCCAGTTCCTGACCTGCGACTGGGACGCCGACGCCATGCGCGAGGTGATCGACCGGTCGCTGGCGGCGACCGCCTCGGTGGGGGCGCCCACGACGTGGGTGCTCTCCAACCACGACGTGGTGCGGCACGTGACCCGCTACGGCGCCGGCGACGGGGAGCTGGGCCGGACCCGGGCCCGGGCGGCGGCGCTGCTGATGCTGGCGCTGCCCGGCTCGGCGTACGTCTACCAGGGCGAGGAGCTGGGCCTGCCGGAGGTCGTGGACCTGCCGGACGAGGTGCGCCAGGACCCGGCGTTCTTCCGCGGCGACGGCCAGGACGGCCTGCGCGACGGCTGCCGGGTGCCGCTGCCGTGGTCGGGCGAGGCGGCCCCGTACGGCTTCGGGCCGGGCGGCAGCTGGCTGCCGCAGCCCGAGCAGTGGGCGGGGCTGTCGGTCGAGGCGCAGTCCGGCGATCCGCGCTCGATGCTGGAGCTGTACCGCTCGGCGCTCGCGCTGCGGCGGCAGCTGCCGGGCCTGGGCGACGGCGACATGGGCTGGCTCCAGGCGCCCGAGGGCGTGCTGGCCTTCAGCCGCCCCGGTTTCGTGTGCACCCTGAACACGCTGGGTGCCGAGGTGACGCTTCCCGTGCCGGGCCGTCCGGTGCTGGCGAGCGCAGCCCTGGAATTCGCGGGCGGTACGGTAAGGATTCCTTCGAATTCTTGTGTGTGGTGGGCAGTCTGAGATGCGACCGGTATCGTCACCTCCTGTGACCGCACGGCTGGCCGACATCGCCGCCCAGGCGGGTGTCAGCGAAGCGACCGTCAGCCGTGTCCTCAACGGGAAGCCGGGGGTGGCCGCCTCCACCCGTCAGTCGGTGCTGGCCGCGCTCGACGTGCTGGGCTACGAGCGGCCCGTACGGCTGCGCCAGCGCAGTGCCGGGCTGGTCGGGCTGATCACCCCGGAGCTGGACAACCCCATCTTCCCGGCGTTCGCCCAGGTGATCGGCCAGGCGCTGACCCGGCAGGGATACACGCCGGTGCTGGCCACGCAGACGCCGGGCGGCTCCACCGAGGACGAGCTGACGGAGATGCTCGTCGAGCGCGGCGTCGCCGGCATCCTCTTCGTCTCCGGGCTGCACGCGGACACCTCGGCGGACATGCAGCGCTACGAGCGGCTGCGTGCGCAGGGGGTGCCGTTCGTGCTGATCAACGGCTTTTCGCCGCAGGTCCGGGCGCCCTTCGTCTCTCCCGACGACCGGGCGGCGATGCGGCTGGCCGTCACCCATTTGGCGGCATTGGGGCACCGGCGCATAGGGCTCGCGGTGGGGCCGCGGCGGTACGTGCCGGTGCAGCGCAAGATCGAGGGCTTCGTGGCGAGCATGCGCGAGCAGCTCGGCCTGCCCGAGCCGGAGGCGGAGGCGCTGATACAGCATTCGCTGTTCACCCTTGAGGGTGGTCAGGCGGCGGCCGCCGCGCTGATCGACCGGGGGTGCACGGCGGTGGTGTGCGCGAGCGACATGATGGCGCTCGGGGTCGTCCGGGCGGCCCGGCAGCGGGGGCTCGAAGTGCCGCGCGACGTCTCGGTGGTGGGGTTCGACGACTCGCCGCTGATCGCCTTCACCGATCCGCCCCTGACGACCATTCGGCAGCCGGTGCAGTCGATGGGTCAGGCCGCGGTGCGGGCGTTGCTGGAGGAGGTCGGGGGGACGCCGGCGCCGCACAGCGAGTTCGTCTTCCTGCCCGAACTGGTCGTGCGGGGCTCGACCGCCTCGGTGCCCGGCGGGCGTTCCTGACGACGCGCGCGGGCCCTCGCGGGGGCCGGTGCACGGGGGTGGCGGGCGGCCGGTAACGATCGCTCGGGCGATCTGGCGCGGGGCGCTTTCTGGCAGACTGTTGGCCTATGGGTGAAGCGACAGTGAGGACTGTGCAAGGCCGGACGGCCGCTCCGCCACCCACCGACGAGCGCGCGGAGGGGCCGTCGGCGGGCCGCCCCCGGGCGCACGTCCTGCGCAGACCGCGCACGCCCCGGCACCCGCGCCTGTGGTTCGAGGTGCTGCTGATCGCAGTGAGTTACTGGACGTATTCGCTCATCCGCAACGCCGTGCCGGAGCAGCGCGCCGCGGCGCTGCGCAACGCCGACTGGATCTGGCAGACCGAGCAGAGCCTGCACATCGCCGTCGAGCACACGGTCAACAAGGCCGTGAATTCGGTGACGTGGCTGGTCGTGGGCATGAACTACTACTACGCCACGTTGCATTTCGTGCTGACGATCACGGTGCTGGTCTGGCTCTACCGCTGGCATCCGGGCCGATATTCGGCCGGCCGTCTGGCCCTGTTCGCCACCACCGGTGTGGCACTGCTCGGCTACTACCTGTATCCGCTCGCGCCGCCCCGGCTCATGCAGGGCCCGGGCTTCGTCGACACCGTCGTGGTGCACCACACCTGGGGCTCGATGGCCTCGGGCAACCTCGCCGACATGTCCAACCAGTACGCGGCCATGCCCTCCATGCACATCGGCTGGTCGGCCTGGTGCGGCGTCATGGTCGCCACCCTCGCCCGGGCCGCGTGGGTCCGCGTGCTGGCCGTGCTCTACCCGCTGGCGACGCTGGTGGTCATCGTCTCCACCGCCAACCACTTCTGGCTGGACGCGGTGGGCGGGCTGCTGTGCCTGGGGGTCGGTTTCGGCCTGTCCTACGCGTGGTTCGGGGCGTTCCCGCTGCGCCTGGCCCGCCGGGTGGCGAGCGGGCGCCCCTAGCGGGATCCTTGGTTCACCGGCCGCCCCGCGTCACCGGCCGCCCCGCGCGCCGTTGTGGCCGCCCCGCGAACCGTTGACCGACCCGTAGAACAACTCCTCGACCACGGCGCGGGCCCGGCGCGTGGTGCGCCGGTAGTCGTCCAGCATCTCCCCCACGTGGCCCGGCTCGTAGCCCAGGTAGCGGCCGACGGCGGCCAGCTCCCGGGCGTCGCCCGGGAAGGTGTCGCCGGGCCGGCCGCGCACCAGCATCACCGCGTTGCGCACGCTGGTGGCCAGCACCCACGCCTCGTCCAGGACGCGGGCCTGCTCGGCCGGGACGAGCCCCGCCGCGCAGGCCGCCGCGAGCGCCTCGCGGGTACGGGTGGTGCGCAGCGCCGGCACCGACCAGCCGTGCCGCATCTGCAGCAGCTGCACCGTCCACTCCACGTCCGACAGGCCGCCGCGGCCCAGTTTGGTGTGGGTGGTGGGGTCGGCGCCGCGCGGCAGCCGCTCGGACTCCATGCGTGCCTTCAGCCGGCGGATCTCGCGCACGGCGTCCTCGCCCAGGCCCTCGGCGGGATAGCGCAGCGGGTCGATCAGTTCGACGAAGCGCCGCCCGAGGTCCGCGTCGCCCGCCACCGGCTCGGCGCGCAGCAGGGCCTGGCTCTCCCACACCAGCGACCAGCGCCGGTAGTAGGCGGCGTAGGAGGCGAGGCTGCGCACGATCGGGCCGGACCGGCCCTCGGGGCGCAGGTCGGCGTCCACGATCAGCGGCGGATCGGTGGTGGGCAGCTGCAGGAGCCGGCGCATCTCGCCGGCCACGGCGTGGGCCGCCTTGGCGGCCTCCTCCTCGGGAACGCCCTCGCGGGGCTCGTGGACGAACAGGACGTCGGCGTCGGAGCCGTAGCCCTGCTCGTGGCCGCCGAAGCGGCCCATGCCGATGACGGCGAACCGGGTGGGCAGGGTCTCGCCCCACTCGGCCCGGACGGCGGCGCGCAGGGCGCCGGCGAGGGTGGCGGCATTGATGTCGGTCACGGCGTCGCCGACGATGCCGGCGCGGGCGGCGTGGTCGGCGCCGGCGGTCTCGGCCGCCCCGCGGGAGCCGGTGCCGTGCGCGCCGGAGGCGTGCGCCTCGGAGGGCGTTCCGGCCCGCCCGTAGGCGCCGATGATGTCGGCCGCGGCGGTGCGGAACAGCTCCCGACGGCGCACTCCGCGCACCGCGACGATGGCGGCCTCGGCGTCCTCGGCCCGGCCGACGGCGGCCAGCACCTCCTGCTCCAGTGCCTCGCGGGTACGGGGCCGCAGGCCGCCGGGGTCGCCGAGCAGGGCGACGGCCTCGGGGGCGCGCAGCAGCAGGTCGGGGGCGAGGCGGCCGGCGGAGAGCACCCGGGCGAGGTTCTCGGCGGCGGCGCCCTCGTCGCGCAGCAGCCGCAGGTACCAGGGGGTCCGGCCGAGGGCGTCGGAGACCTTGTGGAAGTTCAGCAGACCCGCGTCGGGGTCGGCGGAGTCGGCGAACCAGCCCAGCAGCACCGGCAGCAGCGTGCGCTGGATGGCCGCCTTGCGGGTCACCCCGGAGGCGAGCGCCTCCAGGTGGCGCAGGGCGCCGACGGGATCGGCGTACCCCAGGGCCTCCAGGCGCTGGCCGGCGGCCTTGGGGCTGAGCCGGATCTCGCCGGGTTCGAGCTGGGCGACGGCGTCCAGCAGCGGCCGGTAGAACAGCTTCTCGTGCAGCCGGCGCACCTCGCGGGTGTGCTGGCGCCACTGCGCGCCGAGCTCGGCGACCGGCTCGGTGCCCTGGGGCCAGCCGTGGGTGCGGGCCAGCGAGCGGCCCAGGCGCCGCAGGTCGGCCTCGGCCTCGGGCACGAGGTGGGTGCGGCGCAGCCGGTAGAGCTGGATGTGGTGCTCCATGGACCGCAGGAACCGGTAGGCGGCGTCCAGCGCCGCCGCGTCCGCGCGGCCGACGTACCCGCCGGCGGCGAGGGCGGCCAGCGCGTCCAGGGTGCCGGGCACGCGCAGGGTGGCGTCGCTGCGCCCGTGCACCAACTGCAGCAGCTGCACGGCGAATTCGACGTCGCGCAGGCCCCCGGGGCCCAGCTTCAGCTCGCGCTCCAGCTGGCCCGCGGGGATGGAGGCGACCACGCGCCGGCGCATCTGTTGCACGTCGGCGACGAAGTTCTCCCGCTCGGCGGCCTGCCACACCAGCTGCGAGACGGCCTCGGCGTACGCGCCTCCCAGCGCCGCGTCGCCCGCCACCGGCCGGGCCTTGAGCAGCGCCTGGAACTCCCAGGTCTTGGCCCACCGCTGGTAGTAGGCGAGATGGCTGCTCAGGGTGCGTACGAGGGGCCCGTTGCGGCCCTCGGGGCGCAGATTGGCGTCCACGGGCCAGATGGTGCCCTCGGGCGTGACGTCGGAGCACACCCGCATCATTCGCGAGGCCAGCCGGGTGGCGGCCTGCAGGGCCCGGCCCTCCGGCGTCTCCCCCCGCGGCTCGGCCACGAAGATGACGTCGACGTCGGAGACGTAGTTCAGTTCCCGGCCGCCGCACTTGCCCATGCCGATGACGGCCAGCCGGCAGGCGGCGGCGTCGGCCGGCTGCTCCTCCTCGGCCACGGCCAGCGCGGCGCGCAGCGTGGCGGTGGCCAGGTCGGCGAGTTCGGCGGCGGTCGTCGACAGGTCGGTGCTGCCGCTGACGTCGCGGGCGGCGATGCCCAGCAGGGCCCGGCGATAGGCGGCGCGCAGCGCGTCGGGCGCCGGCAGGCCGCGCTCGCGGCCGCCGCGCATGCCCTCGGCCAGGGCCCGCTCGAACTGCGCCACGTCCGGGCGCAGATCGGCCGGTTCGAAGTCGTGCAGGACGTGCCAGTCGCCGGGGTGGCGGGCCAGGTGGTCACCGAGCGCCTCGGAGGCGCCGAGCACCCCCAGCAGCCGGTCGCGCAGCGGCTTGGCGGCCACCAGCGTCTCCAGCAGCGCCCGGCGCTCGCCGGCGTCCCGCTCGGCCTCCTCCAGCCGCACCAGCCCGCGCAGCGCGAGGTCGGGGTCGGCGGCCGCGCCGAGCGCGTCGAGCAGCACCGGGTCGGCGCCCACGGAGGCCAGCCCCGGCCCTTCGAGCAGCCTTTCGGCGGCTGCGGGATCCGTGAAGCCGTACCTCAGCAACCGGGTGTACGTACTGCTCCGCCGCCCCTGCGGCACGGTCATCGCCTGCCTCCCGCTCCGGTGCCCGCCGATCAGACCACGAACGAGCCTAGTGCCCAGCGCCCCCGTAGGGGGCGCGGGGCAGCGTCGATCTGCGGCTGCCGCCGCGCGGGCGCGATCGGCCACCGGCGGCCTGCGGCCGAAGCGCTACCCCGGCGTCCGGGCGCAGCACGGCAGTGCATCTGCAGGCACGTCGTGGCTTGTCGCGCAGTTCCCCGCGCCCCTGACGGGGCGCCCCGAAGGGGCGCGGGGAACTGCGCGATCGGCCACCGACGGCCCGCAGTCGAGGGCGCCGCCCCTACGGGGCACCGTCGTGATCGGTCGGCGCGGAGCGCAGGAGTGCCGCCGCGGACTCGCGCGTCCAGTGTCCGTCCGCTCCCGGACAGCCGGCCAGGTACGCGGCCGCGCGCTCCGCGCCCCAGCCGTGCGCCTCGGCCAGGCCGGCGGCGATGTGCCGCAGGTACGCCGCCGACGGCGGGTTGCCGGGCACCTCGCGGTGGCCCCAGGGCGCGGTGAAGGTCAGCACCGGGTGCCCCTCCAGCGTGCCGGGGCACACCAGCGTCTCGTAGCGCCCGGGCCCCAGGACGAGCCGGGAGCCGGCCCGGACGCGGCTGAGGTCCAGGTCCCGGTCCCGGCCCGGCTCGCGGTACATCTCCTGCGCGGCGACGTCGCAGAACTGCGCGGCGGTGAGCAGATAGCCGCGGGCGGCCGTCGTACCGGCGCCGTCGGGGTCGTAGAACGCCCGTCCGCCGCGCCACACGGGCGACTCGGTGGCGAAGTACAGCACTCCCGGCAGCATCAGCGG
The DNA here is from genome assembly GCF_039532865.1 of Streptomyces luteosporeus. Taxonomy (NCBI): domain Bacteria; kingdom Bacillati; phylum Actinomycetota; class Actinomycetes; order Kitasatosporales; family Streptomycetaceae; genus Streptomyces; species Streptomyces luteosporeus. The sequence goes on from NZ_BAAASL010000007.1 coordinate 59,966, forward strand.
CACCGACCGCTCCGGCGGACGCGGGTCCCGGCAGCCGGGGTACGTCCGCCGTGCCCCGGCCGGCCTGCCCCCGGTGAGGTAGCAGCGTAAGCGCCGCGCGTGCATGTTCGACCCGAAGGCCGCGTACCAGACGCGGCCGGGGGCGCTCACAGCACCGGCAGCATCTTGCGCAGCTCGAAGGCGGTGACTTCGGAGCGGTACTCCTCCCATTCCTGCTTCTTGTTGCGCAGGAAGAAGTCGAAGACGTGCTCGCCGAGGGTCTCGGCGACGAGCTCGCTGCGCTCCATCAGCTCGATGGCCTCGCCGAGGTTCTGCGGCAGCGGCTCGATGCCCATCGCGCTGCGCTCGGCGTCCGACAGCGCCCACACGTCGTCGTCGGCGCCGGGCGGGAGTTCGTACCCCTCCTCGATGCCCTTCAGGCCCGCGGCGAGCAGGACCGCGTAGGTCAGGTAGGGGTTGGCGCCGGAGTCGATGGAGCGCACCTCGACGCGCGTGGAGCCGGTCTTGCCCGGCTTGTACATGGGCACCCGGATCAGGGCCGAGCGGTTGTTGTGGCCCCAGCAGATGTACGACGGCGCCTCGCCGCCGGCACCGGCGGTGCGCTTGGAGCCGCCCCAGATGCGCTTGTAGGAGTTGACCCACTGGTTGGTGACGGCCGAGGTCTCCCCCGCGTGCCGCAGCAGGCCGGCGATGAACGAGCGGCCCACCTTCGACAACTGGTACTCGGCGCCCGACTCGTGGAAGGCGTTGCGGTCGCCCTCGAAGAGGGACAGGTGGGTGTGCATGCCCGACCCCGGGTACTCCGAGAAGGGCTTCGGCATGAACGTGGCGTGCACGCCCTGCTCCAGTGCCACCTGCTTCATCACCAGGCGGAAGGTCATGATGTTGTCGGCCGTCGACAGCGCGTCGGCGTACCTCAGGTCGATCTCCTGCTGTCCCGGCGCGCCCTCGTGGTGGCTGAACTCCACCGAGATGCCCATCGATTCGAGCATGGTGATGGCCTGGCGGCGGAAGTCCATGCCGACGTTCTGCGGGGTGTGGTCGAAGTAGCCGGAGTTGTCGGCGGGCACCGGCCGGCTGCCGTCGACCGGCTTGTCCTTCAGCAGGAAGAACTCGATCTCGGGGTGGGTGTAGAAGGTGAATCCGAGGTCGGAGGTCTTGGCCAGGATGCGCTTGAGCACGTAGCGCGGGTCGGCGTAGGACGGCGAGCCGTCCGGCATCAGGATGTCGCAGAACATCCGTGCCGTGCCGGGGGCCTCGGCGCGCCAGGGCAGGATCTGGAAGGTGCCCGGATCCGGCTTGGCGATCATGTCGGACTCGTAGACGCGGGCGAAGCCCTCGATCGCGGACCCGTCGAAGCCGATGCCCTCGTCGAACGCCTGCTCAAGCTCGGCCGGCGCGACCGCCACGGACTTCAGGTACCCCAGGACGTCGGTGAACCACAGCCGGACGAACCGGATGTCGCGCTCTTCGAGCGTGCGGAGCACGAACTCCTGCTGCTTATCCATAGCTACCTATCCTTGCAGGTCAGACGGCTCGTTTCACCCGGCGTCGAGCTGGCGGCCGGCACGGGCCGGACCTTGAGTATCACGTCCCCGGGTTACCGGCGGGTTTCCGTTCGGATCCGGCCTTGCGGCCTATGGGTGCATCGTACTGACGCGCGGACGAAATCCACTGCCCAGCGCATACCCCCGCAGGCGGCCGGCGGCCTGCTCAGCCCCGCAGGCGGTGCACGTACGGCGTTGCCAGGACCGCCGCCGCGACGGACTGGGGGCGGTCGTGCATCAGCAGGTGGCCGGCCGGGGCCACGGCCTCGAAGCGGGCGTCGAGGCGGGCGGCCAGGGCGCGCTGGCGGTGCAGCCAGCGGCGTTCGGGGCCGGAGTCGCTGCCGGTGGAGGCGGCCAGGAAGGTGATGGGTACGGGCGGCAGGCCGCGGTGGGTGCGCAGGTCCTCCAGCTCGGCGGCGACGTCGCGGTAGCGGGCGTTCTCCATGACGACGGCGCGGGCGACGCGGCTGCTGCCGTAGACGCGGCGCACCAGGTCGGCGGGGACGGGGTCGCGGCGGCGCACGGAGGCGGAGCGGGCGGTCAGCCGGCGCAGGGCCGGGCCGAGGGCGTGGGGCAGGCCGGCGGCGCCGATGGCCAGGCCGCGCAGGCGGGCGGCGGCGGTGCGCAGCTCGCGGGCCGCGACGGGGCGGGCGTCCTCCTCGACGCTGCTGTCGACGAGGACGAGGCCGGCCGTGCGCTCGGGGTGGAGCCGGGCGAACGCCTCGGCGTGCAGGCCCGCGAGCGAGTGGCCGACGACGGTGACGGGGGTGGCCAGGCCCAGGGCGTCGAGGACGCCGGCGATGCGGGCGGCCTCGCCGGCGGCGGTGGGCGGTTCGGTGGCGGGGGCGCTGAAGCCCAGGCCGGGGCGGTCGAAGCGGACGACCGTGCGGTAGGGGGCGAGGAGGGGGACGACGGGGTCCCAGTCGAACCAGGCCATGCCGAGCCCGGGGCTGAGCACGCAGACCGGGCCCGAGCCCTCGCACAGCACGTGCAGGGGGATCCCGCCGACGCGCAGCATCCGCCCCGGTGGCCGTGCCGTACCGCTCATGGGACCCCCCTCGGTCCGTGCGTCGCCGTGTGCGTGCCCCGTGGCGCGGACGGGGCACGCACAAGCTACTCGACGGCGCCGTCGCGCCGGTGCCCGGCCGCCACCCAGTGCGGCTTGCGCAGGGCGAGGAAGGCCAGCGGGGCGAGGAAGCCGAGGGTGAGCAGGCCGCCGCCGACGATGAGCAGGTAGCGCCACAGCGGCTGGCCGCCGAACTGCTCCGGCGGGACGAAGCCGATGCACATCGCGGCGGCGGAGGCGGCGAAGCCGACGCCGGCGACCAGGTGCAGGGCCGGGACGCGGAAGCCGCGGGGCGCGTCGGGGCGGGTGCGGCGCAGCCGGATGGCGGCGGCGAACATCAGCAGGTAGACGACGAGGTAGATCTGCGTGGTGACGACCGAGAAGATCCAGTAGGCGCTGGAGACGTCGGGGATGAAGGCGTACAGCAGCGCGATGACGGTGGTCAGGCCGCCCTGGGCGATCATGATGGTGGTCGGCACGCCGTGCCGGTTGAGCTTCTGCAGGGCCGGCGGCAGGTAGCCCTCCTGCCGGGAGACCATCAGCAGGCCCTTGGCGGGCCCGGCGAGCCAGGTGAGCATGCCGCCGAGCGCCGCGGCCACGAGCAGCACGCCGACGACCTTGGTCAGCCAGCCCACGCCGAAGTGGTCGAAGAAGCCCTGGAAGGCCTGCATGACGCCGGCCGTCAGGCTCAGGTCCTTGCCCGGCATGACCCAGCTGATGGCCAGGGCGGGCAGGACGAAGATCAGCAGGACGAGGCCGGTGGCGGCGAACATCGCGCGCGGGTAGTCCTTGCCGGGCTCGCGCAGGGCCCCGACGTGCACGCCGTTCATCTCCATGCCGGCGTAGGACAGGAAGTTGTTGACGATGAGCACGAGGCTGGCCAGGCCGGCCCACGGCGGCAGCACGTGCGAGGAGTCCATGGGCGCGGCCGAGGGGTTGCCCTGGGCGAGGAAGACCATGCCGAGCACGACGAGGACGATGCCGGGGATCAGCGTTCCGACGACCAGTCCGGCGCTGGAGAGGCCGGCCACGGCCTTGGTGCCGCGCGAGGAGATCAGCACGCCGGCCCAGTAGATGACGACGATGACGACGGCGATGTACAGGCCGTTGTCCGCCAGCGACGGGTCGACGATGTAGGCGAAGGTGCTCGCGACGTAGGCCAGCAGGCTGGGGTAGTACGCGATGGTCATCGCGAACTGGCACCACACGGCGAGGAAGCCGAGCGGCTTGGACAGCCCCTCGCTCACCCACCGGTAGACGCCGCCGGGCCAGCCGGAGGCCAGTTCGGCGGAGACCAGGGCGGTCGGCAGCAGGAAGACGACGGCGGGCAGCAGGTAGAGGAAGACGGCGGCCAGGCCGAAGAGGGCCATCGAGGGCGAAGGGCGCAGGTTGGCCACGGAGGCGGTGGTCATCATCGCGAGCGTGGCCCACGAGATGAACTGCGTCTGCGTGCCTCCCGGCGCGGGAGCGGCGACGGGCGCAGCGGTGGAGGGACGTTCGTCCCGAACCTGGTCCGTGAGGGTCATGGGGGAAGAGCGTCCTTCGGGCCGTGCGTCAAACGATTTCGTCCAATGATCGGGCCTTCGCACCACTGCGCGCACATCCGTCCCGGGCGCACGCCTGGCGCTTGCATACCCCTCGGGGGTAAGGTGCCCGGCAAGATCCAGGGGCTCGGGAGGCAGGCGGTGCAAGGACGGCGCGGGATCGCCGCCCGGTGCGGGCGGCCGCTGCTGCTCGCCGCGCTCCTGCTCGGAATCGTGACCATGCACACACTCGGGCACCCCGGCGGTCACGCCGAGGGGCCCCGCGCGGCGGCGGCCACAACAACGGCGGTCACGACACCAGGGCATCACGCACGGCATCACGCAGGGCATCACGCCGGCGCGCACGCCCCGGGACGGCACCACGAGGGCGGCGGTACGGCTCCCGCCATGGACCCGTCGTCCGTGTGCCTGGCCGTCCTCGCCGCCGGCTGGACCCTGGCGGCCCTGCTCGCCCTGGCCGGCCTGTGCCACCGCGGCGCGGGCCCCGCGCCCGCGGCCCGGCCGTGGTTCTCCCGTGCCCTGTGGCCCCACCCGCCCCCGCCCCGGCACAAATCCCTCGCCCGGTTGTCGGTGCTGCGCGTATAGGCGGCAGCGCGCGCTCGCTGCTGCCCGTACACACCACCGATCACCGAGGTATCCCCCATGTCCACCTCCCGCCGCGCCGTGCTCGGCGCGGGACTCGGCCTGGCCGGAACCGGCCTGCTCGCCGCCTGCTCGACCGGCTCCGCCGCACCCGACCGCGGCCCCTCCTACGTCTCCCCCGGCGGCGAGGAGGTCGCCTCCGCGGAGGCGCGGCGCCCCTTGGGCCCCGTACGCTCCTTCTCCCTCACCGCGACCCCCGCGCGGCTCGACCTGGGCGCCGGCCGCACGGTCGCGTCGTGGGCCTACGGCGACGCGCTGCCCGGCAAGGAGATCCGCCTGACCGCGGGCGAGACGCTCGCGCTGTCCCTGGCCAACCACCTGCCCGTCCCCACCTCCGTGCACTGGCACGGCCTCGCCCTGCGCAACGACATGGACGGCGTCCCGGGCCTGACCCAGCGACCCGTCACGGCGGGCGCCTCCTTCGACTACCGCTTCGCGGTGCCGCGCCCGGGCATGTACTGGCTGCACCCGCACACCGGCGTGCAGCAGGACCGCGGGCTGTACGCGCCGCTGATCGTGGCGGATCCCAAGGAGCCGCTGGCGTACGACAAGGAGTGGGTCGTCGTCCTCGACGACTGGGTCGACGGAGTCGACGGCAGCACGCCGGACGCGGTGCTCGCGGAGCTCCGCAAGGGCATGGGCGGCATGGAAGGCATGGACCACGGCTCCACGGGCGGCATGGACCACGGCGGGATGGACCACGGCGGCATGAGCCATGGCGGGATGGACCACGGGGCCGCGTCACCCGCGCCCAGCGGCCCGCCGCGCATGCTGATGGGCGCCACCAGCCCGTACCTCGGCGGGGACGCCGGCGACGTGGCGTATCCGTACTACCTGGTCAACGGCCGGGTCCCGGAGGACCCGCAGACCTTCACCGCCCGGCCGGGCGACCGGATCCGGATCCGCTTCCTCAACGCCGGCGGGGACACCGCCTTCCGCGTGGCCCTGGGCGACCACCGGATGACCGTCACCCATACGGATGGTTTCCCCGTCGAGCACGTCCAGACCGACACGTTGCTGCTGGGTATGGGCGAGCGGTACGACGTCCTGGTCGAGGCCAAGGACGGCGTCTTCCCGCTGACGGTCCTGGCCGAGGGCAAGGACCGCACGGCGCTGGCGGTGCTGCGCACGGGCGGCGGCGCGGCGCCGGGCGCGGACGTACGTCCCCGGGAGCTGTCCGGCGCGCCGCTGACCGCCTCCCGCCTGCGGGCGGCCGCGGGCGCGGCGTTGCCGGAGCGCCGGCCGGACCGGACGCTCACGCTGCGGCTGACGGGGTCGATGGCGAAGTACGACTGGGCGGTCAACGGGAAGCCGTACGACCCGGAGCGGCGCCTGCCGGTGCGGGCGGGCGAGCGCGTACGGCTGGTGTTCGTCAACGACACCACCATGTGGCACCCGATGCACCTGCACGGCCACACCTTCGCGCTGCCGGGCGGCGGGCCGCGCAAGGACACGGCGATCGTGCTGCCGGGCAAGCGACTGGAGGCCGACTTCGACGCGGACAACCCGGGGCTGTGGATGATCCACTGCCACAACGTCTACCACGCGGAGTCGGGGATGATGACGATCCTCGGTTACCGGAAGTAACTCCCCACACGGAGCGCCGCCGCACGACCGGTGCGGCGGCGTCCACCCCCATTGCGTCAGTCAGACGATTACACTGGCGACGTGGCTCACCTTCGTCTCGCCCTGAACCAGATCGACTCCACCGTCGGGGACATCGCCGGCAACGCGGAGGCGATCGTCCGCTGGACCCGCCACGCGGCCGAGCACGGCGCCCATCTGGCCGCGTTCCCCGAAATGGCCCTGACGGGCTACCCCGTCGAGGACCTGGCGCTGCGCCGCTCCTTCGTCAGCGCCGGCCGCCGGGCGCTGCACGACCTCGCCGCCCGCCTGCAGCAGGAGGGCCTCGGCGAGCTGCCGGTCGTCGTCGGCTACCTCGACCACAGCGAGGAGGCCCGCCCCAAGCTGGGCCGCCCGGCCGGCGCCCCGCGCAACGCCGCCGCCGTCCTGCACCGCGGCGCGGCCGTGCTCACCTTCGCCAAGCACCACCTGCCCAACTACGGCGTCTTCGACGAGTTCCGCTACTTCGTGCCCGGCGAGACCCTGCCGGTGGTGCGGGTGCACGGCGTGGACGTGGCCCTGGCCATCTGCGAGGACCTCTGGCAGGAGGGTGGCCGCGTGCCGGCCGCGCGCACCGCCGGCGCCGGGCTGCTGCTGTCCATCAACGCCTCCCCCTACGAGCGGGAGAAGGACGACACCCGCCTGGAGCTGGTGCGCAAGCGCGCCCAGGAGGCCGGCTGCACGCTCGCCTACCTCGCCAGCACCGGCGGCCAGGACGAACTGGTCTTCGACGGAGACTCCATCGTCGTCGGCCCCGACGGCGAGGTCGTCGCCCGCGCCCCGCAGTTCGAGGAGACCTGCCTCGTCCTCGACCTCGACCTGCCCGCGGCCCCGGCGCAGGCCCCCTCGGGCGTCGTCGACGACGGGCTGCGCATCGAGCACGTCACGCTCTCCACCGACGTCCTGCCCGCCCGCGAACCGGAGTTCACCGGCGGCCGCGCCCGGCACCTCGGCGACGACGAGGAGGTCTACACCGCCCTGGTGACGGGCCTGCGCGCGTACGTCCGCAAGAACAACTTCCGCAGCGTCCTGATCGGCCTGTCCGGCGGCATCGACTCGGCCCTCGTCGCCGCCCTCGCCTGCGACGCGGTCGGCGCGGCCGACGTGTACGGCGTGGCCATGCCCTCGCGCTACTCCTCCGAGCACTCCCTGGCCGACGCCGAGGAACTCGCCCGGCGCACCGGCCTGAACTTCCGCACCGTCCCCATTGCCCCCATGTTCGACGCGTACATGGGCGCGCTCGGCCTGACCGGCCTGGCCGAGGAGAACCTCCAGTCACGGCTGCGCGGCACGATGCTGATGGCCATCTCCAACCAGGAAGGCCACATCGTCCTCGCCCCCGGCAACAAGTCCGAGCTCGCCTGCGGCTATTCCACGCTCTACGGCGACTCGGTCGGCGCGTACGGCCCCATCAAGGACGTCTACAAGACCGCCATCTTCCGCCTGGCCCGCTGGCGCAACCAGGCCGCCGCCGAACGCGGCGAGACCCCGCCCATCCCCGAGAACTCCATCACCAAGCCCCCGAGCGCCGAACTGCGCCCGGGCCAGGTCGACACGGACTCCCTGCCGGACTACGAGGTCCTCGACCGCATCCTGGAGCTGTACGTCGACCGCGACCGCGGGCGCGCGGAGATCGTGGCGGAGGGGTACGACGAGGAACTGGTGACGAAGGTGCTGCGCCTGGTGGACACGGCGGAGTACAAGCGCCGCCAGTACCCCCCGGGCACGAAGATCTCCCCCAAGGGCTTCGGCAAGGACCGCCGCCTGCCGATCACGAACGCGTGGCGCGAGACGGTGTGAGGCGTCGCGTCAGCCGACCCAGTCGTTGAGCGGCTCGGTGTCCAGCCCGATGCCCACGGGGTCGGGAAGGCGCACCGACTTCCCGAACGGGACGGTCTCCGCCAGCTCGTAGCGCATTCCGTCGGGCCGGCTGTGGACGGTGATCTCACGCGAGTCCCGGTCGATCAGGAGATAGACCGGGATGCCCGACTCGGCATAGGCACGGGGCTTGTCGATACGGTCACGCAGGTGTGTGTCGGAGTCGTAGGAGGTGACCTCCACGACCATCAGAACCTGGTCGGCGGAGGCCCACTCGCCCTCACCGATGAAGGCGTCGCTGGGGGCGAGCGTGCCGTCCGGGCGGGCGTACCCCTTTCGGTACGTCTCGACCTTCAGTCCCTGCTCGTGCAGCCACAGATCGGGGCGGGCCTGCATGCAGATGCGCGTGAGCCACTGGATGATGCGGCCGTGAACACCGTCGGGCACCGGCTTGATCCCCACCCTTCCGCGGATGAACTCGTACCGTGGGCCTTCGACGGCACGAGCGGCAGCACGCGCGAAATCCTCGAACTCCTCGGGCAGCATCTGCGGCCGGTCGGACACCGCGGTCATGAGCTGGCCTCCTCGCAACGTCGGGGCACTCCCCAAATCCGGACGATACAGGTTTCCGCCCTGGGTGGCCCTCGGAACGGGCGGCACCGGGGATCACTTCGCCCCGCGCACCACCAGGCCCGCCAGAAGGTGCTGCGTCGCCTCCGTCACCGCCTCCACCGCCTCGTCGAAGACGGCCCGGTTGTGGGCGGCCGGGGTGTGGAAGCCGGAGACCTTGCGGACGTACTGGAGGGCGGCGGCCCTGACGTCGTCCTCGCTCACCTCAGGCGTGGTCGGCGGTCTCAGCGTCTTGATGCTGCGGCACATGCTCCAAGTGTGCACCCGCGACCACGCGCGACCCGCCGTCGCGGTCCAGTGCACCCGCTGTCACCGCGATCGCCAGGCCGACCACGGCCAGGGCCGCGCCCACCATCGTGGGGGACGTCCAGCCCCATCCCGCCGCGATGGCCGCGCCGCCGAGCCAGGCGCCGCCCGCGTTGGCGAGGTTGAAGGCCGAGTGGTTGGAGGCCGCGGCCAGGGTCGGCGCGTGCCGCGCCTTGTGCATGACGAGCATCTGCAGGGGTGTGGTGGTCATGAAGCCGACCGCGCCGAGCAGCACCACCGTCACGAGCGCCGCCCACTTCACGTGGACCGCGAAGTCGAAGAGCACGAGGACGACCGCCAGCGCGCCCAGCGACCCGTACAGCGTGGCGCGGGGGGCGCGGTCGGTGAGGCGGCCGGCGGCGAGGGCGCCGAGGGTCATGCCGGTGCCGAAGAGGGCCAGCACGAGCGTGACGGACGTCTCGGAGAAGCCGGTGACCTCGGTGCTCATGGAGGCGAGGTAGCTGTAGACGGCGAAGACGCCGGCGAAGCCGAAGACGGCGGTGAGCAGGGCGAGCAGCACCTGCGGGGCGCCCAGGGCGCGGACCTCGCGGGCGAGGCCGCCGCCCTCCTCGCGCGGGATGGGCGGGACGAGCAGGGCGAGCGCGCCGACGGCGAGGACGCCGATCCCGGCGACGACCAGGAACGTGGCGCGCCAGCCCAGGTGCTGGCCGAGCAGCGTGGCGGTGGGCACGCCGACGACGTTGGCGACGGTCAGGCCGAGGAACATCGTGGCGACGGCCCGTGCCTGGCGCCCGCGGGCGGCCAGCTGGGTGGCGACGACGGAGCCGACGCCGAAGAACGCGCCGTGCGGCAGCCCGGCCAGGACGCGGGCGGCGACGAGCAGCCCGAAGGTGGGGGCGAGCGCGGAGGCGAGGTTGCCGATGGTGAAGAGCACCATGAGCAGGACGAGCATGAGCTTGCGCGGGAGGCGGGCGCCGAGTGCGGCCAGCAGCGGGGCGCCGACGACCACGCCGAGGGCGTAGGCGGAGACGAGGTACCCGGCGGTGGGCACGGAGGTGTGGAGGTCGCCGGCGACGTTGGGCAGCAGGCCCATCATCACGAACTCGGTGGTTCCGATGCCGAAGGCCGAGACTGCGAGGGCGAGCAGCGCCAAGGGCATGGGGGTGCTGCCTTTCGGGTGGGACGCGGGGGGACGTGCGGGATGTGCGGGACGTGCGGGGACGTCCGGGGCAAGCCCTCCACCCTAAAGGAGCCCGGCGCGGGCCTTGGGTTCAGATCTTCATCCGCGCCGCGATGGGCAGGTGGTCGCTGGGGGTGGCGGGCAGCGTCCAGGCGGAGACGGGGTCCATGCCGCGGACCATGATCTGGTCGATGCGCGCCATGGGGAAGCCGGCCGGCCAGCTGAAGCCGAAGCCGTTGCCGGCGGCGCCCTGGGCGGAGCGCAGCTGGGAGGTGATGGGGGCCAGGGAGCGGTCGTTCATGGTGCCGTTGAGGTCGCCGAGGAGGACGACCTTCCGGACGGGCTCCTGGGCGATCTCCCGGCCCAGCGCCTCGGCGCTGTTGTCGCGCTGGCCGGCGGTGAAGCCGGCGTTGAACTTCACGCGCACCGAGGGCAGGTGGGCGACGTAGACGGCGACGGGTCCGCGGGGGGATTCGACGGTGGCGCGCAGGGCGCGGGTCCAGCCCATCTTGATGTCGACGGGGCGGGCGTCGCGCAGCGGGTACTTGCTCCAGATGCCGACGGTGCCCTGCACGGAGTGGTACTTGTACGTGCCCGCCAGCGCCTTCTCGTAGCGGGAAGCATCGCTGAACTCCTCCAGGGCGACGACGTCCGCACCGGAGGCGGCGACGGCGCGGGCGGTGCCGGCCGGGTCGGGGTTGCCGGCGTTGACGTTGTGGGTGGCGACGGTGAAGTCGCCGCCCTTGCCGGACTTGTCGGTCAGCAGCCCGCCGAAGAGGTTGACCCAGGCGACGGCCGGCAGCAGCAGGGCGATCAGCGCGGTCACCGACCGGCGCAGGACGGCGCCCACCAGGAGCACCGGGATCAGCAGGCCCAGCCAGGGCAGGAAGGTTTCGGTGAGGCTGCCGAGGTTGCCGACCCGGTTGGGGATCTCGGCGTGCAGGACCATCAGCAGGCCCAGCACGACGGCGAGCGCCGCGAGGACGAGGCCGCGCCGCCATATGCCCGGTCCCCGCCAGCCGTCGGGGCCGGTCAGGCGCTCGCGCCACCGCTCCAGGAGGCCCCGGGCTCCGGCACCGGTCCGCGGACCCGTCTCCTGAAGGCCCGTCTGCTCCATGTACGCCTGCGGCATCGGTCGTCCTCACTGCTTGCGTCTGCTGCTCCCGGCCCACGACGATAGGTGATCTTCGCGTCCGGTCCTGCCGTGCGCCCCCTGGGCGGGGCGTCGGGGAGGAGGACGACCGTCCGTCGCGCCCGGGTTCCTGCCGGCCGGCCGCAGCGGGCCCCTGTGACAGAACGGGCACATTCGGACCACACGGCCGTCATACGGACCGGGGCGGTGCGCTCGGCGGAGCCGCACGCAGTGCGCTCAGCGAGGCCGTACGCGGTGCGCTCAGCGGGGCCGTACGCGGGGTCGTACGCCCTCCAGGACGGTGTCGACGATCGTCTCGGCCAGGCCCTCGGGCAGCTCCTGCCAGTCGTGCAGGACCGCCCGGGCGAGCATGGGGCCGGTGAACAGGTCGGTGAGCAGGCCCACGTCCACCCCCGGGCGGACCTCGCCGGTGGCCACCCCGCGCCGCAGCACCTCGGCGAAGGCCCGGCGCCGGGCGGCGACGACCGTCTCGTGGTACTCCCGCCACAGCCTGGGGTGGGCCCGCACCTGGGCGATCACCGTGCGCAGGACGGCGGAGGAGCGCCCCGCAAGGCCCCGCCGGCGCAGGTGCTCCAGCAGGGCGACGAGGTCGTCGCGCACGCAGGCGCCCTGCAGGACGGGGGCGGTGTCGTCGTCGAGGGAGCGCAGGACGTCCAGCAGGAGCTCCTCCTTGCCCGCCCAGCGCCGGTAGACGGCGGCCTTGCCCACCCCGGCCTCGCGGGCCGTGCGCTCGATCGACAGCTCGCCGATGCCCACGCCCTCCTCCAGCTGCCGCAGCACGGCCTCGACGACGGCGCGGTCGACGGCGGCGCTGCGCGGCCGGCCGGGCCGCGCCGCCGGCGTCCCGTTCGCCGACCGGCTCGCCGACCGGCTCACTGCCCGGCTCACTGCCCGGCTCACTGCCCGGCTCCCGCCTGCTCCTTCTCCGCGCCCGGCCGGGCCGTGCGGGCCCCGGCGCGGGCCGCGTCGTGCGCCGGCAGGAACAGGAAGGCGACGGCCGCGCCCGCCAGCGCGACCGCGGCGCCGCACAGCACGGTGACGTGCATGGCGTGGACGAACGCCTCGCGGGCGGCACCGACCAGGTGCCGGCCCTGCGGGCCGAGGCGGTCGGCGACGCCCAGGGTGGCCTCGATGGACTCGCCGGCGGTGCGCCGGGCCTCGTCCGTCAGCCCGGGTACGGCGTCGAGGTCGCCGGAGATGCCCCGGCGGTAGGTGGTGGAGAGCAGGGAGCCCAGGACGGCCACGCCGAGTGCCCCGCCGACCTGCCGGAAGGTGTTGTTCACGGCGGAGCCGGAGCCGGCCTTCTCGCGGGGCAGCGACTGCATGATCGAGACGGTGGCGGGCGGGGTGATGTGGGCCATGGCGGTGCCCTGGAAGAGGAAGAGCACCTCCAGGCCCCAGATGGGCGTGTCGGTGTCCATCAGGGAATAGCCGGCCATGGTCGCGGCCATCACGACCATGCCGGTGGTGCACACCGCCCGGGCGCCGAAGCGTTCGACGGCCAGCCGGGCGCGGGGGGCGAAGACCATCTGGGCGGCGGCCAGCGGCAGCATCAGCAGGCCGCTCTGCAGCGGGGTGAAGCCGCGGGCGCTCTGGGTATAGAAGACCATGAAGAAGGTCACGCCCATCAGCCCGAAGAAGACCAGCCCCAGCGAGGTGACCGCGGCGGAGAAGGCCGGGTTGCGGAAGTAGCGCACGTCGAGCGCGGGGTGGGTGCTGCGCCGCTCGTGCAGGACGAAGGCGGTCAGCACCAGCAGTCCGCCGCCGACGGTGCCGTAGACCTCGGGGACGGTGAAGTCGGCGAGCTGGCCGCCCTTGATGATGCCGTAGACCAGCAGGACCAGCCCGACGACGGACAGCAGCACGCCGGCGGGGTCGAGCCGGCCCGGGCGGGGGTCCTTGGAGTCGGGCACGAGCACGGTCATGGCGATCAGGGCGGCGGCGACGATCGGCAGGTTGATCAGGAACACCGAGCCCCACCAGAACCGGCTGAGCAGCAACCCGCCGGTCACCGGCCCTATGGCGATGGCGAGCCCGACCGCCCCGGCCCAGATGCCGATCGCCCTGGGCTGCTCCTCGCGCTCGAAGACGTTCATGATGATCGCGAGCGTGGCGGGCATCACGAAGGCCCCGCCGAAGCCCATCAGGGCGCGGTAGGCGATCAGCTCCTCGGGCGAGCCGGCCACGGAGGCGAGCGCGGAGCCGACGGCGAAGACCGTCATGCCGCACAGCAGCACCTTCTTGCGGCCCAGCCGGTCGCCCAGCAGGCCGGCGGTGAACAGCATCCCGGCGAAGACGAGGGTGTAGGCGTTGATCGCCCACTCCAGCTGGCTCTGGGTGGCTCCCAGCCCGGTGGGCGCGGGCTGGGAGATCTTCTTCATCGCCACGTTGAGGACGGAGTTGCCGAGGACGACGACGAGCAGGCTGCACAGCAGGACGGCCAGGATCGCCCAGCGTCTGCGGTGGACGGTGTCGTGGGGTGCCATGTCGTGGGGTGCCATGGACACAACCCTAGGTGCGTTTCGATACGAACCCGTTCCGTATCGCAGGGCTGTGCCCCGGATGGCCCGGTGCGTGCACCCGGCTTCCCCGGCCGCGGAGGGCGTGTCAGCATGGAGGGGATCCGGGGACGCCGTGAGGGCGCCTCGAGACGACAACACAGGAGAACAAGGTCATGACGACGCATGCCCTGAAGACCCCCGACAGCAGCCGGCGCGACCCGAAGGCGCTGTACGGCGGGACGTCCACCCGGCGCATCACCGTCCGCGACATCGCCGCCGCCAAGGACCGCGGCGAGAAGTGGCCCATGCTCACCGCCTACGACGCGATGACCGCCTCCGTCTTCGACGAGGCCGGCATCCCCGTCCTGCTCGTGGGCGACTCCATGGGCAACTGTCACCTCGGCTACGACTCCACGGTGCCGGTCACCATGGAGGAGATGACCCTGCTGTCCGCCGCCGTCGTACGGGGCACCAAGCGCGCCCTGATCGTCGGCGACCTGCCCTTCGGCTCGTACCAGGAAGGCGCCACCCAGGCGCTGCGCAGCGCCACCCGGCTGGTGAAGGAGGCCGGCGTCGGCGCGGTCAAGCTGGAGGGCGGGGAGCGCTCGGCCGAGCAGATCGACCTGCTGGTGCGCTCCGGCATCCCGGTGATGGCCCACGTGGGCCTGACCCCTCAGTCCGTCAACGCCTACGGCGGCTACCCGGTGCAGGGCCGCGGCGAGGAGGCGGCCGCCCAGCTGCTGCGCGACGCCAAGGCCGTGCAGGACGCGGGCGCCTTCGCGGTCGTGCTGGAGCTGGTGCCGGCCGAGCTGTCCGCCGAGGTCACCCGCACCCTGCACATCCCCACCGTCGGCATCGGCGCCGGGCCCGACTGCGACGCGCAGGTGCTGGTGTGGACGGACATGGCCGGCATGACGTCCGGCCGCCTGCCGCGCTTCGTCAAGCAGTACGCCGCGCTGCGCGAGACCCTCGGGGGCGCCGCCCGGGCGTTCGCCGAGGACGTCACGGCCGGGGCCTACCCGGCGGAGGAGCACTCCTTCCACTAGTCCGGTGGTCCACTAATCCGGCCGGTTGTCCGGTGCGCCGTACCGGCGGCGTGTCGGTGATCTGTCGGTGATCTGTCGGTGATCCGTCGGCGGGCGCCACCGCCCGCCGGCGGGCTGTCGGCCGGATGTCAGTGGGCGCTGGCAGGGTTGTCGGCATGAAGCGAACCGACATCCCCAACGGCACCGAGAACGCCGTCGAAGTCCGGGGCCTGGTCAAGCACTTCGGCGAGACCAAGGCCCTGGACGGGGTGGACCTCGACGTCCGCCGGGGCACCGTCCTCGGCGTCCTCGGCCCCAACGGCGCCGGCAAGACGACGCTCGTGCGCTGCCTGTCCACCCTGCTGCGCCCCGATGCGGGCACCGCCCGCGTCGCCGGGTACGACGTGCTCGCCCAGCCCCGCCAGCTGCGCCGCGTCATCGGCCTGACCGGGCAGTACGCCTCGGTCGACGAGAAGCTCTCCGGCCGCGAGAACCTGTACATGATCGGCCGGCTGCTGGACCTCTCCCGCAAGGACGCCCGCCGGCGCGCGGACGAGATGCTGGAGCGGTTCTCGCTGACCGAGGCGGCCAAGCGGCCCGCCGGCCAGTACTCGGGCGGCATGCGCCGCCGGCTGGACCTGGCCGCCTCCATGATCGGCCACCCGGCCGTGCTCTACCTGGACGAGCCCACCACCGGCCTGGACCCGCGCACCCGCAACGAGGTGTGGGCCGAGGTCCAGCGCATGGTCACCGAGGGCAGCACCGTCCTGCTGACCACGCAGTACATGGAGGAGGCCGAGCAGCTCGCCCACGAGCTGACCGTCGTCGACCGCGGCCGGGTGATCGCCGAGGGGCGCGTCGACGAACTGAAGGCCAAGGTCGGCGGGCGCACCCTGCAGGTCCGCCCGGCCGAGCCGGCCGATCTGGCCCGCATGGTCGACGCCATCGGCCGGGCCGGGCTGGACGGCATCGCCGGCGCGACCGCCGACCCGGCGGAGGGCGTGGTCAACGTGCCGATCGTCAGCGACGAGCAACTGACCGCCGTCGTCGCCCTGCTGTCCTCCCACGGGATCACCCTCGCGGGGATCAGCACCCACCTTCCCAGCCTCGACGAGGTCTTCCTCGCCGTCACCGGCCAGAAGACCTCCGCCGCCCCGGCGGCGCAGGCGAACACCGACGCATTCCAGGAGGTAGCGGCATGAGCGCCGCCACGCTCGACGCACACGTGACGGCGCCCGCCGGCGAGGGCCGGATCGGCCTGCGCGCCAACCTGCGGCACATCGGCGCGCTCGCGCGGCGCAACCTGCTGCAGATCAAGCAGGACCCGGAGTCGATGTTCGACGCCGTGCTGATGCCGATCATCTTCATCCTGCTGTTCGTCTACGTCTTCGGCGGCTCGATCGCCGGCAAGGGCAACGAGGAGGTCTACGTCAACTACCTGGTCCCCGGCCTGATGGCGATGATGGGCATGAACATCGCCATGGCCGTCGGCTCGGGTGTCAACGAGGACTTCAAGAAGGGGGTGATGGACCGCTTCCGCACGATGCCGATAGCCCGGTCCTCGGTCCTCCTCGCGAAGATCGTCGTCGAGATGGGCCGCATGCTCATCGCCACCGGCATCCTGCTGGCCATGGGCTTCGCCCTCGGCCTGACCGTCAAGACCTCCGTGCTGCACCTGCTGGCAGCCGTCGGACTCTCCATGGTCTTCGGCGCCTCGCTCATGTGGATCTTCATCCTGCTCGGACTGACCCTGAAGACCCCCCAGGCGATCCAGGGAGTGGCCATGCTCGTGCTGATGCCGCTGCAGTTCGGCAGCTCCATCTTCGCGCCGACCCAGAAGATGCCCGGCTGGCTGGAGGCCTTCACCGACTACAACCCGCTGTCCAACCTCGCGGACGCCGCCCGCAACCTGGTCAACGGCGGCGCGGTCGCCCACTCGGTGTGGATGACGCTGGCCTGGTCGGCGGGGATCACGCTGGTGACGGCACCGCTGGCGGTCTCCCGGTTCCGCAGCAAGACCTGAGGCTGCAGGTCCTGCTGCAGCAGGACCCGATCCGGTCACACGAGGGCGGCCGCCTCCGCGGGGGAGAGACGGGCGCCCTCGGCGTACGCCTGCTCGTACACCGCCGCGCCGAGCACGGCCGCCGCCCGCCCGGCGGTCTGCTCGCGCATCTCCCGCTCGTGCGTGACGACGAAGTGCCCGTACGGCCGCAGGGCCACGGAGGCGCCCAGCAGCCGGGCCGCCCGCAGGGCGTGCTCGGGGCCGCCGATCGCGGCGTGGGCCTGCGCCGCCACCATCAGGTGCACCGACGGCAGATGGGAGGCGACCAGCTCCACCAGCGGATCGCCGTCGACCTTCACGAGCGCCTCGCGCACCTTGGGCAGCGCCTGCCGCGGCTGCCCCTCCAGCACGTCCAGCCAGGCCGTCAGGCCCAGGATCATGCCCTCGAACAGCACCAGGGCCCGCTGCCCGAACTCGCCGGTCATGTGGTCGAAGTGCTGCCGGGCCTCGGCCGTGCGGCCCATGCGGGCCAGCAGGATGCCCAGCTGGACGTGGATGAAGGCCGCCGCGTCGGGATGGTCCTTCTCCATCGCCTCCAGCGCCTCGCGGAACCGTCTCTCGCCCTCCTCCAGCGAGATCTCCCCGCCCTCCAGCAGCACATCGGTCAGCCGGGAGCTCAGGTGCGGCACCTGTCCCTCGGAGCCCAGGGCGCGCACGCACTCGATCGCCGCCCGGTAGTCGTCGGCCGCCTTGGCGAAGTGGCCCTCCCGCTGGTACGCCTCCGCGCGGCTGGAGAGCGCCTCGGCGACGCCCCAGGAGTCGCCGAGGCGGGTGAAGATCTCCAGGCTCTCGTCGGCGTCCCGAGAGCCCAGCAGGGCCCGCTCGGGCTGCTCGTTGAGCAGCTTGGCCCGCAGCTGCAGGGCGTTGGCCAGCTCCCAGGTGTACCCCAGCTCGCGGCAGCGCTCCACGACCCCGTCCATGACCGTGCACAGGTCGTCGATCGCACCGGTCAGCAGCAGCGCGAAGAACCACATCATCCCCGGCACCCGGCAGTTCTGCGGCTGCCCCTCGCCGTACGCGGCGACGATGCCGTGCAACTGCGCCTGCGCCTGCGGTGTTCCCAAAGCATGCATGTCCGACTCGGTATTGGCCAAGGCCAGCAGCCGCACCCCGCGGCGGGCCTCCACCAGCAGCTCGTGCGGCATCGGCGGCGGCGCCTCGATGCTCGACACCAGCAGCGGCGGGGCCGGCTCGACGGGCTCCGCGAAGGGATCCGGGCCCAGTGCGGCCGCCGCCTGCGCCCAGTGCCGGGCGTCCGCCCGGTGGTCGCGCAGCTGCCAGAACCAGCCCAGCGACAGCACCAGGCACAGCGCCTCCTGCTCGTCCCCCGCGGCGACGGCACGGCGCAGCGCGGTGCGCAGGTTGTCGTGCTCCAGCTCCAGACGCTCCAGCCAGGCGTACTGCTGCGGCCCGCGCAGCAACGGGTCGGCGCTGCGGGCCAGTTCCCGGTAGGCCACCAGGTGGCGGCGCTCGGTCGGCTCCTGCTCCCCCGCCTCGGCCAGGCGCTCCGCGGCGTACTCCCCCACGGTCTCCAGCAGCCGGTAACGCATCTCGCCGTCCGGCGCGGGGGCGGCGACCACCAGCGACTTGTCCACCAGCGACCCCAGCAGCACGGCCACCTCCGGCACGGTGACCTCACGGCCGTCCGCGCACACCTCCTCCGCCAGCGCCAGGTCGCAGCCGCCGGAGAAGACCGACAGCCGGCGCAGCACCGCCCGCTCCGGTGCGTCCAGCAGATCCCACGACCAGTCGACGACCGCGCGCAGGGTCTGCTGCCGCGGCAGCACCGTACGGCTGCCCGAGGTCAGCAGCCGGAAGCGGTCGTCCAGCCGGTCGGCGAGCATGCGCGGGGTGAGCATCCGCAGCCGCGCGGCGGCCAGCTCGATCGCCAGCGGCAGACCGTCCAGGCGCCGGCAGATCTCGGCGCACGCCTCCGGATCCTGCTCCGGACGGAAACCGGGCCGCGCCGCGGCCCCTCGCTCGGCGAGCAGCCGCAGCGCGACCGGATCGGGCAGCGGCTCGACAGGACGTACGACCTCGCCGGGCACGGCGAGCGGCTCCCGGCTGGTGGCCAGCACGGTGACGCCGGGGCAGTACGCGAGCAGCGTCTCGGCGAGGCGGGCCGCCGCGTCGATCACGTGCTCGCAGTTGTCGAGCAGGAGCAGCATGCGGCGCCGCTCGCAGTGCTCGGTGAGCCGCACGAGCGGATCGAGCGCGGAGGCCTCGGTGGCCGCCCGCAACCCCTCGGCGGTACTGCCCCGCACCACGGTCTCCCGCGCCCCGAGCGCGGTGAGCACGGCCTCGGGCACGGTGGCGGGATCGTCCACGGGGGCGAGCTCGGCGAACCACACGCCGTCGGGCCACGCACTGCCCTGCGCGGTGACGGCGGCCTCGGCGGCCTCCTGCGACAGCCGCGTCTTCCCGGCGCCACCGGGCCCGAGCAGGGTGACGAGCCGATGCCGGCCGAGGTCCTCCCGGATGGCTTCGAGGTCGTCCTCCCGTCCGACGAACGACGTGAGCCGGGCGCGAATGTTGCCCCGAGAGCGGCCCCGGCCCCCGGTTTCCGGCCCGGCGCCACCACCATCCGGGGCCGTGGCGGGGGCCGGTTGCTGCCCGGTGGGCGGGTTGGTGCCCACCCTCCCCCGGCTACCACTGGGGGATGCCCCCATCGCTGTGCGGAACGATTGCCCACCAACAGGCGCGCCGGGGGCTGCGCCCGGCGCCGCAGCGCCGGCACCCTCGGGCTCGGGGGTGGAGCCGCCGGCTCCGGGGGTCCGGGGGCCTGCCCCCGGGGAAGGGTGGAAGTGGGGGCCCCTCCCAGCGGTGGCTGGGGGAGGGACCGGGGCCTCCTCACCGCCGTCACGGCGATCAGCCACCGCGTGCGGGCCCGGCGGCGCCGAACCGGCCCCCGCCACCGCCGAAGGCTCCGGCTCCGGCTCCGGCGCCAGGAGCTGCGCATGCAGCGCCCGCAGCTCCGCCCCCGGATCCGTGCCGAGCCGCTCGGCGAGTTCGCGCCGTACCGTCTCGTACTCCTCCAGTGCCTCCGCCACGCGCCCCACGTCCCGCAGGGCCCGCAGGCGCAGGGCGCGCAGGGGCTCGTCCAGGGGGTGTGCGGTGCACAGTTCGGCGAGTTCGGGCAGGACTTCGGCCGCCCGTCCGAGGGCGAGTGCGGCGGCGGGCCGGGCCCGCCGGGCGGCGAGGCGGCGCGCCTCGGCGCGTACGGCGGGCGCGCCCGGGTCGGGCAGGTCGGCCAGGGCCGGCCCGCGCCACAGGGCGAGCGCGTCGTCGAGGAGGACGAGCGCCTTGGCGGGGTCCCCGTCGGCGAGGGCGCGTTCCCCTTCGCCCGCGAGTCGTTCGAAGCGGTGCAGGTCGACGTCGTCGGGTTCGGCGCACAGCCGGTAGCCGCCGGCGGCGGAGGCCACGGCCTGCCGTCCGAGGGCGCGCCGCAGCCGGCCGACGAGGGCCTGCAGGGCGCCGGCCGCGTCGGCGGGCGGGGTGTCGTCCCAGATCTCGTCGACGAGGGTGTCGGTGTCGACGGTCCGGCCGGGCCGCAGGGCGAGTGCGGTCAGCAGGGCGCGCAGCCGCGCCCCGCCGAGGGCCAGGGGCCGGCCGTCGTCGGAGTGGGCCTGGGTGGTGCCGAGGATGCCGTAACGCACCGGCCCATTGTCCCGTGTCCGCCGGGCGGCCGATGAGCCGGCCGCTACGCGTTCGGGGGGTGCACCGAGTACGGTCGCCCGGTACGTTCGTCCGCCCGGGAGGATCCCGGCGGCCCGAGGACCTCAGGAGCACACCCAATGGCAACGCAAGCGGCCCGTGGCGAAGGGCGTGTGAGCCCTGTCTTCCTCGCCCTCGTCGCCATCATGGCGGTCTCCATATGGGCGGTGTGGACCGATTTCTCGGCATCGCCGGGTTTCGCGGTGTTCCTCTTCGTGGTCTCGGCGTGGATCGTCTCGCTGTGCCTGCACGAGTACGCGCACGCCCGCACGGCGCTGCACGGCGGTGACATCACGATCGGGGCGAAGGGCTATCTGACCCTGAACCCGCTGAAGTACACGCATGCCCTGCTGAGCATCGTTCTGCCGGTGATCTTCGTGATCATGGGTGGGATCGGCCTGCCGGGCGGTGCGGTGTTCATCGAGCGACACCGCATCCGCGGCCGCTGGAAGCACAGTCTGGTCTCCGCCGCGGGCCCGCTGACGAACCTGGTCTTCGCGGCGGTGGTCTGTGCCCCGTTCTGGCTGGGCGCGCTCGACGGCGTTCCGGACAACTTCCGCTACGCGCTCGCCTTCCTCGCCCTGCTGGAGGTGTCCGCGACGCTCCTGAACCTGCTGCCGGTGCCGGGGCTGGACGGCTACGGGGTGATCGAGCCGTGGCTGTCGGCGAAGGTGCGCCGCCAGCTGGAGCCGTTCGCGCCGTTCGGGCTGCTCGCGGTGTTCGGCTTCCTGTGGATCCCGGAGGTCAACCACGTCTTCTTCGACGCGGTGGACGCGATCCTGCGGTCGCTGGGTGTCACGGAGTGGGACACGTACTGGGGCCAGCAGCTGTTCCGCTTCTGGCAGGGGACGCCGGACGTCCCGCCGCTGGACTCCCTCGGCCTGGGCTGATGCGGCCGGCTCGGCTGATGCGGCCGACGCGGCTGATTCAGCCGTTCCCGGCCGCGGCCACGTCGTTCTTGGCCTTGCGCACGTAGTACCAGGCGATGTTCGAGGCGACGCCGAGCAGGAGCACCCACACGATGCCCAGCCAGCTGCCCTGGGCGAAGGAGACCACGGCCGCGGCCAGCGCAAGGACGCAGACGGCGAGGGCGTAGAGGGCGAGGCGGGGCATGGGGGCGGCTCCTGTCCGGTGCGGCGGGGCGCATGTGCGTACGATCCCCGCCATTGTCCCCCATGCCCCGGGCGCGCTCGGGGAGGGCGGCCTCACACGTCCGTCAGGCGCAGTCCGGCATGGGCCTTGTAGCGGCGGTTGGCGGAGATCAGGTTCGCCACCAGCGACTCGACCTGGTGGGCGTTCCGCAGCCGCCCGGCGTAGACGCCGCGCATGCCGGGGATGCGGGCGGCCAGGGCCTGGACGACGTCGGTGTCGGCGCGCTTGTCGCCGAGCACCATCACGTCCGTGTCGATCTCGGCGATCTCCGGGTCGGAGAGCAGCACGGCGGACAGGTGGTGGAAGGCGGCCGTCACCCGGGACTCGGGCAGCAGGGCGGCGGCCTGCTCCGCGGCACTGCCCTCGGCCGGCTTGAGCGCGTAGGCGCCCTGCTTGTCGAAGCCGAGGGGGTTGACGCAGTCGACGACCAGCTTGCCGGCGAGTTCGGTGCGCAGGGCTTCGAGGGTCTTGGCGTGCCCCTCCCACGGCACGGCGACGATCACGATGTCGCTGCGCCGGGCGCACTCGGCGTTGTCGAGCCCCTCGATGCCCAGGCCCAGCTCCTCGGCCGCGGTGCGCGCCCGCTCCGCCGCCCGGGAGCCGATGATCACCCGCTGGCCGGCCTTGGCCAGCCGGTAGGCCAGGCCGCGGCCCTGGTCGCCGGTGCCGCCGAGCACGCCGACCACCAGGCCGGACACGTCGGGGAGGTCCCAAGGGTCCTTCGCCGGGGCCTTCTTCACCTCTTCGGAAGTAGTCATGACAGCGATACTGTCACGAACGGGTGAGGCCGCCGGCAACTGCGCGTAGCCGAGGGACGGTTGCGCCAGGCTGGGCCGCATGGACGCCGTACGGGTCGCGCTGCTGCAGGAAGCCCTGGCCGGGACCGAGTGGCTGCGCGAGACGCACCGCTTCGCGGGCGCGCTGCGCACCTCGGTGGCGGCCCGCGGCGGCGACCTGCTGCTGGTGGGCACGCCGCAGTACGAGCCGTGGCACCTGGCGGCGCACCTGGACGACGAGGCCGCCCGCTCGGGCCTGGCGGAGCTGTCCCCCACGCTGGTGCGGCACACCGTGCCGCCCGGCGCCCCGGCGCACCTGGCGGTGGGCCTGCGCCGGCTGGAGGCCGCCGGGCGCGGCCAGACGCTGCTGGTGGTGGCGCAGGGCCGGCCGGGCGAGGGCCTGCTGGAGCGGGTGCACGACGCCCGCCGGGGCGGGGCGACCGTCCTGACGCTGGAGGCGCAGACAGCGGCGATGGCCGAGATGACGGAGATGGCGGAGATGGCGGCACTGGCCCACGAGGCGCTGACCGTGCCGGAGGAGGCCACCGGCCTGGACCTCGACACCCTCCAGCACCTGGTGAGCGCCGCCGCCGGCGAGGACGCGGGGCACACGGCGCCCGGCCGCCGGCTGCGGGACCGCCTCGCCCGGCTCGCCGACCGCCTGACGGCACCACAGGCGCCCCGCTGGTGAGACCCGGTCACGGGCGTCCCGGGAAAACGGTTTGCCCCAAGGCGGTACGTGCACGGACCATGGTGCCCCGTGACCGAGCACCATCCCGATTCCGCCGAAACCTCCGATTCCGCCGGATCCTCCCCCTCCGGGTTGCGCACCCTGCTGCCCGACCTCGCGCCCCTGCGCACCTCCGCCGACTTCCGGCGCATGTGGATCGCGGGCCTGATCACCTCCTTCGGCGGCTTCCTGACCTTCGTCGCCGTGCCGCTGCAGCTCAAGGAGCTGACCGGCTCGGCGCTCGCCGTCGGCGCGACCGGCGCGGTGGAGCTCGTCCCCCTGATCGTCTTCGGCCTCTACGGCGGCGCGCTCGCCGACGCCATGGACCGGCGCAAACTGATCCTGTGGACCGAGGCCGGCCTCGGCGTCCTCAGCGCGCTCCTGCTGCTCAACAGCGTCCTGCCGCATCCGCTGATCTGGCCGATGTACGTCGTGGTCGCCCTGGTCAGCGCTCTGACGGGGCTCCAGCGGCCGGCCCTGCAGGCCATCGTGCCGAGGGTCGTCGCCCACGAGCAGCTGCCCGCCGCCATCGCACTGAACTCCATGCGCTGGCAGGCCGGCGCCATCGCCGGCCCCTCGGTCGCCGGCCTCGTCGTCGCCTTCGGCGGCCTGGAGCTCGCCTACCTGCTGGACGTCCTGTCCTTCCTGGCCTCCCTGGCCCTGTGCCTGCGCCTGGCCCCCTCCCCCGCCTCCCACGACGCCGAGAAGCCCTCGCTCGCCGGCATCGTCGAGGGCGCCCGGTACGCCTGGAGCCGCAAGGAACTCCTGGGCACCTACGCCGTGGACATGGCGGCGATGTTCTTCGCCTACCCGGCGGCGATCTTCCCCTTCCTCGCCGACGACCTCCACGCCCCCTGGGCCCTGGGCCTGATGTACTCGGCCGGCGCGGTCGGTTCCCTGGCGGTGACCCTCACCAGCGGCTGGGTCTCCCGCATCCACCGGCACGGCCGCATGGTGGTCCTCGCCGCGGCGGGCTGGGGCGCGGCCATGGCGGTGGCGGGGCTGCTGCACAACGTCTGGCTGGTCCTGCTGTTCCTGGCCGTCGCCGGCGGCTGCGACACGGTCAGCGGCCTGTTCCGCTCGGCGATCTGGGACCAGACCATCCCCGACGCCCTGCGCGGCCGCCTCGCGGGCATAGAACTGCTGTCGTACTCGGTGGGCCCCCAGCTCGGCCAGGTCCGCGCCGGCGGCATGGCCTCCCTGACGAACGCCCGCATGTCGGTCTGGTCGGGCGGCCTGGCCTGCCTGGCCTCGGTGGGCCTGCTCGCCGCGTGCCTGCCGAAGCTCCTGTCGTACGACCAGCGCACGGACGAGCACGCGGCACGGATGCGCGCCGCGCGCAGCGCGGACCGCGTGGCGGAGGCGGCGTAGCCGCCCCGGGGCACGGCGCCCCGTAGGGGCGCGGGGAACTGCGCGACAAGCCACGACGCACCAGCAGACGAAGTGCCGTACGCTCGACTGCAGGCCGCCGGTGGCCGATCGCGCAGTTCCCCGCGCCCCTACACGCCGTCGCGCCCCGCCCCGCCGGCCCCGGCGTCGTCGTTCCATCGCGGGTCCTCGCGCCACGCCTCCTCGCGCTCGCGCGCCCGTTCCATCGCGTGCGCGGCCTCCTCGCGCGTGCCGTACGGCCCCATCCGGTCCGCGGCCCGGCACTCCGGGCCTTCCTCGACGGTGCCGTGCTTGAGGCAGTAGTACCACTCGCCCGCCCGCCCGGCGGGGCGCCGCTTGAACAGTGCCATGGCTCTCCTCGTGTCCCTGACGTCGCGTGTGCTCTCGCCCACATGCTCCCCGATGGCCCCTGGCTACACTCGCAGACATGTCTGGCCAGTCGCTTCTTGTCCCGGGGACGCTCTCCCCCACCCGCCCCGTTCCCGCCTCGATTCCGCGGCCCGAGTACGTGGGCAGGCCGGCTCCGGCCCCGTACGGCGGTCCGGAGGTGCAGGACGCCGAGACGATCGAGAAGATGCGGATCGCGGGGCGCATTGCGGCGCGGGCAATGGAGGAGGCTGCGCGGCACATTGCGCCGGGTGTGACGACGGACGAGCTGGACCGGGTGGCGCACGAGTACATGTGCGACCACGGCGCCTACCCCTCGACCCTCGGTTACCGCGGTTTCCCCAAGTCGTTGTGCGCGTCGATCAACGAGGTCATCTGCCACGGCATCCCGGACTCCACGGTGCTGCGCGACGGCGACATCGTGAACCTGGACGTGACGGCGTTCATCGGCGGGGTGCACGGCGACAACAACGCCACCTACCTCGTCGGCGAGGTGGACGAGGAGTCGCGGCTGCTGGTCGAGCGCACGCGCGAGGCGCTGGCCCGTGCCATCAAGGCCGTCAAGCCGGGGCGCCGGATCAATGTGATCGGCCGGGTGATCGAGTCGTACGCCAAGCGCTTCGGCTACGGCGTCGTGCGCGACTTCACCGGCCACGGCATCAACTCGTCCTTCCACTCGGGTCTGATCGTGCCGCACTACGACAGCCCGCACCACGACACGCTGATCCAGCCGGGCATGACGTTCACCATCGAGCCGATGCTGACGCTGGGCACGTACGAGTACGACATGTGGGAGGACGGCTGGACGGTCGTCACCAAGGACCGCAAGCGCACCGCGCAGTTCGAGCACACGCTCGTGGTGACGGACACGGGAGCGGAGATCCTCACCCTGCCCTAGGGTTTTTACCGACAGGGCGTCGGGAAGCATTCAGGAAGCATCCCACTTAGGCAAACCTAAGTGGGAACGCTCTCCCGACGCCCCCTCGGTCACCGGAGGCCGCCTTGGACCCGTCCACCGCCCCGACCCCCTTCTCCGTGCTCATCCGCACCGCCTCGCACGAGCAGCACACGGAAGCCGAGAGCTCGTCGTTCATGAGCGACATGCTGGGCGGCCGGCTGGGGCTCGCCGCGTACCGCCGGTACACGGAGCAGCTGTGGTTCGTCTACCGGGCCCTGGAGTCCACCTCGGGCGCCCTCGCCGCCGATCCGGTGGCGGGCCCGTTCATACGGCCCGAACTGGCCCGCACCGCGCAGCTGGAGTGCGACCTGGCCCATGTGGCCGGCCCGGGCTGGCGCGAGGGTCTGGTGCCGCTGCCGGCAACGGCGGCGTACGCGGCCCGCATCGAGGAGTGCGCCCGCACCTGGCCGGCGGGGTACGTCGCCCATCACTACACCCGCTACCTCGGGGACCTCTCGGGCGGGCAGGTCATCCGCGGCACCGCCGAGCGGACGTGGGGCTTCGCCCGCAAGGGCGACGGCGTGCGCTTCTACGTCTTCGAGGACATCGCCAACCCGGCGGCGTTCAAGCGGGAGTACCGCGGGCTGCTCGACGCGCTGCCGCTCGACGACCTGGAGAAGCAGCGGGTGGTCGAGGAGTGCCGGCGGGCCTTCGCGATGAACACCGCCGTCTTCCACGCCCTGGGCCGGGAGTTTCCGCTGAGCGCCTGAAGGCGAGCCCTGAAGATGAGCGCCTGAAGCCGAGCGCCTGGAATTCGCCAGTGGCGAAACTAATCGATCTTGGTGCTCGCCTGCGCGGCGTGAGAGGTGTGGTGTTTTCGGGACGAGGGAGACGAAATTTTGCCCTGCCGGCCCGCCGTGAGAGCAGAATCACGCGCCGTTCCGGGAACAGGATAGGCAAGCCTCAGATAAGTTAGGGCGGCCTAAATCAGCAATGATTTCCGGCCACGTCCCGAACCGCCTCTCGAGCATGCCTGGGAGCCCCCATGCGAGCCCTCCGCTCCTCCGCAGTCGCCGCCGTCGCGGCGGCGGCGGTCCTGACCGCCGTGTCCGGTTGTTCCGGGAAGGCCGACAAGAACGCCGCCGACGCCATCGCCATCAAGGCGAGCGACGACAAGTGCGAGGTCGCCAAGACCTCGTTCCCCGCGGGCGACGTGACCTTCAAGATCGAGAACAAGGGCTCGAAGGTCACCGAGGTGTACGTCTACGCCGAGGGCGACCGCATCGTGACCGAGCGGGAGAACATAGGCCCGGGCACGAAGGCCGAGATCACCGCGACGATCAAGAAGGCCGGCTCCTACGAAATCGCCTGCAAGCCGGGAATGAAGGGCGACGGCATCCGGCAGAAGATCACCGTCACCGGTGGTTCGGAGAAGGCGGAGAAGAAGAACCCCGAGCTGGACAAGGCGGTCGCCGCCTACCGCACGTACGTCCAGCAGCAGGCCGACGAGACCCTCCCGGTCGCGCAGAAGTTCGCCGACGCGGTCAAGAACGGCGACCTGGACGAGGCCAAGAAGCTCTACGCCCCCTCCCGCACCGGCTGGGAGCGCACCGAGCCGGTCGCCGAGTCCTTCGGCGACATCGACCCGAAGACCGACGTCCGCGAGGACGGCCTGGAGAAGGGCCAGACCTGGACCGGCTGGCACAAGCTGGAGAAGTCCCTGTGGGACGCCAAGCAGATCACCGACGAGGACAAGAAGCTGGCCGACCAGCTGATCACCGACCTCAAGGACTGGCAGAAGCGCGTCGGCACCGCCGAGATCACCCCGACCTCCATGGCCAACGGTGCCAAGGAGCTGCTCGACGAGGTGGCCACCCGCAAGGTGACCGGTGAGGAGGAGCGCTACAGCCACACCGACCTCGCCGACTTCGAGGCCAACGTCGAGGGCGCCGAGAAGGCGTACGACCTGCTGAAGCCGGTCGCCGCCAAGAACGACGCCGCGCTGGCCGCCGAGCTCGACAAGCAGTTCGCCGCCGTGAAGAAGGCGCTCGCCGACTACCGCGAGGGCGACGGCTACAAGTCGTACGACACCGTGGGCCAGGACGACCGCAAGAAGCTCTCGGACGCCGTCAACGCGCTCGCCGAGCCCCTGTCCAAGCTCGCCGGCGCCGTCGCGAAGTGAGGGACGAGCCGATGAGCGAGACGACGACCGAGCAGACCGAGAACACGCAGACGGCCGGGAAGACCACCGCCGGCCCCTCCCGCCGGGCCCTGCTGGGCTGGGGCGGCGCCGGCCTGGCGCTGGGCGCCGCGGCCGCCGGCGGCACCGCCGCCGCGCTGCGCACCGGCAGCGACGCGAGCCCGGCCGCCTCCCTCGGCGACGCCGTGCCCTTTTACGGCGCGCACCAGGCGGGCATCGCCACGGCCGTGCAGGACCGCCTGCACTTCGCCGCCTTCGACGTGACCACCACCGACCGGGCGGCGCTGATCAAGCTGCTGCAGGAGTGGACGGCCGCGGCCGCGCGGATGACGGCGGGCCACGAGGTGGGCACCGGCGCGATCGGCGACAACGCCGAGCTGCCCCCGGACGACACCGGCGAGGCCCTGGGCCTGAAGCCCTCGCGGCTGACGCTGACCTTCGGCGTGGGCCCGGGCCTGTTCGAGAAGGACGGCAAGGACCGCTTCGGGCTGAAGGCCCGGCGCCCGCAGGCCCTGATCGACCTGCCCGCCTTCCCCAAGGACAACCTCGACGCCGCTCGCAGCGGCGGCGACCTGTGTGTGCAGGCCTGCGCCGACGACCCGCAGGTCGCGGTGCACGCCATCCGCAACCTGGCGCGCATCGCCATGGGCCGCGCCGCCATCCGCTGGTCGCAGCTGGGCTTCGGCAAGACCTCCTCGACGACGCCCGACGCGCAGACCCCGCGCAACATGATGGGCTTCAAGGACGGCACCCGGAACATCGACGGGTCCGACACCGCCGCCCTCGACAAGCACGTGTGGGTGGGCGAGAAGGACGGCCCGGCCTGGATGGTGGGCGGCTCCTACCT
This sequence comes from Streptomyces luteosporeus, assembly GCF_039532865.1. Classification (NCBI taxonomy): domain Bacteria; kingdom Bacillati; phylum Actinomycetota; class Actinomycetes; order Kitasatosporales; family Streptomycetaceae; genus Streptomyces; species Streptomyces luteosporeus. The sequence goes on from NZ_BAAASL010000007.1 coordinate 89,117, forward strand.
GGTGGCGCGCCGCATCCGCATGCACATCGAGACGTGGGACCGCACCTCGCTGACCGAGCAGGAGGACGTCTTCGGCCGCGACAAGGCCGAGGGCGCGCCGGTCGGCAAGCGCAAGGAGCGCGACGAGCCGAACCTGAAGGCGATGAAGCCGGACGCCCATGTGCGCCTGGCCCACCCCGACAGCAACAACGGCATCCGCATCCTGCGCCGTGGCTACTCCTTCACGGACGGCACGGACGGCCTGGGCCGCCTGGACGCGGGGCTGTTCTTCATCGCGTACCAGCGCGACGTGCGCGACGGCTTCGTGCCGCTGCAGACGAAGCTGGCGCGCGAGGACGCGCTCAACGAGTACATCCAGCACGTGGGTTCGGCGATCTTCGCCGTGCCGCCGGGCGTCCGCGACGCGGGCGACTGGTGGGGCAAGTCCCTCTTCGCGTGACGACGGTCCTCAACAGAAAGGCGGAGGCCACGTGTTCGGCAACTACCTGATCGGCCTGCGGGAGGGCCTGGAGGCCAGCCTGGTCGTCTGCATCCTGGTCGCCTACCTGGTCAAGACCGGGCGCCGGGACGCCCTGCGCCCGGTGTGGGCGGGCATCGCCGTCGCGGTGCTGCTGAGCATGGGCTTCGGCGCCCTGCTGCAGTTCGGCTCGCAGAGCATGTCGTTCGAGGACCAGGAGATGCTCGGCGGCTCGCTGTCGGTCATCGCCGTCGGCCTGGTGACGTGGATGGTCTTCTGGATGCGGCGCACCGCGCGGCACCTGAAGAAGGAGCTGCACGGCAAGCTGGACGCCGCGCTGGCGATGGGCACCACCGCGCTGGTCGTCACGGCCTTCCTGGCCGTGGGCCGGGAGGGCCTGGAGACGGCGCTGTTCATCTGGACGGCCGTGCAGGCCACCGACGACGGCGTGCGCCCGCTGGTGGGCGCCGTCCTGGGCCTGCTGACGGCCGTGGTGCTGGGCTGGCTGTTCTACCGCGGCGCCCTGAAGATCAACCTCGCGAAGTTCTTCACGTGGACCGGCGGCATGCTCGTCGTGGTCGCCGCGGGCGTGCTCGCGTACGGCTTCCACGACCTGCAGGAGGCCGGCGTGCTGCCGGGCCTGGGCAGCAAGGCGTTCGATGTCAGCGACCAGGTGCCGGCGGACAGCTGGTACGGCACGCTGCTCAAGGGCGTCTTCAACTTCCAGCCGGACCCGACCTGGCTTCAGGTGGCGGTGTGGGCGCTGTACCTGGTGCCGACCCTGCTGGTGTTCTTCGCGCCGGGGCGTACGGGTAGGGTTGCGCCGTCCCGAGCAGTCCCCGAGGAGTCCAAGCGCGATGAGACGCCTGCCGATACGCCTCTCGCCGCGTCGAGCGGTGCGCACGCCGGCGATGCTGCTGGCCCTGCCGCTGCTGGTGCTGGCGACGGGGTGCGTGACGGTGCACGGCGAACGGGCGGTCATCCCGTCGGTGAAGGACAGGGCTGAGGCCCGTACGGTCCTCGAGCACTTCACGGACGGCTACAACGAGGCGTACCGCAAGCTCGACCCGGCCCTGGTGGACCGGGTCGAGTCCGGTGCGCTCGCCGAGATCGGCCGGGCGGACATGGCCGCGCAGCGCGCGATCACGCCCGGCGGCAACCCCGGCTACCCCGGGCTCGTCCTGGACGACGCCCGCTTCACCATCCCGAAGATGGCGGGGTGGCCGAAGTTCTTCCTCGCCGACACCCGCAGCAACCGCGACCGCAACCGCTGGCTGGTGGTCTTCGTGCGCGAGAACGCGGACGCGCGGTGGCGGGCGGCGTACCTGTCGCTGCTGGCGCCGGGCAGCGTGCCGCAGTTCGCCACCGACAAGGACGGCTGGGCGCAGGCGGCGGACGCGGGCCTCGCCGTCGAGCCGCGGGCGCTGAGCACGGCGTACGCGGACTTCCTGCGCACCGGCGACGGCGGGCGCTTCGCCCCCGGCCCGGCGACCACGCAGCTGCGCGCCGAGCGGGCGAAGCTGGCGCGCACGCCCACGTTCTGGACCGAGTACATCGACACCCCCGAGGGCGCCCCCGGCTTCCCGCCGCTGGCGCTGCGCACCCGGGACGGCGGCGCGCTGGCGTTCTTCACCGCGCGCCACCGGGAGCGGCGCGCCATGGTGCAGGGCGTGCGCCCGGAGGTGACCGACTCCCGCACGAAGGCGCTGCTCAAGGGCAGCCTCAAGCAGGCGGTGACGTACACCCGCGTGTCGGAGTCGGCGGTGCAGGTGCCGGCGAAGAGCACGGCTCAGGTGGTCTTCCTGAACCGGATCGAGTCCCTGACCGCCGCCAGGGGCGAGTGAGCGGCGCGGACGAGCCCTAGAGCCCGATGGGCCAGGGGTGGGCGGGCTCGTGGTCCTGCTGCTCCCCCGCGTACTGGGCGCAGGCGTCGGTGAGCGCCTCCAGCAGGGTCAGCGGATCCGGCAGCGCCCGCTCGGGGCCGTGCAGCCAGGTCACCTTCTGGTCACCGGGCAGCACGGAGGGCGGCAGCAGCACGTAGCTGCCGCGGCAGTGCCAGCGCAGGCCGGGGTGCTCGTCCATCGTCTCCGGATGGCAGTCCAGTTCGCAGGGCCACCACTCGTCCTCGTCGTCGGGGGTGCCGCGGGTGGCGGTGAAGAAGAGCATCCGGTCGGGGGCGACGGTGGCGACGGGGCCGACCTCGACGCCGGCGGCCGTGAGCCGGTCGAGGGCCGCCCGGCCGGCCTCGGCGGGCACGTCGAGGACGTCGTGGGCGATGCCGGTGGCGGTGACGAAGTTGGCCTCCGGCTGGCCGCGCAGCCATGCGGCGACCTTCTCGGCCTCGGCGGAGGCCAGGGTCTGCCAGGCGAAGGAGACCGGGTGGCGGCCCGGGGTGGGACAGCCGATGCGCTCGCAGGAACAGCCGTACCCGTCGGGGTGCGCGGCGGGGGCCAGGGGGAACCCCGCTGCGGCCGCGGCCAGGAGCAGTTCCTCACGGGCGGCGGAGGCCGCCCCCGTGCCCGTATCGCCGCCCGCTCCGCTCCTGGGGCGGCGCAGCCATTGGGAGAATCTGCCCTTGCGTTCCATCTATCCCCTCACTTCGACCGCGGTCTTCGGTCAATGCTGCCACCATCCTGCTCCCGGCGGGGCCGCCGGGCGCATCCGGGGGGTGTGAGACCGGCCGCGCGGAAGCCGGTTTGGCGAGACGAACCGTATCGTCAGAGCGGTCGGTGGCGCGCCTGGAGCTCTGCGCCCGGGTCACTTCTAAACCACCCGTACGGTTCATGCGCGACAGCCGCCCACCGTGGACGATTTGGTCACGCACGAGTCACCGTGCCCGTCCAACACCACTGTGAGGAGGGCGACTTGCCCACCGCTGAGCGTGCATCCACCCCCCGGCGCTACCTGATGTGCCCGCCGACGTACTACCGGGTCACATACTCGATCAACCCCTGGATGGACCCGGGCAAGCCCGTAGACCTCCGGCTCGCCCTCACCCAGTGGGAGGAGCTGCGGGACCGCTACCGCTCCCTCGGGCACACCGTCGAGGAGCTCGTGCCCCGCCCCGACCTGCCCGACATGGTCTTCGCTGCCAACGGCGCCACGGTCGTCGACGGGCGCGTGCTCGGCGCCCGCTTCGCCCACCCCGAGCGCCGGGCCGAGGCCGACGCGCACGTCGCGTGGTTCCGCTCCCACGGGTACGCGGACGTGCGCGAGCCCACCCACATCAACGAGGGCGAGGGCGACTTCGCCGTCACCGCCTCCTGGATCCTGGCCGGCCGCGGCTTCCGCAGCAGCCCGCTGTCGCACCCCGAGGCCCAGGAGTTCTTCGGCCGCCCGGTGATCGGCCTGGACCTGGTCGACCCGCGCTACTACCACCTCGACACCGCGCTGTGCGTCCTGGACGACACCGCCGACGAGGTCATGTACTACCCCGGCGCCTTCTCCCCCGGCAGCCGGGCGGTCCTGGAGCGCCTCTTCCCCGACGCCCTGATCGCCACCGCGGACGACGCGGCGGCGCTGGGCCTGAACGCCGTGAGCGACGGCCACCACGTCCTGCTGCCCCAGGCCGCCGTCGGGCTCTTCGGCCCGCTGCGCGAACGCGGCTTCGAGCCGATCGGCATGGACCTGGGCGAGCTGCTCAAGGGCGGGGGCAGCGTGAAGTGCTGCACGCAGGAGCTGAGATAGGGCTTTACGAGGCGTACATACGGAACTCCGAGGTGTCGACCGTCCACTCACCGACGGTGATCTTGTCACCGAAGACGTAGTCGTGCCGCGTGCGGTAGCAGGGCCGCCCATCGGGACCGGGGCCGGGATCGGACATCACGGCCCCCGTCCCCTTGCGGGGGTCGACGAGGAGGTACAGCGGGATACCCATCGCCGGGTACTCGTCCATCTTCTCCGTGTAGTCGTTGCTGTGGCTGGTCGGCGAGACGATCTCCGCGGCCAGGGACAGGTCCCGCGGGTTGAACGGCTCGTTCTCCTCTCCGAACACCTCGTCCGCGACGACGATCACGTCCGGGCGGCGGAGCTTGCCGACGGAGGGGTCCTCGATGTCGCCACCCGGGAAGGCCACGAGGCCCTCCGGCAGCTGGCGATCCAGCTGCCGGCTGAGGCGCATGGCGTTGAAGTCGTGGAACCTGGACGGCGACGTCATCATGAAGATGCCGTCGCCAGTGATCTCGAAGCCCTTGATGGGGTCGGGAGCGTGCTTCATCAGCTCCTCGGCGATGGCGCGCATCCGGGCGTAGTCCATGGCATGGCTCCTGCTGAGGGCGACTGCTGCTGCGTACGCCTTCACCGTCCCACGCGCCTACGACAACGGAGGGGGGCGCCGGCCGGCGCCCCCCCCTCACCGGGTCACTGCTGGGGAGGGTCCTGCGCCGTGGTCCTGAAGCGGGCCACGTCCTCCTCGGTGGTCCACCGCTGGAAGCCGGCCTTCTCCAGGACGCGGACGGAGGCCGGGTTGGACAGCTCCACGGTGGCCGTCACCGTGTGGACACCGGGCGCGGTCAGGGCGTACGCAGCGAGCGCCCGCGTGGCCTCGGGGGCGTAGCCCCGGCCGCGGCGGGAGGGCACGATGCCGTAGCCGATCTCGACGAGCCCCTCGGAGGGCGGCCAGAACAGGCCGATCGAGCCCACCACCAGGCCGCTGTCGCGCTCGATGATCAGCCGGTGGCCGTGCTCGCCGAGCCAGTGGGGGTTGTCGTCGAAGAGGCTCGCCATGACGCCGTCGCCTTCGGCGGGGAAGTCGTCCGCCCAGTCCACCAACCGGGTGCGGTCGACGACGGCGGCGACCTCGGAGAGGTCCCAGGGCCGAAGGACGAGGCGGTCGGTGGTCAGCTCGGTGCTGTTGGCGGTGGAGTCGGAAGTCACGTGTCACTCCTGGTCGTCGGAACGACCGGCGCGCAGCGCTAGCGCGCGGGCCGGAAAAGGGCATGCTGAGGACGGCCGCCGACGGCCATATTCATCAACCTCCCTCGTCCGGTGATCACGCGCTTCCCGCGCGGCGCGACGATATCCGCCCGCCGCGCGGCGCAGCAACGTGTTTTTCGGCAGGCGGCACCACGGCGCCCCGTCAGGGGCGCGGGGAACTGCGCGATCGGCCACCGACGGCCCGCAGCCGACGCACGACCCCGACCTGCGGGCACGTTGTGGCTTGTCGCGCAGTTCCTCGCGCCCCTGACGGGGCACTGCGAAGGCCTCCGGACAGGCCCTACTCGTCCTCGCCCGCGCCCGCCGGAGGCCACTCGTCGCCCCAGTCCGCGTCCCGCGCGGCCCGGTAGAGGGGGCCGTGGCGCTTGGTGACCGTGGTGCGGGTCAGGCCGTCCTCGGGCGTGCACAGGTCGAGCAGGACCTGGCCCTTGCGGATCTGGGGCCGGCGCACGATGCGCGCGGGGGCCTCGGGCACGGCCGTCTCCAGTACGGCCTCCCGTACGGCGGCCACGTACGAGAACTTCTCGTCCTCGTACGCCAGCGAACCGCCCTTGACCTGCCGGTGCAGCGACGAGCGGCTCACCCGGGCCGAGAAGTGGCACCAGTCCGTGCCCCGCTCGATGGGGCAGGCGGCGCTGTGCGGGCAGGGGGCGACGACGCGGAAGCCGGCGGCGATCAGCCGGTCGCGGGCCTCGATGATCCGCAGGTAGCCGTCGGGCGTGCCGGGCTCGATCAGCACGACGGCCCGTGCCGCGGCGGCCGCGGCGTCGGTGACCGCCCCCCGGTCGGCCTCGGTCAGCTCGCCGAGCACGTAGGAGACGGTGACCAGGTCGGTGCCGGCGGGCAGGGCCAGGCCCGCGCCGATCGCCTGCCGCTGCCAGCGCGCGGCGCGCAGCGCCGGCTCGGACGCGGCGGCGCGAGCCAGCTCGGCGCCGAGGGCGAGGGCGGGCTCGGCCCAGTCCAGGACGGTGGTCTCGCGCTGCCCCTGCGGCCAGGCCGCCGCGACGGCCCAGGTCGCCGCGCCCGTACCGCCGCCGATGTCCACGTGCGAGGCGGGCTCCCACTGCGGCATCCGGTCGCGGAACGCCTCCAGCGCGGACCGTACGGCCTCGAAGGTGGCGGGCATGCGGTACGCGGCGTACGCGACGACGTCGGAGCGGTCGCGCAGGACCGGCGTGTGGGTGGGGGTGCGCCCCCGGTAGTTGGCGATCAGCCGCTCGACGGCCGCGGTGGCCTGCCGGGGCGGCAGCCCGTCGAGGAGGCCGGCGAGGGCGGTGCGCAGGGTCTCGCCGGTCGGCGGGTGTGCGGGGGCGTGCATTTGGCGAATTCTATGCGCGTTTTCTATGCGCGTTCCGGTGCAGAGGGCTCGGGGGCGGCGGCGGTCCGCCCGGCGGGGGCCGTGCCGGCGGTGCCCGTGCGCTGCCACGGCCGGCACAGCCCCGCGAAGCACGCCAGCGCGGCGAGTGCGCAGCCGAGCTGGACGGCGGCCATGGGTACGGCCGTGTGCTCGCCGGCGATGCCGACGAGCGGGGAGGCGACGGCGCCGAGGAGGAAGGTGGAGGTGCCCAGCAGCGCGGAGGCGGAGCCGGCGGCGTTGCGGGAGCGCATGAGGGCCTGGGCGTTGGTGTTGGGCATGGCCAGGCCCATGGCCGACATCAGCACGAACAGGCCGGCGGAGACCGGGGCGAGACCGACGTCGCCGAGCAGGCCGGAGGTCATGACGAGCAGGGCCGCGGACGCCACCGTGATGATCACCAGGCCGATGGCCAGGACCTTGTCCATGGAGACCCGGCCGACCAGCACCTTGCCGTTGAGCTGGCCGACGGCGACCAGGCCGATCGAGTTCACGCCGAAGAGCAGGCTGAAGGTCTGCGGGGAGGCGCCGTAGATGTCCTGGACGACGAAGGGCGAGGCGGAGATGTACGCGAAGAGCGCGGCGAAGGCGAAGCCGCCGGCGAGCATGTAGCCCGTGAAGACGCGGTCGGCGAGCAGGCCGCCCATGGCGCGCAGGGCCGGCCGCAGGCCGCCCGCCTGGCGGCGCGCGGCGGGCAGCGTCTCCTCCAGCCGCCGCCACACGAGGAGGGTGAGCACGATCCCGATGGCGGCGAGGACGACGAAGACCCCGCGCCAGTCGGTCACCCGCAGGATCTGGCCGCCGATGAGCGGTGCGACGACGGGGGCCACGCCGGAGATCAGCATGAGGGTGGAGAAGAAGCGGGCCATGGCCACGCCGTCGTACAGGTCGCGGACGACCGCCCGCGCGATGACGATGCCCGCCGCGCCGGCGAGCCCCTGCAGGAGCCGGAAGGCGACGAGCATGCCGGCGTTGGGGGCGACGGCGCACACGGCGGTGGCCAGGACGTACACCACCATGCCGGCGAGCAGCGGCCGGCGGCGTCCCCACTTGTCGCTCATCGGCCCGACCACCAGCTGGCCGAGCGCCATGCCCATGAGGCAGGCGGTGAGGGTGAGCTGGACGGTGGCCGCGGGGCTGTGCAGGGCGTCGGTGACCTCGGGCAGCGCCGGGAGGTACATGTCCATCGACAGCGGGGGGACGGCGGTGAGGCCGCCGAGGATGAGCGTGACGAGCAGTCCGGTACGGCGGGTGGCGGCTGGGGCTGATGCGGTATCGGAGCTTGTCATGCCGTCCATGGTGTCATGAGCGCGACGGGCGGGCGCCCCTTACGGGGAAAGTGTGATCGAGACGGCACGCGAGCGGAGGGAATAGCTCGGCGCGAGGGGCGGGTTGAGCATGATCATGACGAACACCGAGATCACGGACGTGCTCCGCTACACGGCCTTCTCCTCCGACCCGAACGGCGGCAACCCCGCGGGCGTGGTCCTGGACGCCTCCGCCCTGGACGACACGGCACGGCTGGCGATCGCGGCCGACCTCGGCTACAGCGAGTCGGCCTTCCTGACGGCGCCGCCGGAGGGCCTGGGCGAGCCGGGCCGCGCGTTCACCCTGCGCTTCTTCAGCCCGCTGGCGGAGGTCTCCTTCTGCGGCCACGCGACGGTGGCGACGGCCGTGGCCCTGGCGGAACAGAGGGGCCCGGGCGCGTACGTGTTCGCGACGCCGGCAGGAACGGTGCCGGTGGAGGTCGCCCAGGACGGGGACGGACAGCTGCGCGCGACGCTGACCAGCGTGGAACCGCACGTCGAGGAGGCACCGCAGGAGCTCGTGACCGAGGCCCTGGCGGCCCTGGACTGGCCGGCGACGGACCTGGACCCGGCCTACCCGCCGCGGATCGCGTACGCGGGCGCCCGCCACCTGGTCCTGGCGGCCGGCTCGCGGGAGCGACTGGCGGAGCTGTCCTACGACTTCGACCGCTTGGCAGCCCTGATGCGCGCCCACAACCTGACGACGGTCCAGCTCTTCTGGCGGGAGAACGAGTCGACCTTCCACGTCCGCGACCCCTTCCCGGTCGGCGGCGTGGTGGAGGACCCGGCGACGGGCGCCGCGGCGGCCGCCCTGGGCGCGTACCTGAGGGAGCTCTCCTTCGTCGCCCCGTCCGCCCGCCTCACCCTGCACCAGGGAACGGACATGGGCCGCCCGGGCCTGCTGGAGGTCGAACTGCGCGAGGGCGACCCGCGGGTGCGCGTGACGGGCACGGCGACGCGGATCGCGTGAGGGGGCGGGGGCGCGTCCCGTCGTACGCGCCCCCAACTGCCGTCGGCGGCAGCCCGAATGGTTGATTCCGGGTCTAGCATCCTCCCAAGCGAGGGGCAGTGAACCGGGGGGACAGCACGATGCCGCAGGACGGAGACCCGCACCCACCCATGCCACCGCACCCGCCGGACACCCGCTTCTGGTCGAGGGTGTGGACGTACTGGGTGACGGCCGGCCTGGCGATCGTCCTGGCAGCGGCGATTCCGGCATTCATGCAAGCGGGCCCGTTCGCTCCCGCGCGCCCCCCGGCCCCGAGCCCGAGCCCGACCCCGGTCCTGAGCACGACGACCACCACCCCACCGACGCCACCCTCGCCGACGCCCTCCCCGGTGCGCGTCTCGGCCCGGATCACCAGCATCGTTCCGATGGGCGCGGTGACCCCGACGGTGACGAAGGTGCAGCTCGTCATGACCTGGACGGGCCTGAAGGGCCGCTCGGGCTACGTGAAGTGGTACACGTACAACGACGCCACGAAGATCCGCACGAGCGACGACAGCACCATCAGCACCCCGGCCCTGAACTGGGACAGCACGGACTGGAAGCCCACCTTCATCGTCCCGACACCGCCGGTCCACTGGCAGTTGCAGGTAACGGCCTACGCTCCCGACGGCACCCAACTGACGACGGCACACTCGGCGTTCACGTTCGCCGGGTCGTAGGGCTCTTCAAAAGAAAGATCTCATTAAATTTGCCTGCCAGGAAAACAGATCGCGGGACGTAACAGCGCTCCCAAAAATGACAGTGGGCCCCATCAGATAGCTAGACAGGGCCCACAGGTTAAATCAGCCAGTCAACAAAGTCGAATATCCAGGCAAAGCCGATCAAGCTCTCCTCGATCGCTCTGCGTCGAACACACGGAGCGATTCGGGGTCTCGTTCCTCCAGCCCATAGAAGTGAGCGTCAGAGTGCGCCACTTCACTGTAGCCCCAACGCGCTTCACAGACCAAGTCGCCAGGACCCGAGGAATCAACGCCAATGTCATGGGAAACGAATTCCCAATCAGCAGGGAGACTCGAATCCTCCACCTCGAAGAGCTGGAGCGGCAGCCAGGCAGGCTTTTCATAGTCGTCCGCAACGAGCACCGTAAGGGACCCATTGATCAACGCCATGGCAAAAACATCATACAGCCTGCCGATAGATAGAGTGAACCGAGTTTCCGGCGTGTAGAAAAGCCCACGGCGGTATGGCCCGATCTCCGACCCCTTATTGGCAACACATTTGACGATCACTATTCCTCCGGAATCGGATCCGACTTAAATTTATAGTCGTCCACCTCGCCAGTGCGCGTGTTGCGAACGTAGTGAATCTCGACGCCGTTTACATTCTGCGACATCTTCACCCAACCATCTTTGTAACTCCAGGTCGGGTCGGTCATACGCACAGGGATCTGACGACCAGCTGCAGGGTTGGCCATAGCCTCGTCCATGGCCAATTTTTCCTTGAGCGATACCGCGGTGGTGCGACCAGTGGACTTTCGTCCCAAGGGTACCGGGCAGGACGAATTATGTACGAGAACTGACGTGCTGCCCGCGAGCACATAGTACGTGTGAAGGTCGTTGACGGTGAGGTTGTAGGCGGGGGAGCGTCCGGTCCAGTGGCGGACGCTCCCTATCTGCGCCCTACCACCATCAGGGGTGCGGAGGCTGTCCTGCGGGGTGAGGTCGGCCGCATCCTTCCACTGCTTGTCGGTCTCTGACCAGAACGGGTGATGGTCCGTAGTAGTGAGAGAACCGCCTCCGTTTTGGTGAGCGATAGTGATTTCGGTGAAATCGCGGTCTTCCGGGGTGTAGATAGTCGCGTCGACGCGACGTGGCCCGGTGACCCCGCTCTGCGGATCGGTGGCCAGGACCTCATCACCGAGCTCAACCTGTTCGATGGCGCGCGTGGTCCCGTCCCCCATCAGGACAGGAGTGCCGGCCGGGAAGCTGTTGCAACCAGGGGATTTCTTGGCCCATCGCGTTCCCTTGGCTATTTCCTCAAGATCCTGCAGCTTCTTGAGCTTTGCGAGCTTGCCCATCGGAATCACACCGGCGGCGGCCATAGCGCAGCCGCCGAAGGTGGGCTCCTTGATGCACCTTTCGATGTCGGCGCCGCCGGAAAGCTCCCAAGCGACCGTGCCAACGATCTTAGCGAGCTCAGGGTCAGGCGTCGCGAAGATGACCTCCGTGTCCTTATCCCGTCCCATCAGGCACGGCGGCACGGTGTCCCGGTTATAAGGAACGACGCAGGTTTTCTTCTTCTTTGCCGCCTCAGCCTGCTTCTTTAGCTCTTCCTCGGCCAGACGCTTGGCTTCGGCGATCTCCGCTTCCCGCTTGCGCTTGACCTCGTCCCATGCTTCGCCCGCGGCCTTCTCAGCCTGGTCCTTGCTCTTGCCGGCCGCGATTGCAGAGGCACGCGCCTGTTCAGCGGCGTCGTCCGCCCTTGCGGCGGACTCACGTGCGTAGCTGGCGGAGAACTCGGCCTGCGCGGCGGAGGCCTCGGCGTCGGCGGCGTCGCGGTCGGCGGCGGCCGCGGCGTTGCGCGCCGTTGCAGCGGACTGACTCGCCTGGGCAGAACTCGCCGCTGCAGCGTCGGCGGACTTCTTGGCATCGGCCGCGTAACCCTTGGCCACTTCCGCTGACTTCTTGGCCTCACCCGCGGCAACGGCCGCTTCGTTCTTGGCCGCATTGGCATTCGCTGCGGCTTCAGCGGCACGCCAGCGGTTCACCTGAGCGTTGGTGGCGATAATCTGGCCTTCAGCCAGCAGCCGATCGATCTCGGCGCGGTGGTGAGCGGTGAGGCCGTCCTTACGGGCGGCCGTGTACTGACCGACCACAATGAACTCATGCAGCTTGGCCGGGGGGCCGGCCAGGGCTGCTTTGGCAGCGGCCTTGAGCTCTTCACCACTGTCCTTGCTGCCGGCAAGCTGAGCAGCGATAACCTCTTCGTCCGTGATCCGGGCGGGGTACTGGCCAACCTCAAGGAAGGTCGCCAGCGCCTTACCCGTGCCGTTGGCCAGAGCCGCCTTAGAGGCATCCTTGACGCTGACACCACCAGAGTTATTGACCTTTGCGACAGCGACAGCGAGGTCGTCCTCACCAACGACGTACTGGCCAGTGGTATAGAACGCCGTAACCTGCTCCGGAGTGCCCTTGAGCGCCTCGGCGGCACCTTGCCGGATCGACGGGTAGGGGCTGTTCACGCTGAGCTGAACAACCTTGTCCCGCGTCTCTTCCAGCCCCGCCTTCTTCCAACCGCTGCGCAGATACTCCAGCACATCGGCATCCGAACCACCCAGAGCGATCACTGCCGCCTGCTGATGCCAAGGCCCACGCAACTTTAGAGCGTCGAGGGCCAGCTTGCGGCCCTTAGCGGCAACGGCCGCGGCATCTATGCCCGGCTTGGCCGCCTCAGCGGCCAACGACTCAGCGGTGGCATCGAGAGCACGTGCATCGCGGGCGACGGTCGCTGATGCCGAGATCAGCTTGTCGTCCCGATCCTTCGCCGAACGCGCCCGCTCCAGGGCTGCTGTAGCGCGGGAGGCGAGTTCCTGAGTCTCGACGTCGAGAGCGACTTGGTGGACATTTTTCGCGGTGTTGACGGCAGTCGTTGCGGCCTCGGCAGCGAGCTTCGCCGCCTCGGCCCACTTGCGGGCATTGTCAGCTGCTTGCGCGCTCTGACCGGCATACTTTACCGCCAAGTCAGCAGCGTCAGCAGCCTTGTCCGCGTGATCAGCAGCAGAATTTGCCGCCTCACGAGCCGCATAGGCCTGCTGTGCAGCACGCCGCGCCAAGGCAGTCGCATTCTCCGCAGCCTGATTGGCAGCATTAGCGAAACGCCGGGCCTCGGCTGCGGCTTCACGTGCCTCAGCGGAGTAGACACCGGCGGCCTCGGCATACTGATTGGCTTCTTCGGCGGAGGCCGCAGCAGCGTTCGCATTTGCGCCGGCACTACGGGATGCGTCTGCGGCAATACCGGCGGCCTCGGATGCCTTGCCCGCTTGCTGAGCGGCAGCAGCGGAACTGCGAGCCAGCGACGCTGCATTGCGAGCCGCAACCGCGGACTGCTTTGCTGTTTCGGCCTTGCTCGCATCACCAGCCGCGGCTATCGCCGCGTTGTAGGCATCATCGGCCGCATTCGCTGCCGCAGCTGCGGCATTCGCGGTCTGGGCCGCAGCGATGGCAGCCGTCCGGGCGGCCCGGTTGGCAGCATTGGCCGCGCCGATGGCCTCCTGAGCGGCAGCGGCCGCGGCACGCGCGGACGCCGCAGCCTGCTGAGCCTTGTACGCGGCCCGGTTCGCGTCCTTTCGGGCGGCCTCGGTCTCCCGGGCAGCCTTCGCAGCAGCTTCCTTGGCCTGGTTCGAGGCCGCAACCGCACGCGCGGATGCCTCCTCGGACTTCTTCGTCGCCGCCTCTGCCTGCAGCCCGGCCTGCTTGGCCTGCTCCGTAAGCTGCGCAATCGTTGCGTGTTCCTGGTCACGGTTGCGGGCAACATACTGCCCGACCTCCAGAAACTCGGCGACATCGTCCGCACTGCCCTGCAACGCGGCCTTGCCGGCAGCCTTCATATTCGGGCCACCAGAATTGATCAGCTTGGCAACCTCGACCTCATTGTCGGTCTCCCGCGCCTCATACTGACCAGACTCGAGAAACTTCGTGACAGCATCAGGGCCGGACTGAAGCGCGGTCTTACCGGCCTCCTTTACGGCCGGGCCGCCGAAATTAATGACACGCGAGGCCTCGACCTCGCGGTCCTCCTGCAGCGGCTTCTCCCAGCCGCTCCTCAGGTATAGGCGCAGTTCCTTCGGAGTGCCCTGCAGCGCCTTCTTCGTCGCCTCACGAACTGCCGTGCCACCGGTATTAAAGATCCGGCTCGCATCGACATAATCGTCGTCATACTGAATCGCATTGGCATCGCCGAGGAATTTTCGTATGTCCTCGTCAGAGCCTAGTAGCGCCCGCTCGGCCGCTTCCCGGATGCCCGGACCGCCAGATTGCCAAATCGAAACAGCCAAGGCTCGATCACTGAAAACTCTGGGGTCGTCGTCAGCAGATGCGGGCGTTGCCCCTATCAGGCCCACCATCATCGCCATCGGCAGCACAACGCCGCCGATCCCTCTACAGGTAATGCCCGTCGCATGGGCCAGCTTTCCGGAACTCCATCTACCGGAAAGGAGTGTTCGCCGTTTCACTCGGCAAGTTCCCCCTCATCGAAGTGTCACCCCTCTGCGCACCGGCGATGGGCCAGCCGCGGATCGGCGCTCCCGGCATCCCCCTGCCGGTGGTACGCCAGTCATCGACCAGCATTCAAGCAAGACCAACTCGCAGCACAGCGCCCCAACTCACTGGCACCAAGGGGTTGAGAAGCGGACGTGATCTTACATGTGCTTTACTTCTGACACTTATGGGCGTCTCTCAGCGACTGCCCCTCATGTCCTGATACGGAGCAGAAATGACGATATCTCGTGCCCGTAAGGCACTCCTCACCGGCGTCATCGGCTCGGTCACGGCCCTGGCTGCCGTCACCACCCTGAACGTCGCCTACGCCGCCCCCCAGCCCCCGACCACCGCCACGGACACGGACACGGACATGCCGTCCGCTGTCGAGGACTTCGCCTACCCCAACGCCGCCAAGATCCAGCAGGAGCAGCAGATCCTCCTCAAGCGCGGTGACGGCAACATCACCCTCGCCGCTTGTGATGGCACCAACGCCATCGAGGTCAAGTCCCGCAGCGGCCAGAAGAAGTACTGCTTCAACGTCCGCGGTACCAAGGGCTGGGTCACCCTGGAGCTCAAGGACTCCTTCGGCATGTGGACCAAGGAGCACCCGGTCCAGGCCACCATCAACACGGGCGGCAAGGAGACGGTCGTCAACGCCCCCGCCAACGACTTCCAGGCCCTCGGCGAAGCCGGCGACGTCAGCCAGCGCTCCATGCTCGTCGAGCTGCGCGTCACCAGCTGACCGCAAGCTATTGCGGCCATGCGGCCGCTATAGCCCTACTCCCGGAGACCAGGACTGACCACCCGTCTCCGGCGTTCTGAGATCAACCCCGAGGGGGAGAACCATGTCTCTCATACGTTCACGCACCGCGTGGACAAGAGGAATCGTCGCGTCCGGCGCTGCTGCCGCGGCCCTTCTGTCCATGACGCCGGCTCAGGCCGTCGAAGGCGCGCCCGCCAAGGACTCGTTCCAGTTCACGGCCAAGCTCGACATCGGCAGCGGCGACACCGCCCGTAGCTGCTCGGCCGCTCTTGTCGAGCAGCAGTGGCTCATCACCGCGGCCAGCTGCTTCGCCGACAACCCCGCGCAGGGCTTCAAGATTCCTGCTGGCGAGCCGAAGCTCAAGACCACCGCGACCATCGGCCGCACCGACCTGACGCGCGACAACGGCACCGTCGTCGACGTGGTCCAGCTGGTGCCGCGCGAGGACCGCGATCTGGTCCTGGCCAAGCTGGCCAAGCCGGTGTCCGGCGTCACGCCCGTAGCGCTGACCAACAGTGCGCCGATGCAGGGCGAGGAGCTGCGCGTCGCCGGCTACGGCCGTACCAAGGGCGAATGGGTACCCAACGTCCTGCGCTCGTCGTCCTTCACCGTGAACTCGGTCGCGCCCCAGTCGATGGGCCTCGCCGGCAAGGACGCCGACGCCGTGGTCTGCAAGGGCGACACCGGTGGTCCTGCCTTCCGTGACATCGCCGGCAGGCAGGAGCTCGTCGGCGTCAACAGTCGTTCCTGGCAGGGTGGCTGCGTCGGCACCGACCCGGCCGAGACGCGCAAGGGCGCCATCGACACCCGCGTCGACGACCTGGCCGGCTGGATTTCGACGACCACGTCCCGCGTTCCGTTCGACCAGACCATCGTGGCTGCTGGTGATTACGACGGCGACGGCACGACCGACCTGTTCACCGTGAACACAGCACGGGACCTCTCCGTGTGGCCCGGTCGCAAGAGCGGCCTGTGGGGCACGCCCCGCGTTCTGACCGGCGGCTGGAACTTCAACGAGACGGTCAGCGCCGACTTCAACGGCGACGGCGTGAGCGACCTCGTGGCCAGCGACGCGAGCAAGAACCTGTACATGTGGCCCGGTCGTAAGAGCGGCGTCTACGACTCCCGCAAGCCGCTCAGCACCAACAACTGGGCCTTTACCCAGATGGTGACCGGTGACTTCACCGGTGACGGCAAGGCCGACATCATCGCCGTCGACGCCGACAAGACGCTGTGGCTGTGGCCCGGCGAGGGCCGCGGAACGTTCGCCGACCGGCGTGCGCTCAGCACCAAGAACTGGAACTTCACCCAGACCGTGGCGGCCGACTTCACGGGTGACGGCATTGCCGATCTCATCGCCCGCGACGACAAGGCCAACCTCCTCCTGTGGACGGGTGCCAAGAACGCCGACTTCAGCCGGGCCCGGACCCTGACCGGTGGCTGGAACTTCGTCCAGACGACCGCGGGCGAGTTCACCGGTGACGGCAAGACCGACATCATCGCCAAGGACGAGAAGACCGGCTCCTCCTACATGTGGTTGTGGAACGGCCGCGGTGACGGCAACTTCTCGAGCCGCGTCAAGATTGCCGACGGCTCGTAGGAATCGCCACCATCCGAAGGGGGCGTCGGGGCCTGTGCGCCGCGCCCCCTTCCGGCTGCTCGCTCTATCGTCTTTCCCTCAGTCGAAGGAGACAGCACGCATGGCACGCTCCGACACCTCTCACGGCATCCGCCGATGGTCCCGGTGGAGACCCGGAGCCGGCGCCGTCGCCTCGGTGTCCGTCCTTGCGGCCCTGACCACCACGCTGGCCGCCTCCCCCGCCCAAGCCGCACCCGCCGCGCCCGCCGCCGCCCCCGTCTGGACAAGGACGTGGGGTACGGCCATGACCATCGCCGCTCCCGCCGAGTGGCCGGCGCCGCCCGGTAAGGAGAAGTCCGACCGGCGGGGCTCCCAGGTGCGGGGGCGGCAGACGCTGCGGATGGTCGTGCACACCAGCACCGCCGGCACTGCCACTCGCATCCACCTCGTCAACACCTTCAGTACCGCGCCCGTCACCATCGGACATGCCACCGTCGCCAACAGGGACGAGAACGGTTCGGCCACCGGCACACCCGTCACCCTCACCTTCGGCGGCAAGCAGAGCACCGTGCTCCCGCCCGGCGGCAGCGTCGACAGCGATCCGGCCGCGTTCTCCGTCAAGGCGGACGAGGACCTCCTGGTGAGCATCCACCTGCCCGACCCGGTGGCGATGGCGCCCTTCCACCCGTACACGCTGACCAGGTCGTACACGACGGCGCCCGGCGACACGGCGGACCACAGCGCCGAGACCGGCGACGAGAACTTCCGGACCGATTTCCCCTATTGGGCCTTTCTCAGCGGCGTCGACGTCATGTCCGTCAACAGCGGCGGCACCACCGTTCTCCTCGGCGATTCGCAGACCGACGGCGGGCACACCACGGACAACGCCAATCGCCGCTGGGGCGACGACTACGCGCGCGCCCTGCAGGCGCGGGAGCGGCCCATGGGCGTGGTCAACGCCGGCATATCCGGCGGCTTCCTGCTGTCCGATCACCCCGACTACGGGCAGAGCGCCATCGGCCGTTTCGACCGGGACGTACTGGAGCAGCCCAACGTCAAGTCAGTGATCCTCTACCAGGGCATCAACGACATCGTCTACGGCAACGCCTCCGCCCCGGACATCGTCGGTGGCATCCGCCGGCTCGCCTCCCGTGCGCGCAGTGCGGGCATCACGTTCACAGCGGCCACCATTCCGCCCTTCCGGGGGTACGGGCGGTACGACGCCCGCATGGAACAGGTCCGCCAGGACGTCAACGAGTACATCCGCCGTACCGGCGACATCGACGCGTACGTGGATTTCGACGGGGCATCCCGGGATCCGCTCGACCCGAGCCGGCTCTTCGCCGCCTACTACAACCGCGGCGACGACCGGCTCCACTTCGGTGACAACGGCAGCCAGGCGCTTTCCGATTCCGTCGCCCAGCCGCCCGTACCCTCGCGCGTCACCGCGCGCTTCGACCAGACGACCGTCGCGGACTTCACCGGCGACGGCATTCCCGATGCCATCGCGCGCGGGAAGAACGAGACGAACGCCCCCTTGTACTTCTGGTCCGGCAATTCCGACGTCGACGACAGGAGCAAGGGGGACGGCACCTTCGGTCAGGTCAGGAAGCAGACCGACGGCTGGAACTTCACCCAGACCACGGCCGCCGACTTCACCGGGGACGGGAAGGCCGACATCGTCGCCAAGGGCGACGACAACGTCCTCTACCTCTGGGCCGGCGGCGGCAACGGCGACTTCAGCCGCAAGAGGAAGCTGCTGGGCAACTTCGCGTACACCGAGGTGGTGGCCGCGGATTTCACCGGTGACGGCCATGCCGACCTCGTCGCGCGCGACGCGGGCGGCGACCTCCACCTGTGGACGGGCGACGGAAAGGGCGGTTTCAGCCGGGAAGTCCGGCTCACCGGTGGCTGGAACTTCACCCAGACCACGGCCGGAGATTTCACCGGTGACGGCAAATCTGATCTCATCGCCAAGGATCAGGCGAATGACCTGTATCTGTGGACCGGTGGGGGCAACGGTGACTTCAGCCGCAAACGGAAGCTGCTGAGCGACTGGAACTACTCACAGACCTCGGCCGTCCCCTTCCGTACAGGCGGCATCGCCCACCTCATGGCACGCAGCGACGCGACCGGGGTGCTCCACGAGTGGCTCGGCCTGGGTGGCGGCTCCTTCAGCGGACGGCTGCGCCTCGCGGACAGCTGGTAACAGGGTGCCCGGATGACGGCGGTTTCTGCGGATGGGTGATCATTCTGTGAGGCATTGAGATCAACCCACCTGGCACCTGGTCATCCGAACACCTTCAGCCACTAGGAGACACAGCACCGATGGCACGCCACGGCAGCGCGCGCCGCAGATCCCGCCGGCGACGGCCACAACGGGGATTCCTTCGAGGAGGATTCCCGCTGGCCGTCGTCGCCTGCATCGTGGCAGTCGCTGCCCTGGTGTGGCCGGTCATGACCCTGCTCGGCGGCACCGAGTCGGAGGCCGTCGGGCGGGCCTGGACGGTCATGCCCACGTGGACGCGGACGTGGGGCACGGCCATGGCCACGGCCGGCCCCGCCGCCCAGTCCAAGGTCACCGGCCGGCAGACACTGCGCATGGTCGTCCACACCAGCATCGCCGGCGCCTCCGCCCGCATCCACCTCGTCAACACCTTCGGCACCGAGCCCGTGACCATCGGGCGCGCCACCATCGCCCGCCAGTCCATCGGGGCCACCGCGGACGCGGCCCCGCTCCCCCTCACCTTCGGCGGCGCGCCGGGCACCGTCCTGGCGCCCGGCGGGAGCGTCTACAGCGACCCGGCGGCGTTCCCGGTCAAGGCGGACGAGAACCTCCTGGTCAGCCTCCATCTGCCCGACCGCGTCAACAGCGCCCCGTTCCACGACTACACGCGGGCGACGTCCTTCGCGTCCGCGCCGGGCGACGCGGTCGACCGTACGGCGGAATCCGCGGGCAGCCGCTTCCCCACCTCCTTCACGCACTGGGCCTTCCTCAGCGGCGTCGACGTCATGGCGCGCAACGGCGGTACGGTCGTCCTCCTCGGCGACTCGCAGACCGACGGCGGCCACACGACGACCGACGCCAACCGCCGCTGGCCCAACGCGTACGGGCGTGCGCTGCAGGCCCGGGACAAGCCGATGGGCGTCGTGAACGCCGGCATATCCGGCAACCGGATACTCGCCGACGGCGACCCGGCCGAGTGGGGGGAAAGCGCCCTCAAGCGCTTCGACCGCGATGTGCTGGCGCAGACCAACGTCAAGTCGGTCATTTTCTACGAGGGCATCAACGACATCGTCTTCGGCAAAGCGACGGCACCGGAACTCGCCGCCGCCATCGGACAGCTCGCCGCGCGGGCCCACGCCGCAGGAATCACCTTCACCGTGGCCACGATTCCGCCGTTCAAGGGATTCAAGGAATACACCCCCGCCATGGACCGCGAGCGGCAGGCCCTCAACGACCGCATTCGCACCATGCGCGACATCGACGGCTACGTGGACTTCGACGCCGCCATGCGGGACCCGCTGAATCCCACGCGCGTATTCGCCGCCTACTACAACCGCGGCGACGACCGGCTGCACTTCGCCGACAACGGCAACCAAGCCCTCGCCGACGCCGTCACCCCCGCCCGCTCCCCCGTACCGACAGGTCCCGCTCCGAGCGCGAGCCCGAGCCCGACGGCGGCTCCGACGGCAGCTGCGACAGCCCCGACGGCCACGCCCACCGCCGCTGGGGCCACGGGAATCGTGGCGGCGGACTTCACCGGCGACGGCATCCCCGACCTCATTACCCGCGCGACGAACGGCGAACTCCGGCTGCATCCCGGCAACAAGGACGTGGACGACAGCTCGCGCGGCGACGGCACGTTCGGCAGCCCGAAGCGGGTCATGCAGAACTGGGACTTCACGGAGACGGTGGCCGCCGATTTCACCGGCGACGGCAAGGCCGACCTCCTCGCCAAGGACGCCGCCGGAAACCTCCAGATGTGGGCGGGCAAGGGCAACGGCTCCTTCGCCGCCCCCCGGAAGGTGGCGGGCGGCTGGACGTCCACGCAGACCGTGGCAGCGGACTTCACGGGTGACGGCGTCCCGGACCTGGTCGCGCGCGACGCAGCCGGAAACCTGAAGCTGTGGCGAGGCGGTAAAAACACCACGTTCGACAGCCCGCGCCCCGTCCAAAACGCATGGAACTTCACCGAAACAACGGCCGCCGATTTCACCGGCGACGGCAAGGCCGACCTCCTCGCCAAGGACGCAGGCGGCAAGCTCCACCTCTGGGCGGGCAAGGGCGACGGCACCTTCGCCACACCCCGGAACCTCACCGGAGGCTGGACGTACGCGGACGTCACCGCCTTCCCCCTCCGCAAGGGCGGCATCGCCCACCTCCTCGCCAGGAACCCCGCAACCGGCGCCCTCCACGAGTGGCTCAACACGGGCAACGCCACCTTCAGCCGCCCTCTGCGCCTCGCGGACGGCTGGTGACCACAGGCGCGTACAAGGGGCCGGCCCCTCACCTCCTACCGAGGTGAGGGGCCGGACCCGTTCTGTACCGCAGCGCGCCCTACTTCACGCCCGCCGCGTGCAGCTTGGCGTCCGTGCCGAGCCAGGCCACCGTGTGCTTCTTGCCCTTGGCCGTGGCCAGGGCGGCCGTGCCGACGGCCAGGCCGGGCTGGGTGGTCCAGCGGGGGGTCTTGCCGGTGCGCCAGAGGGCGAGGCTGGTGGAGCCGTTGTCGTTGCGGGCGGCGATGAGGGTGTGCTCGCCCGCGGGCAGGAGGGTGGCGGGGCCGAAGCCGCGGGCGGCCAGGCCCAGTTGGAGGCGTTCCCACTCGGTGGCGCCGGCGGGGAGCCGGTAGGCGAGCAGGGTTGCGGTCTTCGGTTCGCGGATGACCAGCAGGAGGGAGCCGTCGGGGCGGGCCAGTGCGGCCGGCGGGTCGGCGGGCAGGGGGAGCTTGGTGGGCAGGTGCTCGAAGGTGCCGCCCGGCTGCCGCTGGACCCAGTGGTGGACGGTGTCGTGGCCGGAGCCGAAGACGTGGATGCGGCCCTTGGTGTCGGTGACGGCGGCCAGGCCCTCCTGGACCTCGGCGCCGCCGTCGAGCTGGGTCCACGGGGTCCAGGTGCCGTCGGGCTGCTGGTGGCGGGTGGCGACGCCCTTGGCCCAGTTGCGGGCGAAGAGCTGGGCGGAGCCGTCGGCGTTGCGGGCGACGACGGGGCCGCCGACGCGGCGGCCGCGGGCGGCCCGGTCCTCGGGGTTGCCGAGGGAGGTCCAGGGGCCGAAGTCGCCGTTCTTGCGGTCCTGTTCGGCGACGACGAGCTCGCGGCTGTTGTCGTCGGGGCCCGTTCCGAGCCCGGAGATGCGCTCGGCGAAGACCTGCCAGCGCCCGTCGTGGGTGAGGCCGGCGGTCAGGCCGGGCAGCAGGGGGCCGCCGCCGAGGAGCTTGGGGCCCTGCCACTTGCCGCTGCCGGGGGAGCTCTCGTGCCACAGGGCGGCCTGCTGGTCGAGGACTCCGAAGGCGGTGAGGCGGCCGTCGGCGTCGGGCAGCACCCAGGTGGCGTTGCCCGGGTAGCGGTAGCTGGTGCGCTGGGCCCAGCCGGTGCCGTACGCGCGGTTCTGGCCGACGTCGTAGTCGCCGCAGCCGGCGGGGAAGTCGCAGGAGCCGGGGGCGCCGCCGTAGGCGTTGAGCACGGCGACCTTGCGGCGTACGGCGGCGTCGGGCAGGTTCTGCGGCCACCGCTCGTTGTAGTAGCCGCGGTAGGCGGTGACGGTGTAGTGCGCGCCCTTGCCCGGTCCGCGGTAGCGCTGGAGGGCGGCGTACGTGAAGAGGGCGGCCGCGGTGTGGTCGGGGTGGTCGGAGTAGCCGGCCTGGTCGTGGTGCAGGCGGTTGCGGGCGTCGTGGACCTGCATGTCCGGGTCCAGGTCCATGGTGCGCACCAGGGTGGGCCGGAAGTGGTCGAGGACGGCGGCGAGGGCGTCGATGACGGCGCCGCGGTCGATTGGGTGGGACTCCTGGACGGTGGAGCCGGCCGCCACGCGGGTCTTGCTGACGGCCTTGGGGTCGGACCACAGCGCCGGCAGGCGTACGTCCTTGCCGCCGCCGGCCTTGTCGTCCGCGGTGTGCTGGGCGATGCCGAGGAAGACCAGGACGACGCCGGGGTGGCTGACGAGGGTGTCGGTCTCGGCCTGCAGGCCGCCGGGCAGGGGCAGCACGCCGCGCTTCCACTCGGCGTGCGGGTCGCCGGCGGCCATGAGGGCGTACGCCTGCCGCAGGCCCTGCTGGCGGGCGCCGGCGTAGCCGGCGAAGTCCGGCTTGAGCCGTTCCTTGCGGCCGGGCACCTTGTTGCGGCCGTCGGCCTCACCGCTGGTGACGTAGACGCTGACAACCTTGTCGTTGGCGTCGATGGACTGCCGTACGTCCGGGTTCATGAAGTACAGGTCGTCGTCGGGGTGGGCGACGATCTGCATGCTGGTGGCACCCGAGGCGCCGTCGTCGCCGACGGGCACCTGGGCCCGGGGCGTGACGGTGACGGGCTTGGGCTGCTCCTGCGTCTTCGAGGTGCAGCCCGCTGCGGCGAGGGCGAGCATCGCGGCGAGCACCGTTCTCCTGCGAGGGGCAAAAGAAGTCGTCATGCCGGTCACTCGCCCCCGTGGACGAGGCGGCGGTTGCGCTCGGAGCCCTTCTCGAACTGGGAGGCGACGGGGAAGTAGCCCTCAAGAAAGACCGCGAGGGCATCCGCCTGCTCGTCCTCCGGCACGTCCCCGTCGTGGTAGTCGTTGATGCAGAACACGTCGTTCGCGCGCGTCGCGAGGATGCGGTGCAGGCGGACGTGGTGTTCGCGCAGGCCGACGTTGACGAAGGCCGAGCTGATGCTGCCCGGCAGGGAGCGCCCGGTGAACAGCGCGTACCAGTGGTGCAGCGAGGAGGCGATCGCCAGGTCGCTGCGGCTGCGGAACTGGGCGGAGGCCGTGGTGCCGATCTCCTCCGGGAACCGCTCCTCCAGCTCCTCCAGCACGCTGCGGCGCAGCGGGTGCGGGGTGTGCAGGAAGGTGTTGGTGACGGTCTTGCCGAACTCCCGCTCGATGAAGGCCCTGTTGTTCTTCGCCGCGGCGAAGACGAGGTCGCTGTCGAGCGAGGGGTCGCCGGCCGGCACGGCGGTGGGCGACATGAAGCACTTGGCCGCGCCCGAGCCGTGGAAGAAGGACTCCGGCTGCATCGGGCGGCCGAGGAAGACGTCGTCGTTGAAGTACAGGATGTGCTCGGCGATGCCCTCGATGCGGTGGATGCGGCTCTCGATGGCGTGCGAGTTGAACGACGGCAGGCGGCCGGTGTCGCCGAAGACCTCGCGGTGGCTGACGACCTTCACGCGCGGGTGGTCGGTGTCCAGCCAGTCGGGGGTCTGGTCGTCGGTCAGCAGGTAGATGGTGCGCACCCAGGGGGCGTGCATGTCGAGCGAGCGCAGCGAGTAGCGCAGCTCGTCGCGGCTGCGGAAGCGGGCGGAGGCGCCGGCGGAGGCGGCGGCCAGGATGCCGTGCTCGGCCTGCGTCTTCTCCTTGCGGGCCAGCCACGCGGGGTCGGTGCCGTCGACCCAGGTGTAGACGACGTCGATGGGGAAGTCGACCTCGTCGACGAAGGTCTTGGCGAACGCCTCCAGCGTGCTGTACTCGCGCTCGCCGATGCGGGTGGTGGCGGGCTTGGCCAGCTCGGTGCGCGGCAGGGTGGCGCCGTAGCGGGTGCCGGAGGGGAAGGTGACGGTGGTCTCGTCGTCCTCGGTGTCCTGCCAGAAGGCGACGGTGCAGCCGTAGACGCCGCTGACGCGCAGCTGGCCGCCGCCGGTGATGACGGGGCGGAAGACGCGCATGCCCACGCAGGTGGACGGGACGACGGAGGGCGTCAGGTAGCCGGCGAGGACGGTGCGCAGCACGGAGCCGCGGGCGTTGAGCAGGGCGACGTAGACCGGCTCGTCCTTGTAGCGGCGGGCGAGCTCGTCGACGAAGGCGTCGCGGAAGGCGCCGTCGACGGCGATGGTGTGCCGCAGCTGGGTGGTGGGCGTGACCGCGTAGGCGATGCCCAGGGCGTCGAGGGCGTCCACGGTTAGGTCGAGGTTGTCCTGCATGACCTCGAAGGGCGTGGTGTTCTCGCGGACGAGGCAGATCTGGCCGCCGGCGCGCTTGACGTCGGGGCGGGCCGCCTCGATGCGCACCTCGTGGGCCTTGTGGGCGACGTCGGAGAAGGAGCGGTCGGTGCCGCGCGGCACGGCGGCGCCGGCGATGCCGCCGGCGGTGTCGGCGGCGGCCTGCAGCATGCGGCGGCGGGCCCGCTCGGCGTCGCGCCGGCCGCCGGAGCGGTGTGCGGCGAGCTCGTCGAGCAGGTCGTTCCACTCCTTGGCGACCTGGTCGTGGCTGAAGCGGCCGGCGTTCTCAAGCGCGGCGGCGCCCATGGCGCGGCGCAGCTCGTCGTCGTCCATCAGGCGGGCGAGGGCGTCGGCCAGCTCGCCCTCCTCGCCCAGCGGGGCGAGCAGGCCGTTCTCGCCGTCGGTGAGGATCTCGCCGGGGCCGTTGGGGCAGTCGTAGGCGACGACGGGCACGCCGGCGGCCTGGGCCTCGACGAGCACGAGGCCGAAGGCCTCGACGCGGGAGGTGAGCATGGCGATGGACGCCTTGGCCCACTCCTCGGCCATGTTGCCGGTGCTGCCGACCAGCTGCACCTGGTCGGCGACGCCGAGGTGGTTGGCGAGGTTCTTCAGGGCGCGCATGCGCGGGCCGTCGCCCAGGACGCGCAGCGTCCAGCGGGGGCGGTCGGCGGCCACGGTGGCGAAGGACCGTATGGCGTGCTCGACCTGCTTCTCGGCGGCCAGGCGGGCGCCGAGGACGACGGTGCGGGTCTCCAGGGTGGAGCGCGGGCGGAAGCCGTCGGGCAGGGCGTTGCCGATCGCGGCCAGGCGCGGGGCGCAGGCGCCGAGGGTCTCGGCGAACCAGTCGCGGGTGCGGCTGGTGAGCGAGACGAGGGCGTCGATGTGCGAGGTGTACATCCGCAGCGGCTCGCCGGTGACGCCGCGCAGCTCGGAGACCCGGTGGTCCATGTGCACGGTGAGCACGTGGCGGGGGGCGAGCTGGGCCATGTAGGCGAGCAGGGCGGGCGTGGAGGAGATCAGCACGTCCGCGTCGGTGTCCTGCAGCGCCTCGGCGAGCTCGAGGTCGGCCAGGCGGTTGAAGGCGCCCTCCCACTCGGGCTGGATCAGCTCGCTGGGGGCGCTCGCCAGGCGCCGGTGGGCGGCGGCCAGCTCCGGGCCGCCGTCCGCCTCGGACCGCACCGGGCGCTGCTGCCCGCCGCGGGTGTCGATCAGGTTGCGCACGCGCACGGCGCCGCTGTCGAAGAACGCCTCGTCCTGGGTGCGGAAGACGCTGAGGATCTCCACCTGGTGCTGCTCGGCGAGCAGCTCGGCGAGGGTCATCGTGGCGCGTTCGGTACCGCCCATGGTGTCGGCGGAGGTCAGCAGAAAGGTGATTTTCACGTGCGGCCTTCGTGTGTGCGGCGGTCCGGTGGCGGTGTCCTCAGCGGGTGCTGGGGGCGCGCGGGGTGCAGACGAGCCGAAGCGCGCCGCGGCGGGTGTACTGGGGCTTGATCTGGACGAACGTGCCGTCCGCGGCCCGTACGGTGAACTTGGGCGGGGTGAACACCTGGCGCGGGGCGCGCAGGTCGTGGCCGCGCCGGCCCAGCTCCAGCGGCCGGGCCCCGCGCGCGGCGCGGGGCAGGCGCAGGCTCCAGGTCTGGGTGCGGGAGGTGTCGAGCACCCGGGCCAGCGGCACGCTCAGCCGCCAGGCGCTGTCGTCGCCCGGCAGCGGCTCGGCCGTGTGCCGGAGCACGCCGCGGCGGTCCTGCTCGGCGAGCTCGACGACGGGACGGGTGCCGCCGGCGTCGGCGCCGTACAGGGCGAAGAGCACGTCCACGCCGCTGAAGGAACGCTCGATGCGCAGCACCTCGGCGCGGGGCTCGGCGGCGGCGACGGTCAGCCGCAGCTGGCCGGCCGGGGTGATGCCCAGGCGGTGCCGGCGGCCGGTGACCGGGCAGACGGCCAGCGGCCGGGTGGGGCCGCTGTACGCCGGGGCGCCGTCGCCGAGCAGGCGCAGCCGTACGGTCGCGCCGGGGCGCTCCACCTCCAGGGCCAGGTGCCAGCGGCCGACGTTGACCGGCAGGCCGCCGGCCTCGGCGCCCAGCAGGACGGTGGCGGTCGCCGTGAGCTCGCCGGCCGTGGTGCGCTCCAGGCGGGCCTCGGTGCGCACCGCCGTGGCGCCGTTGACCAGCACCAGATGGGCGGGGGCGGCCTCGGGGGTGCCGGCGGGGAGCACGGCCTGCAGGTTCAGGGTGTGGCCGTCGAGCACGGCCGCGTACTGGACGCGGGCCGCCGAACCGTGCGCGGCCGGCATCAGCAGGGAGTCGACGTAGGTGTCGCGGCCGTTCGCGATCCCGGTGCCCACGCGGCGGCGCACCTGCTGGCCGACCTTCCAGGCCGGGCTGCGGCGCAGCGCGATGCGGGCGGACTTCTTGATCACGCGCAGGGCGTGGCGGGGCGCGGTCACGGGCTCTCCCCGTGGCCGCCCGCCGGTGCGTGAGCCGCGGGGGTCATGATCTGAACGAGCACTCATTCAGGGTAAGGGGCGGGCCGCGGTGGCCCGCCCGGTCGGCAACGGCTTTCGCCCTGCCACCCCACGCTTGCGGGGGCGTTGCCACCAGGTGAAATTCCCCACACGGCGCATGCGGAACCGTACGGCCCGAAAAGCGGTGGATCCCTTGAAGGGAGCGCATTGCACGCCCGCCCGCGCCCCGGCACACGGCCGGGGGACGGTCCGGCGGCGGATTGCCTCCGCGCAAAACGCTCTGGTAGTTACTTGTTTCTCTGTGTTTCCGGGGCCGCGGGATCGGCGTTGCCGCGAGGCGGACCGCAGGCCGCCCGGGCCGTAGGCCGCCAGGCGGGCCGCGCGACCGGGCTGTGCGACCGAGGGGTTGAAGGATCTTGGCACTCGACCAGTCGGCGAAGCCGGTGACCGGCGAGGACGCCGCCGGCCCCGCCCCCGCCGCGGCAGCCGTGCCGTCCGTGCCCCGCCAGGCGAACCCCGAGAAGTCCGGCCTCGTCAAGGCCTACCGCCGGCTGCTGCCGGAGAGCGCGCGGCGGGCGATAGCCCAGCGGGTCTCCGTCGAGACCCGCGGCGCCCTCATGCAGCACATGGCCGACTCCCTCGACCTCCAGCAGCGCCACCAGCGCATACGCGGCCGCCGGCTGCAGCGCCGCTACGCCGGGCACCTGGAGTCGCACCTGCCGCGCGCGGTGCTCGTGGACGGCAAGGCCCACATAGCCCTGGTCGACCCCGCGCCCACGCCGCACGGCGCCCGCGCCGAGGCCCTGTCGCTGGTGACCTCCGCGCTGGAGGACGCCGGCATCGACCACTTCTGCGTCCGCTGGGCGACCGAGGGCACCGCCCCGGCCGTCGCCGTGGCCGCCGCCGACCGCCGGCGCGCCCTGCAGCAGCTGGCCCGCCTGTGCGCCCGCACCCCCGGCTACGTCGCCGCGGTCGACCGTACGGGCGCCCCCGGCCAGGCCCTGCCCGGTTTCGTGGCGGGCACCTGGCGGCAGCTGGAGAAGACCGCCGTCCTGCGGCTGACGTGGCTGCGCACCACCGCCGACGGCTCGCTCGTCCTCGGCCCGGAGCACGGCTGCGACATCCAGTTCTGGACGCGCGAGGACGGCCCGTACGGCCGGCCCGTGCTCACCGCCCCGCGCCGCAACGGCGTCGTGGAGGAGGTCGACGCCGACGGCGAGAGCGTCGAGGCACCCCTGGAGCTGTTCACCGGCCCGCTCGGCCACGCCGCCGAGGGACCGGCCACCGCCCGGCGCGGACGCCGCGTGCGCACCCGCCCCGAATTCACCCTCCGGCTCCCGCAGGACGTCACCTTCCCCATCGACGTCGTCTACACCTGGGTGGACGGCAACGACCCCGAGTGGGCCGCCCGGCGCGCCCGCGCCCAGCGCGAGGCCGACGGCACGGGCGAGGAGCGCCACGAGGAGGCCGCGAACGACGCGCGCT
This sequence comes from Streptomyces luteosporeus, assembly GCF_039532865.1. Taxonomy (NCBI): domain Bacteria; kingdom Bacillati; phylum Actinomycetota; class Actinomycetes; order Kitasatosporales; family Streptomycetaceae; genus Streptomyces; species Streptomyces luteosporeus. The sequence continues at coordinate 117,795 of NZ_BAAASL010000007.1, forward strand.
ACATCAGCCGCGACGAGCTCAAGTACTCCCTGCGCTCCATCCACCAGTACGCGCCCTGGGTGCGCACGATCTACCTGGTCACCGACGACCAGACGCCCGCCTGGCTGAACACCGACCACCCCGGCATCCGGGTGGTGAGCCACCGCGAGATCTTCTCGGACCCGGCCGTGCTGCCCACGTTCAACTCGCACGCCATCGAGACCCAGCTGCACCACATCGAGGGACTCTCCGAGCACTTCCTGTACTTCAACGACGACGTCTTCCTCGGCAGCCCCCTCACCCCGCAGGACTTCTTCCTCTCCAACGGGCTGACCAAGTTCTTCCCCTCGCCCGCCCTCGTGCCCCTCGGCGTGCACAACCCGGCCGACCCGCCGGTCGCGGCGGCGGCCAAGAACAACCGGGCCCTGATAGAAGACGGCTTCGGCACCACCTTCACCCAAAAGATGCGCCACGTGCCGCACGCGCTCAGCCGCACCGTCCTCGACGAGATCGAGGAACGCTACGCCGACGCCCACGCCGCCACCGCCGCAGCCCGCTTCCGCAGCCCGGCCGACCTCTCGGTCGCCTCCTCCCTGCACCACTACTACGCCTACCACCGGGCCAAGGCCATACCGTCCGACCTGCGCTACGTCTACATGGACCTGGCCCACCCGAACACGTCCCGCAGGCTCAACCGCCTGCTGGCACACCGGGACATGGACGCGTTCTGCATCAACGACACGGTCTCGACGGAGAAGGACATGGCGCGCACGAACGCGCTGATAGCCCCCTTCCTGGAGGGCTACTTCCCGGTGCCGAGCCCGTTCGAGAAGTAGTCGACTTCCTTACTCGAACGGCACGTTCACACAGGCGAGCCGGGCCCCCGCGGTCCCTGCCTGCCCCGGCGCGGTCGCGGTACCGTGCGCATGGACAACGACGGACATCGCCTGACCGGCGCGGAAGCGCCACGTCACGTGCGCGACGGAGGCCCCGTCGCCCTGCCCGTCGGTGGTGAAGTCCAGCCACACCTCGTTGCGCGCATTGGCGTACGCGGGGTCGGTGGAGGGCTGCCGGGGATCCTTGACGTCCTGGTAGTGCGGCCCGGAGGCGTCGGGGACCGTACCGCACGTCTTCTGGTGCACGTGCGCCCCGAACATCCGGTGCGCCTGCAGCCCGTGCACCGTCAGCTCGACGGCGGTCCCGTCCGGCCCTGTCCGCTCCACGACCCCGATCCGCGCCCCCACGGGCACGGCTCCTTGGTCGAACGACACCGCCTGCGCCCCGGAGCGTGCCCCGGCGAAGAACGCCTCGACACTCGCCCCGCGGCCATCGGCACCGAACGGCGCCAGGAGGGCCATGGATGCGGCTATCGCCGGCAGGGGGAAAGACACCTTGGTTTCCCTTCCGTGCGCACTCTTCGCCTCCTTTCCACGCTAGGGAGCGGTGGAACTACTCGCGCGTGGTGATGGGCCAGGAGCGGGCGATCGGACGGCTCCACCCAGTGGGGCGCCCGGCCACCGGGGTGCGCCGTGGGGACGCTTCTTGCGCTGGCCGCACGCCGATGCGGCCAGTGAGGCACGAGTGCTTCCCTTGACTCATGTGATCAGGCAAGCCGATGCAGCTTCTACCGAAGGGGGTTGGGGCGGACGAGTCGGCCTGTACGCCGGGTTCTGTGCAGCGTAGGTTCCTGACCTGCGGAAACGCTGGGGAACGCTCTCCTGGCCAGCAACGTGCCGTTGAAGTCCGCCGAGGCGGAGGCGGCCCGGGATGGGCGACCGAGTGTCCAGCCTCCGGCCACCGGTGAGCCGACCCGCCGGGCCTTCGGCCGAGCTGATGCCCCATCTGCTATTCCGCCTCGGAGTCCCCCTCCGCGGCGGCCTGCTCTTCGGCGATGGCCTGCGCGTCCTCGGCAGCCCGGGCTGCCCGCTTGGAGTCCCCCGAGCCGAGGCCGTCCTCGATGTCTCGTTGGTCCGCGGCGATCCGGCGCTCGGTGTCGCGGTCCTCGGCGGCCTGCGGATCGGCCTCCCGCTCGGCCTCCCGCAGGTGCTCCTCCGCCTGCTCGATCTGCTGTGCCCGCTCATCGTCCCCTGCGGCGGCGGCCAGGGCGGGTGTGGCCCCGAGCAGGGCCACAGCCGCGAAAGTCGACGCAGCGGCCACGGACAGCCTGGTGACGAGCTTGCCGGTCATAAGAGGTCTCCTCCGTCAGGGACGCGATGATCACGTCGCTCGACCCACATGACGGCCCGCGGCCGTCCGCGGTTCAACGGCCGGACAGGGCGAACATCACGTCACCTCGAACGAACCGAATAGCGCGGCCCCGCACACGCTCCCGCTCACCGCGTCAATATCGGCCGGGCCCGACCAATGTCCGGGGCCGAGACCTTCCTGGGCCCGGGCAAGGGCGTCGAAAGCGATCATTTGCCGGTGCTGGCGGGAATCATGGGCCTGATGGCTGAGGGGCGCGTGCGGATGAAGTCTTTGGCGAGGGCACTACCCGAGGGCGCGTCCCCCGCGCTCGCTCTCACGGTGCGCCTGAGAGGCCCCGGCGCTCCGTCCAGCTGGGCCGGACGGGTGACGCCTCAGGCGCTTCTCGTGCCCGCCGGGGTTACCCCTGCGTGCCCGGGGTGCGGCGGTGTTTGCCGTGGGGGGTCGCCGGGGGCTGGGCGGCGGCGTCCTCCGGGGCCAGGGGGCCGCGGTGGCGGCCCGTGCCGGTGGGGGCGGCCGCCCGGGGGGCGTGCGCTTCCGTCTCGTGCGTCGTCCCGGTGCGGGCCGTGGCGGCGTCGGACATGGCGGTACGTCACTCCGTCGGGTCGGGAATCGGTCTCGATCCGGCGGCCGCACGCGGTTGTTCGGGCCCGGCCACCCGGCCGGCAAGTCTAACGGGACCTTGATCACCAAGCCAGCCGGTGGCCGGCCGGTCCCACTAGCCGGACGCCCGGGCGCACGGTGCCTGCTGCAGCGGTACCGGGCGCGGGGCGGGCACCGGGGCCAGGGCGGCAGGGCCGGTGGAGGGCTCGTCGTCCTCGTCGTCCGGTTCGAGGCACAGCGGTTCGGCCAGGTCGCCGCCGGGTTCCTCCGGCGGGGGCAGCCGCAGGCGGGCGAGGCCGCAGGGCACGGTGGGGGTGACGAAGGGCAGTTTGAGTTCGCCGCCGGTCGTCCACAGGCCGGCGCCCGTGAGCCAGCCGACCGGCCCGGGGAACTGCCGCAGCCGCTTGGTGGCCGCGCTCCACACGCCCACCCAGCTGCCGGCGCCCTCGCGGTCCACACGGAAGGCGACCGAGCACTGTTCGGGGGCCAGCCCGTGCCCGGGCTGGGCGGCGAAGGGGGTGAGCGCGGTGCCCGGGGGCAGCAGGCACTCGGGGAAGCGGACGGGCCGGGCGGAGCCGAGCACGCCCCAGCCGAGCCGGTCGGTGCCGGGCGCGTCGGAGCGCACGAGGAGCAGGCCGCTGTCCGGTTCGGCGAGCAGCAGCCGGTCGTTGCTGGTGTCGGTGATCTGCAGCAGGGGGCTGGTCTCGCCGCCCCGGCCGAGGTCGACGACGACGGTCTTGGTGACGCCCTCCAGCTCGCGGTCGAGGGCCAGCAGCCGCCCGGCGCGGTCGAGCCAGGCGCCGCCCTCGCACCGGCCGGGGACGGTGGCGAGCAGTTCGGGGCCGTTGCCGCCGCCGTGCACGCGCCACAGCGTGGTGTGCCGTTCGGCGAGGACGAGCGCGTAGGCGCAGGCGCCGTCGGGTGCGGGGGGCAGCAGGCAGAGGTGACGGCATTCGATGGCCCCGAGGGGGACCTCGCCGGTGCCGTGGCCGGTGGGGTAGAGCAGGGACAGCGCGTACCGCTCGGCGACCCGGCGCCGGATGAGCACCCGGCCGTCGGTCAGCGGCAGTACCTGGCTGTCGGCCTCCTCGGGCTGGCTGCCGGGCAGCGACACGGCGTACGGCTCGGGCCCGTCCAGCGTCCAGCGCTCGGGGAACCAGCCGTCCGTACCGCGGCCGAGGGCCAGCCACGCCGCGTACGAGCCGTCCGCCGTGACGGTGAATGCGGGGCGTCTCATGTCCGCCGGCGGCGCACTGCGCGCGGGGCCGGGCGGGGCCGAGGGGCCCGGAGGACTCTGCGGGTCAGAGGGGGCCGGGGTGCCAAGGGGAGCACAGACCGTCATGAGAAACGTCACCTCCGGCACAGAACGTAGTTATCGGGCGTCCCGCCGAACCCTGCGACCCCCGCGGCTTCACGCGTACGGGTGGTGAGTTTTCGGTTTTCCCGAGACACGGGGGGCGGGTGTGCTTGCCGGACGGCCACCGAGGAGGCCGCCCGGGGCACGCGGCCAGGTAGCCTTTCCCCGTGCCCGTACTGTCTGAAGTGATCGCCGCCCTCGAAGCCCTCTGGCCGCCGGAGCGGGCCGAGCAGTGGGACGCCGTCGGCACGGTCTGCGGCGATCCCGACGCACCGGTCACCCGGGTCCTGTTCGCCGTCGACCCCGTGCAGGAGATCGTCGACGAGGCCGTGGAGCTCGGCGCCGACCTGATCGTGGCCCACCACCCGCTGTACCTGCGGGGGACGACGACGGTCTCGGCCGGCACCTTCAAGGGCCGCGTCGTGCACACCCTGATCAAGAACGACATCGCGCTGCACGTCGCGCACACCAACGCCGACAGCGCCGACCCCGGCGTCTCCGACGCCCTGGCGGGCGCCCTCGACCTGCGCGTCGTCGGCCCCCTCGTGCCCGACGCGAGCGACCCGGCCGGCCGCCGGGGCCTGGGCCGGATCTGCGAGCTCGACCCGCCGGTGCGGCTGGCGGAGTTCGCCGAGCGCGTCGCCAAGCGGCTGCCCGCCACCGCGCAGGGCGTCCGCGCGGCCGGCGACCCGGACCGCCTCATCCGTACCGTCGCCGTGTGCGGCGGCTCCGGCGACTCCCTCTTCGCCGAGGTGCGCGCCGCGGGCGTCGACGCCTTCGTCACCGCCGACCTGCGCCACCACCCCGCCTCCGAGGCCCAGCAGCACAGCCCGCTGGCGCTGGTCGACGCCGCGCACTGGGCCACCGAATGGCCCTGGACCGAGCAGGCCGCGGCCCAGCTCGACGAGATCTCCGACCGGTACGGCTGGGGCCTGCGCACCCACGTCAGCCGCACGGTCACCGACCCCTGGACCGCCCACGCGGCGTCGTCCGTCACCCATCACCAGTAACCCCAGGAGCCCCCAACTGAACGCCGCGCCCGCCGACCAGATCCGCCTCCTCGACCTCCAGGCCCTGGACGTCCGCCTCACCCAGCTCGCCCACAAGCGCAGGAGCCTGCCCGAGCACGCCGAGATCCAGACCCTCGAGGGCGACCTGACCCAGCACCGCGACCTGCTCGTCGCCGCGCAGACCGAGGAGAGCGACTGCGCCCGCGAGCAGGCGAAGGCCGAGCAGGACGTCGACCAGGTCCGCCAGCGCGCCGCCCGCGACCAGCAGCGCCTGGACTCCGGCGCCGGCCTGTCCCCGAAGGACCTGGAGAACCTCCAGCACGAGGTGGCCTCCCTCGCCAAGCGCCAGGGCGACCTGGAGGACGTCGTCCTCGAGGTCATGGAGCGCCGCGAGGCCGCCCAGGAGCGGGTCCGCGAGCTGACCGGCCGCGTGGAGTCCGTCCAGGCCAAGGTCAACGACGCCGCCGCCCGCCGGGACGCCGCCACCGCGCAGATCGACGCCGAGATCGCCACCGTCACCAAGGAGCGCGAGGTCGTCGCCGACTCCATCCCGGCGGACCTGATCAAGCTGTACGACAAGCTGCGCGCCCAGTCCGGTGGCGTCGGTGCCGCCCGCCTGTACCAGCGTCGCTGCGAGGGCTGCCGCCTGGAGCTCAACATCACCGAGCTCAACGAGGTCCGCTCCGCTGCCCCCGACGCCGTCGTGCGCTGCGAGAACTGCCGCCGCATCCTCGTCCGTACGCCCGAGTCCGGGCTGTAGTAGCGGGCTGTAGCAGCGAACATCATGGCGAACCGCTTCATCGTGGAGGCCGACGGCGGCTCCCGCGGCAACCCCGGCCCCGCCGGCTACGGCGCGGTCGTCCGCGACGCGGCCACCGGGCAGACGCTGGCGGAGGCCGCCGAGTACATCGGGCGGGCCACCAACAACGTCGCCGAGTACAAGGGCCTGATCGCCGGGCTGGAGGCCGCCCGGGCCCTCGACCCGGAGGCGAGCGTCCAGGTCCGGATGGACTCCAAGCTCGTCGTCGAGCAGATGACGGGCCGCTGGAAGATCAAGCACCCGGACATGAAGCCGCTCGCCGCCGCCGCCCGGCGGATCCTCCCGCCCGGCAGCGTCTCCTACGAGTGGATCCCGCGCGAGGAGAACAAGCACGCCGACCGGCTCGCCAACGAGGCCATGGACGCCGGCAAAGCGGGCCGGCAGTGGGAGCCGGGCCGCTCGTCGGCCGGGCTGGCGGTCGCGGCCTCCGCCGCGGCCGGCACCACGGCCACCCACGCCGTCGAGGTGCCCGTCGCCGAGCCCCTGGCCGAGCCCAAGGCCGCACCCGTCGGCTGGGCGGCACCGGCCGACCTCGGCGCACCCACCACCTTCGTGCTGCTGCGGCACGGCGAGACGGCCCTGACACCAGAGAAACGCTTCTCCGGCTCCGGCGGCAGCGACCCCGCACTCTCCCCCGCCGGCCGCCGCCAGGCCGAGGCGGCCGCGGCCGCGCTCGCCGCGCGCGGCACGATCCAGGCGATCGTCACTTCCCCGCTGCGGCGCTGCCGCGAGACGGCCGAGGCCGTCGCCGGCCGGCTGGGCCTGGACGTACGCGTCGAGGACGGCCTGCGCGAGGCCGACTTCGGCGCCTGGGAGGGCCTGACGTTCGGCGAGGTCCGCGAGCGCTTCCCCGAGGACCTCGACGCCTGGCTCGCCTCGGCCAAGGCCGCCCCCACCGGCGGCGGCGAGAGCTTCGCGGCGGTCGCCCGCCGGGTGGCCGTCACCCGGGACCGGCTCATCGCCCGGTACGCGGGACGCACGGTGCTGCTGGTGACGCACGTGACCCCGGTCAAGACGCTCGTACGGCTGGCCCTGGGCGCCCCGCCGGAGTCGGCCTTCCGCATGGAACTGTCGGCCGCCTCCCTGTCGGCCGTGGCCTACTACGCCGACGGCAACGCGTCGCTGCGCCTGCTCAACGACACGTCGCACCTGCGGGTGTGACGCGCCTGCGCGTCCGGTGATGCGGTGCCCCTACGGGACCGTCGACGCCACCCGCTCGCAGCCCGGGCACTCCCACCGGTCGGGCGCGCCCACGCGCGGCGGGATCATGTCGAGGTCGCACTGCGGGCACCGCAGGGTGATCGGCTCCACGTGACCGCACGTCCCGCACACCCACATGGGCCCCTCGCAGTCGTGCTGCCGCCAGGCGGTGCGCCGGCAGCGGGCGCACCCGGTGGTGACGATGCCCGCGCCCCTGCTTATCACCGGCGGCTCGGGCGTGCTGTCGGCGTACTCGATGATCTGCGCCCTGATCCGGTCGTCGTCGGTGTTGGCCATCCTGAGCAGGTGTGCGACTCGCGAGCGTGCTTCATCAACGAAATCGTTCATGGCAGGCAGCAGGTTAGCGGGACGGCGGTCACCGTCGTTCACCTTCTGTCAGCCGGTCACCCGCCCACCACCCCCAGGAGTGGCAGGATGCGGACTACAGCTCGGGCTACAGCTCGGACTACAGCTCGGTCACCACGACGTCGAGCGCGCCGGGCTTCGCGCCCTGCTCCACCACGTACCCCAGGTCCCGCAGCGCCTCGGCGAGTTCGGCCGGGGAAACGGGGGCCGAGCCGGAAGTCAGCAGGTCACGGACGATGCGGCCCTTGGTCGCCTTGTTGAAGTGGCTGACCACCGACCGCTTCTCGACACCGCCGACGACCTTCGAGTGCAGGACGCGCACGGTGGCCGTACGGCCCGCGAGCTCGCCCTTGGGCTTCCAGGCGCCGGCGTACGCCGCCGAGCGCAGGTCGAGGACCAGGCCCGTACCCGCCGCCTCCGGCAGCACCTCGGCCATCGGCCCGCGCCAGAAGGCGCCCAGGGCGCCGAGGCCGGGCAGCTTGACCCCCATCGAGCAGCGGTAGGAGGGGATGGCGTCGCCGATGCGCACCGCGCCCCACAGGCCCGAGAACACCAGCAGGGAGCGCTCGGCCGCGCGCCGGGCGGCGGCCGGCAGCGAGGCCAGGTCCAGCGCGTCGTACAGGACGCCCGTGTAGACCTCGGCCGCGGGGCGGGTGGGGGCGGTGCGCAGGGCCGCGTTCTTGGCGATCTCCCCGCGCAGGCCCTGGCTGAGGCCCAGCACCTCCGCCGCCTTGTCCTCGTCGCCGGAGCACAGCTCCACCAGCTCGCCGAGCACCCTCTCGCGGGCCTCGCGCAGGCCCGGCAGGGACAGCTCCGCGATCTCCAGCGCGGCACCGGTACCCCCGGTGGCCTTCCCCTCGGACGGCGGCAACAGCACGAGCACGGTCGTATCTCTCCTCGAAGACGTCGGCGTCGGTCGGCCCTGTGCACCCTAACGCCGTGGCGCCCCCACGCCGTACGCCGCACTCGCCGTGCCGGGCGCTCGGCGCGCGCCTAGGCTCGGTGCCATGCCCCGCCGCCCGCTGGCCGTGACGGACAGGGAGCACGGTCCGCTGCTGTCCGCCCTGCACGAGCTGCGGGCCCGCACCGCCGTCCCCGAGGCCTTCCCGCCCGCTGTGCTGCAGGAGGCCGAGCAGGCGGCGCGGCACCCGGCGCGGCCCGCGCACGACGCGACGGACGTACCGCTCTTCACGGTCGACCCGCCCGGCTCGAAGGACCTCGACCAGGCGATGTTCCTGGCCCGCCGGCCCGGTGGCGGCTACCGCGTCCACTACGCCGTCGCCGACGTGGCCGCCTTCGTCCGGCCCGGTGGCGCGCTGGACGCCGAGGCCCACGCGCGCGTCCTGACCCTGTACTACCCGGACGTACGCATTCCGCTGCACCCCGAGGTCCTGGGCGAGGACGCCGCCAGCCTGCTGCCCGACCACGACCGCCCCGCCGTGCTGTGGCGGCTGGACCTCGACGCCGACGGCCGCCCGACCAGTACGGACGTCCGCCGCGCCACCGTGCGCAGCCGGGCCCGCCTGGACTACGCGGGCGTCCAGCGCCGGCTCGACTCCGGCACGGCCGAGGAGCCGCTGCGGCTGCTCCGGGAGATCGGCGGGCTGCGCGAGCAGCTCGAACGCGAACGTGGCGGCATATCCCTGCACGTACCCGAACAAGTGGTCGTACGGCGCGGGGACGGGCGGTACGCGCTGGAGTACCGCGCCCCGCTGCCCGTGGAGGGCTGGAACGCCCAGCTCTCCCTCATGACCGGCATGGCCGCCGCCCGCCTGATGCTCGACGCGGGCACCGGCGTCCTGCGCACCCTGCCGGCCGCCCCGCCCGACGCCGTCGACCGGTTGCGCCGCGTGGCCCGCGCCCTCGGCGTGCCATGGCCGCAGGAGATGCCGTACGCCGTGCTCGTACGGGCCCTCGACCCCGCCGACAGCCAGCATGCGGCCTTCCTGCAGGAATGCACCGCGCTGCTGCGCGGCGCCGGGTACGCCGTCTTCGACCGCGACCGCCCGGCCGCACTGCCGCGCCCCGCCGACCCCGTCCACGCCGCGGTCGCCGCCCCGTACGCCCACTGCACCGCCCCGCTGCGCCGCCTCGCCGACCGCTACGCGAGCGAACTGAGCCTCGCCGCCGCGGCCGGCACCGCACCCCCCGAGTGGGTGCGCGCCGCGCTGGAGGCGCTGCCGGCGGAGATGGAGCGCGGCGCCCGGCGGGCGGCGGAGACGGAGCACGCATGCGTGGACCTGGTGGAAGCCGCACTGCTGCGCGACCGCATCGGGGAGATCTTCGACGCGTACGTCGTCGACGTCAGCCCCTCCCGCCCCACGACCGGCACCGTCCACCTCTACGACCCGGCCGTCGTCGGCCGCGTCGAGGGCCCCGCCGACGGCCCCCCACTGGCCCTCGGCCGCCGGCTGCGCGTCCGCGTGACCGCCGCCGACCCGGGCAGGGCCAAGGCCGGGTTCGCCCCGGTGTGAGCGGCCGGTGTGCGGCCGGTACCATGGTCGGCACGGCGGACGAGCCGGCCGGGCGGTCGCGGGGGATCTCACAGATCCTCCGAGGAACGTCCGGGCTCCACACGGCAGGGTGGTGGGTAACGCCCACCCGGGGTGACCCGCGGGACAGTGCCACAGAAAACAGACCGCCGGGGGCCTCGTGCCCTCGGTAAGGGTGAAACGGTGGTGTAAGAGACCACCAGCGTCCGGGGTGACCCGGACGGCTCGGTAAACCCCACCCGGAGCAAGGTCAAGAGGGGCCGCCACGGCGGCCCTGCGCGGACGCTCGAGGGCTGCCCGCCCGAGTCCGCGGGTAGACCGCACGAGCCTGTCGGCAACGGCAGGCCTAGATGGATGACCGCCTCCCCGGCGGCCGCAAGGCCCCCGGGAGACAGAACCCGGCGTACAGGCCGACTCGTCCGCCGCCGCCCACTCGGCGAAAGCCCCCCTGCCCTGGCACGCCACCAGGTCGGCGGGGGCTTTCGCGTTGCCAAGGGCCGTCACCGGGGATGCCGGAACCAGGTCTGCAAGCACCCGACCGCACCCGTCGCCAGTGATCGACTACCCGACTTCGTGAATATCGCCGTTCTCGCATGGACGGTCCCGGCGCGTCCCCCCTAGCGTCGTCCCAGAGCGGGGGCAGGCCCCGCCGAGAGGGGTGGACCATGGCGCGTGCGGGGCTGACGCGGCTCACGGGAAATGGCTCCGGAACCTGCAACAAGAACGACTGCCCGAACGTCTACCGGACGGCCACGGGCTCCATCCTCGTCCAGGGCGGCGTATCCGACGCCTTCACGCCTCCCCAAGGCGAAGGGCTCGTGGAGATCCCCGAGAGCGTACTGAAGGAGGCAGTCCGTGCTCTTGGATGGTGAGGAGTGGGACGCCAAGTTCCTCGACTTCCGAAGCGAGGCATGGCGATTGGAGACCTTGCCGGTCTACCGGGTGCCGCAGGAAGAGGAAGAGATCCGGCGGTTCCTCGCAGGCGAACGCCTCGACCCTCACACCTACTCGGACGAGTACACCGACGACCTCAAGCGCGTGCGTCGCGAGGGCAAAACGAAGGGGCGCGTGCACGTCGTGACCCGCCCGCTCTCGGAGTACCTCCGGTACGAGTTCATGTACTACGAGGCGCACGTCCTGGCCGGAGAAGACATCCGGATCATGGACGTGACCGGCCGGGAGAACCCGTTGGCCGGCGTCCAGGATTTCTGGATGTTCGACCGGTCGGATGTGGTGCTGATGCATTATGCACTCGATGGCACCCAGATCAGTCGGGAAGTGTACGAGGGCGACCCGGAGCTGTACAGGGAGTACCAGCGGATTGCGCTCGCCGAATCGGTGTCCTTCGAGGAGTACGTGAAGGGCCTTGACCTTCGAACCTGAGCAGTTGGGCCGGTCCAAGGCCGACCTGGCCGCAACGTTGAAGACGCTTCGCAAGCGAGCCGGACTCTCACAGGTTCGGCTCGCTCGGCGTTGCAATACGTCGCAAACCAAGGTCAGCAACATCGAGAACGGAAAGGTGACCCCGAACCTCGTCGACGTCGAGCTGATGCTGAGAGCCCTCGACGCTCCCTCCGAGCTCGTTTCCGAGGTCATGGCCCTTGCCAGGATCGCCAATACCGAATGGCAGGACGACCGGTCGCTTCTCCGCAGAGGGCTCGACAAACGGCAGAACGAACTGGCCGGCCTTGAGAAGTCGTCCACGGAGTTCCGTTATTTTCTGCCCACGATGATCACGGGCCTCCTGGCCACGCCCGAGTACGTGAGAGCAAGCATCGCAGGCGTTCCGGGAGACCAGGGCAAGACCATCGCGAAGAAGCTGGAGCGCCAGACAGTGCTCTACGACAGGTCGAAGCGGTTCAGCTTCATCCTCACAGAGCAGGCCGTCAGGTGGCCTCTCCTCCCGCCCGATGCGATGGCTGTACAGATCGACCACCTCGCGTCACTGGCACACCTGCCGAACGTGCGCATCGGAGTAATCCCGATCGGGCGCGACGTGAAGCCGGGGCCTCTGAGCGTCTTCACGGTTTATGGCGACAGCATGGCCACCGTCGAGACCCCGACCGGGGTACTCATCTTCAGGGACCACAGAGACGTTTCCGCATACCTCGACGAGTTCGCCGTCCACGAAGCTCATGCCGTCTTCGGGGAGCAGGCCAGGGAATGGCTCGCGAAGTGGGCAGCCCTCTGCCGATCGTGATCTTTAAGCGAAGACTCGCATAAAGCTGGACCGGCCGGACCTGACGCCCCAACGATGTGTCCACGACCACGGACACCCTCCCGTCAGGAAGGCACATCATGACCGACCTGTACCGGCTCGACATCGACGGCGCACAGTTCACCGCGGCATGCGGCGGCAACACCCACCCCGACGGTGAAGCGTGCGTGACCCTCGCCCGCATCGGTGAGGACGCCTACGCGCTCGGCGACAGCAAGCGGCCCGGCGCGGAGCCGCTGCGGTTCACCTCTGCCGAGCTGAAGGCGGCCGGCATCGACCCGGCCAGCTTCGGCCTCACGGCCTGACCCAGGCCGTCAGGGCCGCTCGTCGACCGGCGGTCTCCGCTTCCCGGAGAGGACGGAGGCCGCCTTCCCTTTGCTCCGAACGGGAAGGCCAGTTGCACGTTCACGGGTACCTCTGGACCGGCGAGAAGAGTGCGTTCGACAAGGAGAGCATCCGGCGCCCGCCCCCTTCGGTGGCGCCGACGGCCACCGGCCCCGACGACGTACAGCAGCGGTACCGGGAGGCCGTCGCAGAGTGGAGGGCCACCGGCGTTCCGCCGATCGCGACGGCGTACTGGCTGCTGAAGCCGGCCCGGCTCGTCCAGGGGACATGGGACGAGCCGGAGGAAGCCGCGGAGTGGCTGGGAGAGCGGCTGGCCGGGGCCACGCCTCGGTTTGCCGCCGGCGCCGACCGGGACGCGACCCGGCAGGCCGCCCTTGTCGCCTCCGCCGCCGAGCGGCTGGCGCTCGGCGGGGATGTGTCACTCGGGTTCTATCTGCAAAGCACCTTGTTCCTGTCCGTGGCGCTGGTGGCGTGCTCGCCGAATCGCGCCGCGCCGGAGCTGCACTGTCCGATCGGCAAGGCCGCGCCGGGTGTTCACCCGCCCCGCCGCAGCAGCAGTACCTCCGGGGCCGCGAAGCCCTCGCTCGGGTCGCGTTTCGCGTAGTAGGGGGACAGGAGGCCGTCGAGTTCTTCGAACGTGAAGGTGTCGGCCTTCGTCTCGAAACGTGCCGCCACGCGGGGGCGTTCCATCACCGCCACCATGCCGCCGTGCGCCACGAACACCTGCCCCGTCACCATCGCCGCGGCCGGTGAGGACAGGTAGGCGACCAGGGGGGCCACGTGCTCGGGGGCCAAGGGGTCGGGGCCCTCGCTGGGGGCGGCTGCGCCGAAGAGGTCTTCCGTCATGCGGGTGCGGGCCCGGGGGCAGATCGCGTTCGCCGTGACGCCGTATTTCCGTAGGGCTGCCGCCGTCGAGGTGGTGAGGCCGATGATGCCGCCCTTGGCCGCCGCGTAGTTGGGCTGTCCCGCCGAGCCCGCCAGGAACGCTTCCGACGACGTGTTGACGATCCGCCCGTACACGGGGCCGCCCGTGGCCTTGGAGCGTTCCCTCCAGTACGCCGCCGCGAAGCGCACCGTGGTGAAGTGGCCTTTGAGGTGGACACGCAGGACGGAGTCCCATTCCTCCTCGGTCATGGAGAAGACCATGCGGTCGCGCAGGATGCCCGCGTTGTTGACCAGGATGTCCAGGGAGCCGTACGTCCCGACGGCCAGTTCCACCAGGTCCCGGGCCGCGTCGAAGTCGGAGACGTCGCCCGTGTGGGCCACGGCCTGGCCGCCGGCCGCGCGGATCTCGTCGGCGACGGCGTGGGCCGGGCCGGGTGTGGGCTCGCCGGTGCCGTCGCGGCCGGGGCTGCCGAGGTCGTTGACGACGACGTTCGCGCCGTGGCGGGCGAGTTCGAGGGCCTCGGCCCGGCCGAGGCCGCGGCCGGCGCCGGTGACGATGGCGGTCCGCCCGGCCAGGGCGGCGGCGTTCACAGCGTCACCCAGGTGCGCAGGGCCTCGCCGCTGCGCATCTGGTCGAGGGCGTCGTTGACGCGGGCGAGGGGGACGCGGTGGGTGATGAGGCCTTCGAGGTCGACGCGTCCGGCGCGCCACAGGGCGATGGCGCGTTCGTAGGAGCGCAGGACGTCCCCGCCCCCGTACAGGGAGGGCAGGATCTTCTTCTCGTCGAAGAACAGCTCGAACATGTTGAGGGAGAAGTGGTCGTCCATGGCGCCGGCCCCCACCACGCACAGCGTGCCGCCGCGCCGGGTGGCGTCGTAGGCGGTGCGGGCGGTGGCGGCCTTGCCGACGACCTCGAAGACGTAGTCGAAGCCCTCGCCGCCGGTGATGCGGGCGGCGGCGTCGCGCAGGCCCTCGGGGGCGACGGCCTCGGTGGCGCCCAGGCGCAGGGCCGCGTCGCGGCGCGACTCGACGGGGTCGACGGCGACGATCTGGGCGGCGCCGGCGACGCGGGCGCCCTGCACGGCGCTGATGCCGACGCCGCCGCAGCCGATGACGGCGACCGAGGAGCCGGCCGTGACCTGCGCGGTGTTGAGGGCGGCGCCGAGTCCGGTGGTGACGCCGCAGCCGATGAGCGCGGCGATCTCGTAGGGGACGTCGTCGGGGACGGGTACGGCGCAGCGGGCGCCGACGACGAGTTCCTCGGCGAAGGTGCCGGTGCCGGCGAAGCCGTACAGGTCGGCGGTGCGGTGGCGGAAGTTGGGGGCGGCGCCCTCGGCGAGGCCCTTCAGGCACAGCTGGCTCTGGCCGCGCCGGCAGGCGGGGCAGGTGCCGCAGGCGGGCAGCCAGCAGATGAGCACCCGGTCGCCGGGCTTGACGTGGGTGACGCCGTCGCCGGTGGCGAGGACGTCGCCGGCGCCCTCGTGGCCGGGGACGAACGGGGCGTGCTGCGGCAGGACGCCGGACATGGCGGACAGGTCGGAGTGACACAGTCCGGCGGCGCGGACGCGGATCCTGACCTTGCCGGGGCCGAAGCCGGTCGCCTCGACGTCGTCGAGGACTTCCAGGCGGTCCTGCCCGGTCTTGTGCTGTACGGCGGCGCGCATGGGAGGGCTCCCTTCACGGGACGAGGAGACAGACCTCAGGAGTGCTCGACGACCGTGTCCGTCAGCACGGGCGCGTCGTCGCGCTCGACGGCGGTGGCGGTGACCTGGATGCGCCCGGGGCCGGGCGTATCCCGCCACATGCGCACGCGCAGGGTCTCGCCGGGCAGGACGATGCCGGCAAAACGGGTGGCGTACGAGCGCACGCGGCCGACATCGCCGCCGAGCGCGGTGTCGACGACGGCCTTGAGGACGATGCCGTAGGAGCACAGCCCGTGCAGGATCGGCCTGTCGTAGCCGGCGAGCCTGGCGAACTCCGGGTCGGCGTGCAGCGGGTTCCAGTCGCCGGAGAGGCGGTAGAGCAGGGCCTGGTCCTCGCGGGTGGGCCGATCGGCGGTCAGGTCGGGGGCGGTGGCCGGGGTCTGGAGGCGGGCGGTGGTGCCGCGTTCGCCGCCGAAGCCGCCCTCGCCCTTGACGAAGATCTCGCTGGTGCTGGTCCACAGGGGGCTGGCCTCGTCGGCGACGTCGGAGGACAGCACGATGACGGCGGCCTTGCCCTTGTCGTGGACGGCGCGCACGCGCGCGGTCTGTGTCGCCCGTTGGGCCCGTACGGGCAGGGGCCGGTGGACGGTGACGGTCTGCCCGCCGTGCAGCACCGCGGCGAGGTCGACGTCGACGCCCGGCCAGTCGAGCCCGCCGGCCACGGCGCGGCCGCCGCCGGCGACGGTCGCGAACGAGGGCAGCACGTGGAGCCGGCTCTCCAGGGTGTAGCGCAGCTCCTGGGGGTCGGTGGCCGGGGTGCCGGCGCCGATGCCCAGGTGGTAGAGCAGGACGTCCTTGTGGTCCCAGGCCAGGGTGGCGGTGCGGGGGGCGGCGGCGAGGGCCTGGGCGGGGTCGATGGGCATGGAGGCGGTACTCCTATCGCCGTCTCGAACGCAACGGACTCGAAAACAACGGGCTCAAACACCACACAGTAGAACGCGTTCTATTCAACGGCCCTCATGTATAGCCCAAACCCCGTGGCGTGGGAAGACAAATGTCACGGGTGGCGCACGACATTCGCTCCTGCCGGGCCCCTCGGCCGCCTGCCTACGATGCGGGAATGAGAAAGAGGCTGAGGGCGACCGCCCACGGCGGCATCGACGACATCGCCCGGCACAAACCGCCGGGCAAGTTCGCCTTCCTGCCCTGGCTGTTCATGATCTCCGGCGACGTCCAGGACCTCGTGCGCGGCGAGTTGCCCCTGCCCTGGCTCGGCGGCGCCGGAGTCGTCCTCTTCGCCGGCTTCTACATCGGCACCGTCGTCCTCGGCCTCGACCGCAGGCGCCTGGGCACGCCGCTGCCCCGCCTGCTCCTGCTCGGGCTGGTCCTGACCACGTACGCCCTGACGATCGGCTACGGCGGCGACTGGCTGCTGTGCTTCCCGGTGCTGTCCCTGGCCTCCGGCATCGTGCTGCGCGGCGAGCGGATGCTCGGCTTCGCGGTCCTCGCCTTCGCCGGATCGGCCGGGGTCATCGCCGGCTTCCACGGCAGCGTGGAGAACTCGGTCGCCGCCGGCTACGGAACCGTCCTCTCCGGCCTGGTGACGGCGGCCGTGCTGCGGCTCTTCGAGACCGTCGCCGAACTGCGCGCCACCCGCGAGGAACTCGCCCGCTCCGCCGTCGAACGCGAACGCCTGCGCTTCTCCCGCGACCTGCACGACCTGCTCGGCCACACCATGTCCGTCATCGTCGTCAAGGCCGAGGCCGTACGCCGCCTCGGCCCCCGCGACCTCGACGCCGCCATGGGCCAGGCCGCCGACATCGAAGCCGTCGGCCGCCAGGCGCTCACCGAGATCCGCGAAGCCGTCACCGGCTACCGCGAAGGCAGCCTCACCACCGAACTCGACCGCGCCCGCTCCCTCCTCGACGCCTCCGGCATCACCACCGCCATCAACCAGTCCGGCCCGCCCCTGCCGCCCCAGACCGCGGCCCTGCTGGGCTGGGTGGTGCGCGAGGGGGTCACCAACGTCGTCCGGCACAGCGGCGCAGGGCACTGCACCATCGAAGTACGCGGCGAGACCGACCGCGTCCATCTGGAGATCGGCGACGACGGGTGCGGCGTAGGCTCGGGCTCGGGCACGCCCGGCACCGGCCTGAAGGGCCTGACCGAACGACTCGCCGCCGCAGGCGGCTTCCTGGACGCCGGCCCCGACGGACGACGCGGATTCCGGCTCGTGGCCGAACTACCGGTGGACGACAACGAGGAGGAACGCGCCGCGTGAGCACCGAGCACAACCGGCGGACGAAGATCCTGCTGGCCGAGGACCAGGGCATGATGCGCGGTGCGCTCGCACTGCTGCTCGGCCTGGAGGACGACATGGAGATCGTCGCCCAGGTCGGCAACGGCGACGACATCCTGCCCAAGGCCCTGGCCGAACAACCCGACGTCGCCCTCCTGGACATCGAACTCCCCGGCCGCAGCGGCCTCGACGCCGCCGCCGACCTGCGCGCACGGCTGCCGCAGTGCCGCGTCCTGATACTCACCACCTTCGGACGGCCCGGCTACCTGCGCCGGGCCATGGAAGCCGGCGCCTGCGGCTTCCTCGTCAAGGACGGACCCGTCGAGGACCTCGCCGCGGCCATCCGCCGCGCCCTCGCCGGCGAACGCGTCATCGACCCCGCACTGGCCGCCGCGGCGCTCAGCGCCGGGCCCAACCCGCTCACCCAGCGGGAACGCGATGTGCTCAGCGCGGCCGTCGACGGGGCGACCGTGGCCGACATCGCGGCGCGGGTGCACTTGTCACCGGCGACGGTGCGCAATTACTTGTCGGCGGCAATCGGCAAGACGCAGACGCGGAACCGGATGGAAGCGGTGCGGGCCGCGCGCCGGAACGGGTGGCTGTAGGGGTTCGCCTGCGCCGGGCCCCTCCCCCACCCCGCCCCCGCGCCCCGTGCACGCGTGCGGCAGCATGGGCGCGACAAGGCACCGCACCGCACGCACCGCACCGCACCGCACAGTGAGGACACCCCATGGCACCGCAGCCCACCGTCGTCGCCGCGTTCGAGGCGGCCAAGGGGTTCATGCCGCTCGACGAGGGGCTCGCCCTCCACGCCGCCGCGGAGGACGCCGTCGCGCTCGGGCTGCCGTTGCTGGAGGTGGGGACGTACTGCGGGCGTTCGACGATCCTGCTGGCCGACGCCGCTCGCGCGGCGGGGCTCGTGGCGGTGACCGTCGACCACCACCGCGGCAGCGAGGAGCAGCAGCCGGGCTGGGAGTACCACGACGCCTCGCTCGTGGACGGCGAGGTGGGCCGGATGGACACGCTGCCGGTCTTCCGCCGGACCCTGCACCGGGCCGGGCTGGAGGAGCACGTGGTGGCGATGGTGGGCCGCTCCCCGCAGGTGGCGGCGTTGTGGGGGGCTCCGCTGGGGCTGGTGTTCATCGACGGCGGGCACACGGACGAGCACGCGAACGCGGACTACGAGGGCTGGGCCCCGCACGTCGCTCCGGGTGGCCTGCTGGTGATCCACGACGTCTTCCCGGACCCGGCGGACGGCGGTCAGGCGCCGTACCGGGTGTACCGCAGGGCGCTCGCGTCCGGGGCGTTCACAGAGATCTCGGTGACGCGCTCGCTGCGCGTACTGCGGCGTACGGGTCTCGGGATCTGAGCCGCGGCGCTAGCATCGCCCGCGTGTCCATAGGCAGCGTTCCCTCGGTGACCCGGCGTCTCGTCGCGGGGCTGGCAGTGGTGTTCCTGGCCGGCGGGGCGGCGGGCTGCGGCAGTGGCGGCGATGCCGGCGCCGACGCGCGGCCCGCGGGGGCCGCGTCGGCGCCCGCGCGTCCGGCGCCCGCGACCCCGGCGAGCACCCGGGCACCGGCCCCGCCGGCTCCCGCGTCGTCGTCCGCCGCGCCCTCGCCGTCCGTCGCGGCGCCCGCCCCGGAGGCGGCGAAGGACGGTCCGCTCCGGGGGAAGGTCGTGGTGGTCGACCCCGGTCACAACATCCACAACGCGGAGCACCCCGCCGAGATCAACCGTCAGGTCGACGTGGGCAACGGCCGCAAGGAGTGCGACACGACCGGCACGGAGACCAACGCCGGTTACGCGGAGGCCACCTTCAGCCTGGACGTGGCGCACCGGCTGCGGGACATCCTGCTCTCGCGGGGCGCGTCGGTGACACTGACCCACGACGGCGACCGGCCGTACGGGCCGTGCGTGACGGAACGGGCGGAGATCGGCAACAAGGCGCACGGTGATGCGGCCGTGTCGATCCATGCCGACGGGGCGGCACCCGGCCAGCGCGGTTTCCATGTGATCCTGCCCGCGCTGGTGCGGGCCGGGGGCGCGGACACGTCGCGGATCGTGGGGCCCTCGAAGGAGCTGGGCGCGCGGATCGCGGGGAACTTCGTGCGGACGACGGGCAGCGCGCCGTCCAACTACATCGGCAAGGGCACGGGCCTGGACACGCGCAGTGACCTCGGGGGCCTCAACCTCTCGGTGGTTCCGAAGGTCTTCATCGAGTGCGGCAACATGCGGGACGCCCAGGACGCGGCCCTGCTGACCGATGCCGACTGGCGCCAGAAGGCGGCGCAGGGGATCGCGGACGGCATTACGGACTTCCTGCGCGGGTAGGGACCGGCGGGCGCGACCGGCGGGGCCGCACGCGTGTCACGAGGGTGATACGAAGCGGACGCCCGGACGGCCCGGCGGTGGTGCTCCCCGTACGATGGGTGGCCGCCACCCCCGCGCCCGCGCGCGCTTTGGCATCCCGCGTACCGGCGACAGCGACGATTACTGACAGCACTGACATAAGGATCCCAGGTGAACATCCGCTCCCTCACTCGAGGCGACGGCGGGGTGATCGGAGCAGCGGTGTTGCTGTTCATCGCCTCGTTCCTCAGCTTCCGCTCGTACGACTGCGGTCAGTCCTCCTTCGGCTGCCCGAAGGAGCCCAACGGCTGGAAGCCCGAACTCTTCCCCGTACTGCCGTCGATCTTCCTCGCCGGGATCATCGCCGCCGCATTGATCGTCGCTGCCCGTTTCCAGCCCGAGGGCCGCAAGCTCGTGGGGCTGAGCCTGGACCAGTGGGGCATCGCGCTGGCCGTGTTCGCGACGTGGTCCTCGCTGTGGACCATCTTCGGCGGTCCCGACGTGGAGCAGGTCTCGCCCGGCGTCGGCCAGATCCTGGGGCTCATCGCCAACCTGCTGCTGGCTGCGGTGGCGCTGCTCACCCCGCGCACCCCGGCCCTGAAGGCGCCGCTGATGGGCGCCCCGCAGCCGGCACCTGCGCCGTACGGTGCGCCGGGCGCGCCCGCGGGCTACGGCTACCCGGCCCCGGGCGGGATGCCGGGTGCCGGTGCCCCGTCGCCGTACGGTGCCCCGGACCAGACGCAGCCGTACGGCGGCGCGCAGCCGGGCCCGCAGGCCCAGCCGGGTCAGCCCGGTCAGCCGGCGCAGCAGCAGCCGCAGCCGCAGCCGGCACAGGCGCAGGCGCAGCAGCCGGCGGCCGCGGGCGGTGGCGAGCCGTTCGCCCCGTTCTGGTTCGCGGTGCCGGTGGCTCGTCCGCTGTTCGCCGAGGACGGTTCGCCGACGCAGGTCTCCGAGCTGGTGCCGGGCACCTGGTACCTGGCGGTGGACCAGCGCGGTCAGGCGCTGGTGGCCCAGACGCAGGACGGCCGTCGCGGCCTGCTCCAGGACACCTCGGGCATCCAGCGCGGCTGACGCACCACGCGTGAGGCGATGCGGCCCGCCGGGTTCTTCCCGGCGGGCCGCCGTCTTGTCCGGGGCGGGTCGCGCCCGTACAGTCACCTGACGCCCAGTCAGTCCCGGCACGGGAGGTGGCGGCATGCGGCTCGGTCTCGCCCTCGGCTACTGGGGCCGGCGGCCCGCGTCCCGCCAGCTGGAACTCGCCCTGCACGCCGAACGGCTCGGCTACCACTCGGTGTGGACCGCGGAATCCTGGGGATCGGACGCCTTCACGCCGCTGACCTGGATCGCCGCCCACACCCGGCGGATCCGGCTGGGCACGGCCGTCGCCCAGATGGCGGCCCGCTCACCGGCCGCCACGGCCATGCACGCCCTGACCCTGGACCACCTCTCGGGCGGCCGGGTCCTGCTGGGGCTGGGCCTGTCGGGGCCACAGGTGGTGGAGGGCTGGTACGGACGGCCGTTCCCGGACAGCCCGCTGACCGCGACCCGGGAGTACGTGGACGTGGTCCGGCAGGTGCTGCGCCGCGAGGCGCCCGTGGCGCTCGACGGGCGCTACCACCCGTTGCCCTACCGCGGTCCGGGCGCCACCGGGCTGGGCCGCTCGCTCAAGTCGATGACCCATCCGCTGCGCACGGGCCTGCCGGTGCTGCTGGGGGCCGAGGGGCCGCGCAACGTGGCGCAGACGGCCCGCATCGCCGACGGCTGGCTGCCGCTGTACTGGTCGCCGGCGCGCACCGGCCTGTACGCCGAAGCACTGGCGAGCAGGCCCGAAGGCTTCGTGGTGGCACCGATGGCCCAGGTGCATCTGTGCGCGGACGTGGCCGAGGGGCTGCGACCGGTGAAGCGGATGCTGGCGCTGTACGTGGGGGGCATGGGGCACGCGGCCCGCAATTTCCACGCGGACCTGATGGGCCGGATGGGGTACGAGGAGGAGGCGCGGCGCGTGCAGCAGCTGTTCCTCTCCGGACGGCGGGAGGAGGCGACCGAGGCGGTGCCCGACGCCTTCGCCGACGAGATCTCACTGGTCGGCCCGCGCGAGCGGATCGCCGAACGACTGCAGACGTGGCGCGCCGGCCCGGTGACCGACCTGCTGGTGACGGCGCGGGACGAGGAAACGCTGACGCTGCTGGCCGAGCTGAACGATTAAGGCTGCGCCCCGAAGGGGCGCGGGGAACTGCGCGATCGGCCACCGACGGCCCGCAGCCGACACGCCGCCCCGGGGCCCATCTGCGGGCGCATCCTGGCTGGTCGCGCAGTTCCCCGCGCCCCTAACGGGGCACTGCACCACGCCGGGCGCCCTCGTAGGGGCGCTAGTCGCCGGGCGAGGCCGGCTTGCCGGCCGCGTGCAGCCATGTGGCGAAGACCTCGTCGGCCTCCTTCTTGCCCGCCGTGCTCTCGACGAGGTGGACGAAGGCGTCGGTGCCGGCGTTGGAGTAGCGGTACAGCTGCGTCCAGCGCTGCAGGACGGCGAAGAACGCGCGGTCCCCGAGCCGCTCGCGCAGTTTGTGCAGGACCATCGCGCCGCGCCCGTAGACCGGTGGGTCGGAGACGGTGCGGGCGGTGGGGGCGTCGGGCGGGAAGGCCCAGATGCCCCGGCTCTGGGGGTCCTTGCCGCTGTAGTAGTCGGCGAAGATCTGCCGGGCGGTGCGGCCTCCGTGCTGCTCCTCCCACAGCCACTCGGCGTAGGTGGCGAAGCCCTCGTTGAGCCACATGTCGCGCCAGGTGCGGGGCGTGACGGAGTTGCCGAACCACTGGTGGGCCACCTCGTGCACGACGGTCCGGTCGTCGGGGGCGGCGTGGAAGTACGGCTTGGGCTGGGTCTCCAGCGCGTAGCCGACGTCGGGGTTGCTGTCGACGACCGCGCCGGTGGAGGAGAAGGGGTACGGGCCGAAGAGGCGGCTGCCCCAGTCGAGGACCTGCGGCAGCAACGTGGCGGTGCGCGCCGCGGCGTCGGCCTGGCCGGGGGCGGCCGCGACGTACACGGGCAGGCCGTGCGGGGTCTTCGCGGTGGTGACGGTGAACCGGCCCACGGCGACGGTGGCCAGGTAGCTCGCCATCTGCTGCCCGGTGTGCCAGGTGAAGGCGGTGCGGCCGCCGGGCCCGCGCTCGGCGGACGTCAGCTCGCCGTTGGCGACGGCCGTGAAGCCCTCGGGCACGGTGACGGTGATGTCGTAGGTGGCCTTGTCGGAGGGGTGGTGGTTGCCGGGGAACCAGGCCGTCGAGCCGGCCGGCTCGCCCAGGCCCACGGCTCCGTCGTCGGTGGCGACCCAGCCCTCGGTGGAGCCGTCCGGGTCGGTGATCTGCTGCGGCTCCCCCTCGTAGACGACGACCGTGCGGAAGCCGGCGTGCTTCTTCAGCGGTTTGGCCGGGACGACCGTCAGCTCGCCGCCCTTGCGCGTCGTACGGGCGTCCTCGCCGCCGACCCGCACGCTGCGGACGGTCAGGCCCTTCAGGTCGAGGTTGAAGGAGCTGAGGTCCTCTCTGGCGTCGGCGGTGATGACGGCGGTGCCGCGCAGCCGGCCCGTGGCGGGGTCGTAGTCGAGGGTCAGGCCGTAGTGGCCGACGTCGTAGCCGCCGTTGCCCAGGTCCGGGAAGAGCGGGTCGCCCACGCCGGCGGCGCCCGGACGGGGGCCCGTGGGGCCGCCGGCGCCGCCGCACGCGGTGGCGAGCAGCAGCGCCAGGACGGCGGGCAGCGCACGGCGGCGCGGGAACGGCCTCGCTCTCATGCGCCGATCACATCAGAAGCTGGTCCGCTCCAGCCAGTGGTCCAGCACGGCGCGGTCGCCGATGATCTCCACCCGGTCGGTGTCGGCGGGCAGCCGGCGGTAGAAGAAGCCCAGGAGGTCGGTCATGGGGCCGCGCACGGCGACGGCCGCCTTCTCGTGGGACCGCCGCCACTGCACCTCCTCGCCCGTGGCGTCGATGAGCCACTCGGCCCGCACCTCGGCGGGGGTGTCGGTGGCGTGCAGGTGGAGGGTGCGGCCGGGGCCGGTGAGCTCGCCGAGGACGGGCTTCCAGACCTTGGCCATGGGCGAGGTGATGATCTCCAGCCACTCGTCCAGGCAGTCGGCGGCGATGTCGGGGGCGACGGTGAACTCGGCGCCGACCGTGGCGGCGACGTCGGCCCGGTGCATCACCGTCTCGTGCGTCATGCGGCGGGCCCAGAAGCGGGACTTCTGCTCCCGGCCGAAGGTCCACACGTCGGCGTCCGGACCGGCCTCGCGCAGCGCCTGGACGACCGCCTCGGCGCCCTCGGCCAGGTGGCGGTCGAGGGAGTCGGCGTCGAACTTCTCGGCGCCCTCGATGCCGGAGATGTCGCCCTCGGGCGGGACGAACTCGGTCACCCGGTCGCGCACCCTCTCGGCCACGCCCCGGTGCGCGCTGCTGACGTGCACCACGAGCTGGGCGAGGGTCCAGTCGGGGCAGGTGGGGACGGTGGCGGAGAGGTCGGCGCCGCGCAGCAGCTCGCGCATCTGCGCGGTCTGCTCCAGCACCTCGGCACAGTAACGTTCATGGCTGAAGGAAGTCATGGCGCCACTGTAGGGCGGGGGTCTGACAATCCCCCTGCACAGCGGGCACGTTGACCCGCGAGAACGGAACCGGAGGTTACGCCTCCATGCCGCAGGGGCACTCCGGCTCCAGGCCCGCCGGCAGCCGCTCGCCGCCGAAGACCGCCGTCGTCGCCTCGTCGCCGCCGAGCGCCGCCACGGCCAGCAGCAGCGAGCCGGCCGTCCAGGTGGTCAGCTCCTGCGGCCAGACGGCCTCGTCCTCGAAGACGTAGCCCGTCCAGTACATGCCGTCCTCGGCCCGCAGGTGGCCGATCCAGCGCAGGACGTCCACGGCCCGGTCGGACTCCCCCATCGCCCACAGGGCCAGCGCCAGCTCGCAGCTCTCGCCGCCGGTCACCCAGGGGTTGGGCACCACGCAGCGCACGCCCAGGCCGGGCACCACGAAGTCGTCCCAGCGCTCCTCGATGCGCTCCTTGGCGGCCACGCCGGTCACGGCGCCGCCGAGCACGGGGTAGTACCAGTCCATGGAGTAGCGGCTCTTGTCCAGGAACCGCTCCGGGTGGTGGCGTATCGCGTGCCCCAGCAGCCCCAGGGCCAGCTCCCAGTCCGGCTGCGGCTCCTCGCGGTGCTCGGCGATGGCCAGCGCGCAGCGCAGCGCGTGGTGGATGGAGGAGCTGCCGGTCAGCAGCGCCTCGGTGCGCCGGCTGCCGTCCTCCTCGGCCTTCCACCCGATCTGCCCGCCGGGCTGCTGGAAGGTCAGGACGTACTCGACGGCCGCGTAGACGGTGGGCCACATGCCGTCGAGGAAGGCGTCGTCGCCGGTGGACAGGTAGTGGTGCCAGACGCCGACCGCGACGTAGGCGACGAAGTTCGTCTCCTTGGCGCGGTCGGTGGGCTCGTCGGCGGCGCCGTCGGCGTACGCGGCGTACCAGGAGCCGTCCGGGTTCTGGTGCCAGGCGAGCCACCGGTAGGCGGCCCGGGCCCGCTCGTGCTCGCCTGCCGCGTCCAGGGCCATGGCGGCCTCGACGTGGTCCCACGGGTCGAGGTGGTGGCCCCGGAACCACGGGATGGCCCCGTCGGCGCGCTGCACGGCGGCGATCCCGGCGGCGGTGCGGGCCGCCTCCTCGGCGGTGAGCACGCCGGGCAGGGCGAGGCGTTCGATGCGGCCGGCGCCGGTCATTCGGCGACCGCCGGCAGGTGGGGCTTGGTGGCGTAGGCGACGAAGCTCTTGCCGATGACGGGGTTGAGCAGCTGCTCGGCGAGACGGGTGGCCGCGGGCTTCTTCATGATGTCCCAGACCAGCAGCTTGTGGTACGCGCGCACCGGCAGCGCCTTGTCGTTGTCCACGCCGAAGGCGCACTTCAGCCACCAGTACGGGCTGTGCAGGCCGTGGGCGTGGTGGGTGCCGTACGGCTTGAGCCCCGCCTCCGCCATCTTGCCGAGCAGCTCGTCGGCCTTGTAGATGCGGATGTGCCCGCCCTCGACCTCGTGGTACGCGTCGCTGAGCGCCCAGCAGATCTTCTCCGGCCCGTAGCGGGGCACCGTGACGGCTATCCGGCCGCCGGGCTTGAGGACGCGCACCATCTCGGCGAGCACGCCCTTGTCGTCCGGGATGTGCTCCATCACCTCGGAGATGATGACGACGTCGAAGCTGGCGTCGGGGAAGGGCAGCGCGAGGGCGTCGCCCTCCATGGCGGTGGCGGTGGCCCCGGCGGGGGCCTCGCCGGCCTCCTTCATCGCGGCGAACCACTTGGCGACCTCGCGGATCTCCTCGCCGTTGCGGTCGAGGGCCACGACGTGCGCGCCGCGCCGGTAGCACTCGAAGGCGTGCCGGCCGGCGCCGCAGCCCAGGTCGAGCACGCGGTCGCCTGCGGCGAGCGGGAAGCGGGAGAAGTCAACGGTCAGCAAGGCACTGCGCTTTCGCTCGAGTGAGTGGGTGTGTTGTGGGCAATCGTTCCGTAGGGAGGAACGGGTGGGCACAACCCGCCCACGGCCCGCACCGGAGGAACGGCATCAACCGCTCCGCCCAGCGGCCAGCGCCATCGCACGCCGGTAGTGCTCCACCGTCCCGATCGCCGCCTGGCGCCACGTGAACTTCGCCAGCACCCGCTCCCGCCCCGCGGCCCCCAGCCGCCGCCGCAGGTCCGCGTCGCCGAGCAGTCGTACGAGCGCGGCGGCCAGCGCCTGCGCGTCGCCCGGCGGTACCGCCAGGCACGTCTCGCCGTCGGGGCCGGCGACCTCGGGTATGGCCCCGCCCGTCGTGGCGACGAGCGGCGTGCCGGTGGCCATGGCCTCCGCGGCCGGCAGGGAGAAGCCCTCGTAGAGGGAGGGGACGCAGGCGACCTGCGCCGAGCGGACCAGGTCGACGAGCTCAGCGTCGCTGATGCCCTTGACGAACTCGATGGCGCCGTCGAGCCCGTGGCGCCGGACGGCCGCGGCCACCGGGCCCTTCTCGGGGCGTTTGCCGACCACGACGAGGTGGGCGCCGGGGTGTTCGCGGCGCACCTCGGCGAGGGCGTCGACGAGGTGGACGAGTCCCTTGAGGGGGACGTCGGCGCTGGAGGTGGTGACGATGCGGCCGGGCACCTCGGCGACCGACGGGTCGGGGGAGAACAGAGCGGTGTCGGCGCCGATGTGCACGACGTGGACGCGCTCGGGGTGGACGCCGAGGTGGTCGACGATCTCCTGGCGGGAGGAGCCGGAGACGGTGAGCACGGACGGCAGCCGCCGGGCGACACGTTTCTGCATGGCGGTGAAGCCGTACCAGCGGCGCACCGAGGCGCGGCGCTTGCGGTTCGGTGCCGCGTCCAGCTCCAGCTGCCGGTCGACGGTGATGGGGTGGTGGACGGTGGTGACCAGCGGGGCGCCGAGCACGCCGGGGCCGCCCAGGAGCCCGTAGCCCAGGGTCTGGTTGTCGTGGATGACGTCGAACTCGCCGCGGCGGGCGGCGAGGTGGCGGCGGGCGCGCAGGGAGAAGGTCAGGGGCTCGGGGAAGCGCCCGGCCCACATGTGCCCGACCTCCAGCAGGTCGATCCAGTCGCGGTACTCCTCCCGCTTCGGCGTGCGGAAGGGGTCGGGCTGCCGGTACAGGTCGAGGCTGGGCAGTTCGGTCAGGGGGACGCCCTCGTCGAGGACCGGGTAGGGCTGGGCGCCGATGACCTCGACCGAGTGGCCCAGGCGGGCGAGCTCGCGGGAGAGGTGGCGCACGTAGACGCCCTGGCCGCCGCAGAAGGGGTTGCCCTTGTAGGTGAGCAGCGCGATGCGCAGCGGCCGGTCGCCGGCGGGGCCGGCCCCGCCCCCGTCGAGGAGGTTGCTGCCAACTCGTGTGACCGATGCCTCTGTGGCCTCAGCGGTCACTCCGGCCTCCTTCTCGCTGGCTGTTCCGCCGGAGCGTAACGGGTCGCGCTAATCTAGAACAAGTTTCAGACTGGGTCGTCGGAAGCTTGAATCTACCGGGATGTCAGAGGACCGAAAGAGCGGCGCCGGGTGATTCGCGCCACGGCCCGGGCCCTGCCATGCTGTGCCGTCCGGGCCGCACCGACACCGCTGGATGGAGTGTCACAAGACACCATGGAACGGGACACATGACGACGGAATCAAAGCCGGCACGGCCGGCCGGGACCCCCGCGCCGTCCCCCGCCACCGCGGCCCCGGGCACCACCGGCCCGTCCCTGACCGCCCGCCAGGAGGCCCGGCGCGACCGGATCCTCCGCGCCACCACCCGCCTGGCCGCCCGCGGCGGCTTCGAGGCGGTGCAGATGCGCGAGGTCGCCGAGGACGCCGGCGTCGCCCTCGGCACGCTCTACCGCTACTTCCCCTCCAAGATCCACCTCCTGGTCGCGGTGATGCACGACCAGCTGGACCAGCTGCAGGCGACCCTGCGCAAGCGCCCGCCGACCGGCGCCGACCCCGCCGAGCGGGTCGCCGGCACCCTGCTGCGGGCCTTCCGCGCCATGCAGCGCGACCCCCACCTGGCCGAGGCCATGGTGCGCGCCCTGACCTTCGCCGACCGCTCGGT
This sequence comes from Streptomyces luteosporeus, assembly GCF_039532865.1. Classification (NCBI taxonomy): domain Bacteria; kingdom Bacillati; phylum Actinomycetota; class Actinomycetes; order Kitasatosporales; family Streptomycetaceae; genus Streptomyces; species Streptomyces luteosporeus. The sequence continues at coordinate 146,152 of NZ_BAAASL010000007.1, forward strand.
CAGCGCCGAGGTCGACACCGTCTCCCGGCTCACCACCACGATCGTCCTGGACGCCATGGGCCTGACCGGCCCGCCCACGCCCGAGCAGCTCTCGGCCGTCCGCGTCATCGAGCACACGTGGCACTCCGCGCTGATCACCTGGCTGTCGGGGCGCGCCTCCATCGCCCAGGTCAAGATCGACCTGGCCACGGCCTGCCGCCTCATCGGCCCCGCCGCCCCCGCCACCCGCTAGGCCGCACCACAGCGGGGGCACGGCCCTCGCGCCCGGGGCGGACCCGGCCCGCGCCCCGCGCCCTTACGCCCCCCGGGTAGCGGGTAACTGCACCCGGAACAGCGACTCCGCCGGTATGAATTTATCGACCGGTGGCCCCAAGTGGTTCGCTACACGGAGCGGGAGAGGCGAAACGTGACACGCGTTCTGCTCGTACACGACACCTATCTGCTGCGCACGGCCCTGGCGGCCTGGCTCGGCAGAGAGCCGGACCTCGAGGTCTCCTCGGCGTCCTGGCGCGGGGCCCTCGCCACCTCGCGCGCCCTGCTGCCGGAGGTGTGCGTGGTCGACATGGACAGCCCCGACCCGGACGCGGCCGGTGCCGGCGCGACGCCGGGAGGTGACGGGTGGTGCGGGGGCCGTGGGGCGGGAGGGCGGGAGGGCCCCCGGGGCAACGGGGGCGACGCGGGGCGGCCCGGGGGCGCCCTGCTCGCCCTGGTGAGCGCCGGGCGGCCGGGGCCGCTGCGCCGGGCCTACGAGTTGGGGGCCTTGGGATACCTGAGCAAAAACGCTTCACCCGACAGACTCGTCGACGCCATACGCCGCGTCGCCAAGGGCGAGCGCTACATCGACGAGACGCTCGGCTTCAACTTCCTGCAGGCCGCCGAGATCCCCCTCACCCGCCGCGAGCTGAGCGTGCTGTCACTGGCCGCCGAGGGCGCCTCCGTCGGCGAGATCGCCCGCAGCCTGCACCTGTCGAACGGAACCGTGCGCAACTACATGGCCGCCATCACCCGCAAGACCGGGGCCCGCAACCGCGTCGACGCCATCCGCATCTCCCGCTGCGCCGGGTGGGTGTGAGCCCTCGCCCGCCCCCATCAGGTCCCGGTACAGCGCCGAACGCGCCAGCAGCTCCTCGTGCGTACCGCTCACCGTGCCGGGACCGTCCATCACCAGCACCTTCTCCGCGCGGCGGGCGGAGCCCGCACGGTGCGCGACGACCACCACGCTGCCGCCGGGGCGCGCCGCGAAGGCGCGCTCCACGCGCTCCTCGGCCGCGGGGTCCAGGTGGCAGGTCGCCTCGTCCAGCAGCGCCACGGGGGCCGGCGAGAGGTACGCGCGCACCAGCGCGACCAGTTGCCGCTCCCCCGCCGACAGCTCCCCCGGCACCACGGGGGCGTCCAGCCCGCCCAGCCGGCGCACCAGCGCCTGCGCGCCGATCGCCCGGACCGCGGCGGTGACCTCCGCCTGCGGCACCGCGTCCTCGCGCAGGTAGCCGAAGTTGGCGCCGAGGGTGCCGGAGAAGACGTACGCCTCCTGCGGGATCAGCACCCGGCGTGCGGGCGCCCCTGCGCTGCCGGCGGGCACGCCCGCCACCCGCACCTCGCCCGACCACGGCTGCAACAGGCCCGCCAGCAGCCCCGTCAGCGTGGACTTGCCGGCCCCGCTCGGACCGACCACCACCAGCCGGCCGCCGGCCGGCAGCGTCAGGTCCACCTCCCGCAGGACGGGGTCGGCGTGCGCGCCGTAGCCGAAGGTCACCCCGCGCAGCTCCAGTGCGGGTGCCGACGGGCTCGGGGGGACGGGCCGCCGCCCGTACCCGGGCTCCGGCGGCGCGGCGGCCAGCCGGCGCAGCACCACCAGGAACCGCGAACCGCTCGTGCCCAGGCCGTGCACCAGGCCCTGCAGAGCCGGCAGCAGGGACTGCGTCAGATATGTCAGGGCGCCGACCAGGGCGCCCGGCGAGACGCCGTGGCCCAGCAGCCAGGGGGCGGCGGCCAGCAGCGGTACGACGGGCAGCCGCCCCGCGACGGCCAGTGCCCCGGCGCGCGCCAGCGACCAGCGCGCCAGGGCGTCCGCCGTGCGCCGCCCCTGCTCGATGCGGGCGCCCGCGCCCTCGCGCACGACCTGCTCCGCGCCGGCGGCGGCGACGTCCCGCAGCCCGGCCACCAGCAGGCCGAGCTCCTTGGCCAGGGCCTCGTCGGCGGCCAGATACGCCTCCTGGCGGCGGGCGAGCGGACGCAGCGTCGCCACGAACAGGGCCAGGCCCAGCAGGAGCGGCGGTACGACGACCGCCAGCAGCACCGGCGCCAGCAGGAACAGACCGGCCAGGGCCCCGGCCGCGGTGAAGACGAACGACCGCGTCACCATCAGCAGGCCCGCGAAGGTGTCCCGGGCGATCTCCACCTGGTGGGTCAGGCGGGAGACGGCACCGCCGTCACCGTCGTACAGGGCGCGCGTGACGACGCGCCGCACGAGCGTGTCGCGCAGCGGCTCGACGAGGGCGGCGATGCCGCGGTACGTACGGGCGGTCCCGAAGGCGCCGACGACGACGGCGAGGGCGGCGACGGCGAGCCAGGCGAGGCCCGTGCGGGGCGCTCCCGCGAGGAACCCGGCGTCCAGGGCCCTGGCCAGGGCGTAGCCGGTGGCGAAGGTGTGCAGGGCCTCGACGGCCGACCAGGCGGCGAGGGCCGCGAGGGGGCGGCGGTGCCGTCGCGCGTACGCGAGCGCTGCCATGTGCGTGTCCTTTCCCCGGCCCCGCCCTTCCACCGTTCCCGAGGGGGCTGCGCCCCCTCGCACCCCCGCCCCCGGCCTACGGCCGGGGGAAGAGGTTCACGGGGGCTGCGCCCCCGCACCCCCACCGGGGGCTGCGCCCCCTGGACCCCCTCGCGGCGCGCCGGGGCTCACCCGCCGAACACCGCTCGGTACTCGCGCTCCCGGTGCCACAGGTCCTCGTGCGTGCCCACCGCGCGGATGCGGCCCTCGTGCAGCCAGGCGACGCGGTCGGCCCGGGCCGCCGTTGCCCTGCGGTGGGCTATCACCAGGCGGGTGGGGGCCGCCACCGTTCCGTCCAGCAGGGCCGCGCCCACGCGGCGTTCGGTCACCGAGTCGAGGCTCGACGTCGCGTCGTCCAGGACGAGCACCCGGCCTGCGTGGGCGAAGGCCCGGGCCAGGCCGAGGCGTTGGGCCTCGCCCCCGGACAGCGGCGCCTCGCCGCACCGCGTCGCGTACCCCGCCGGCAGCCGCCGTACGAAGTCGTCCGCGCACGCGGCCCGCGCGGCCGCGACGACCTCCGCCGGCGGGGGCGCGTGCGCCCCGAGGGCGATCGTGTCGCCGATCGTCTCCCCCAGCAGCGCCGGGCGCTCGAACGCGTACCCCACCGCCCGCCGCAGTTCGTCGTGGGCGAGCTCGCGCAGCGGGACGCCGTCCAGGGTGACGGTCCCGGCCGTGGGGTCGGTCAGGCGGCCGGCGACCGCCGCCAGCAGGGACTTGCCGGTGCCCGAGCGTCCGACGACGGCGGTGGTCGTGCCGCCGGGCACGTCCAGGTCGAGGTCCTGCAGCACCCGGCGTCCGCCGCGTTCGACGGCCACGCCGCGCAGGCGCAGCGTGCCCTCGCCGTCGGGGCGGCAGCGCCGCGTGCCGTACGGGAGGGGTTCGAGGGAGCGCACCTCGGAGATGCGTGCGGCCGCGGTGCGGCTGTGGACGAGGGCGTTGACGCGGCCCACGAGCGCACCGACTCCCGTGGCGAGCGCCGCGTACCGGGCCGCGGCGAGGACGTCGCCGACGCTGAGCGTGCCGCGCGCGAGGAGGAGTCCGGCGACGGCGAGGACGGCGATCTGCAGCAGGGGGACGAGGACGCCGGCCTGTGCGGTGGAGCGGCCCTGCACGCGCCACATGCGGTGGCCGTGCCGGGAGAGGCCGGCGAGCGGTTCGAGGATGCGGTCGCGTTCGCGGGCGGCGGTGCCGGCGGCGGCGATGGTCCGTACGCCGCCGGCGGCCTCCATGAGCCGGCCGGCGAGTTCGCCCTGGTCGCGCTGGTAGCCGGTGAGGGTGTCGGCGGAGGCGCGGGCGAAGGCCCGCAGCAGCAGCGCCAGCAGGGGTGCGCCGGCGAGGAAGACGAGGGCGAGGCGGTGGTCGATGAGGCCGAGCGCGACGATGCCGCCGAGCGGCCCGGCGACGGCGGGGAGGGTGCCGGCGAGGGAGGCGGGGGCGGCGCCGGCGTGGGCGGCGTTGCCGACGAGGCGGGTGACGAGGTCGCCGGCGGGGATGCGGGCGGTGGCGCGGGGGCCGGCCGCCAGGGTGTGGTCGAGGGCGTCGCGGCGCAGCCAGGCCGTGGTGCGCGAGGTGGTGGTGGCGGTGAGGAGGTCGCCGGCGGCGTCGAGGACGGCGCAGGCGGCGATGAGGGCGGCGCACAGCAGGACCCACCGCCCGGCGTCGTGGCGTGCGGCGAGCAGCAGGTCGAGGGCGTGGCCGAGGGCGGCCGGCAGGAGCAGGGCCGCGCCGGTGCTCGCGGTGGTGGCCGCGGCGAGGGCGAGGGTGCGGCCGGCGCTGTGCCGGACGGCGGCGCGCAGGGTGGCCGTGCCGGACATGCGGTTTCCTCCCGGAAAGGGTGGGTGGGCCCTCCTCGGGGGAGGGCCCACCAGGTGCGGTCACCCGCGGGCGTGGGTCACACGCACAGGACCACGCTGGCCGTGCTCCAGCACAGGAGCAGGCTCGCGTTGCTGCCGCCGCCGTGGCCGCCGTCGTGGGCCAGCTCGTCGGACTCCAGGCTCTGCAGGTCGAGGAGCGCCATGGTTCTTCCTTTCGTGGGGACGGAGTTGCGTGTGGGTCACGACTCCACCGCGTCCGTTGCGCGGTGGGGCCGGCTCTGGGGCCCCGGCAGGGGCAGGAAGGGCAGCCCGGCGGAGGGTTCGCCGTGGGCGGCCGCGAGGGCGAGCAGGATGCCCGCGCCTCCGGTGGCGAGGTCCATGGACAGCCGCATCATCTGGTGCCCGGGGAAGGCGAGTTCGCCGCGGTAGGGCATCGCGTACCAGTCCATGGCGGCCACTTGGGCGGCCAGGTCCGCGCGCGTCGCGCCGGGCGCGGTGGTGCGGGCGAGGTGCCAGACCATGCCGGCGCGGCCCTGGAGGAGCCCGGGCTGGGCGTAGAAGCGGGACCGGGCGGCGGTCAGGATGCGGTCGCGGGCCTCGCGGAGGTCCTCGTCGGCGTCGTCGGGGCGGTGGGCGAGGTAGTCGTCGAGCACCGCGCCAATGCCGACGCTGCCGTCGCCGAGGTAGGGCATGGTGCGCCAGCCCTCGTCGACGTCGAGGGAGCCGATGGGGGTGCGCACGCACGAGGCGAGGTCGGTGCGCAGGGCGGTGCCGGCGAGGTCGAGGAGGGCGGGGTCGCCGGTGCGCTCGTGCAGCCGCAGGAAGAGCAGGGCGGGGCCGGTGGCGCCGTGCAGGAGCCCGGCGCGGCGCCGGCCGGTGGCGGGTTCGGCGAGCTTGCGGGCGGCGGCGCGGGCCGCCTCGCGGGCGCAGGTCTCGAGGTGCGCGTCGCCGGTGGCGCCGGCGAGCTCGTCCAGGAGCAGGCCGATGCCGGCCAGGCCGCCGTGCAGGCCGGGGCCGAGCCGCTGCCACTGTTCGGCCAGGATCGCGCCGGCGAGGTCGTGGGCGCGTGCGGTGTGGCCGAGGCGGTGCAGGGCGAGGGCGGCGCCGGCGATGCCGTCGTACAGGCCGAGGGGGGTGCCGGGAGGTACGGGGTCGGTGTGCCGCAGCAGCCATTGTTCGCCGGCCTCGTGGCGGCCGGCGCCGGCCGCGGCGAGGGCGTAGAGCACTCCTGAGGCGCCGTGGGCCAGGCCCAGGCCGCCGCCGTCGCCGAACTGGGCGATGTCGCCGGGGTAGAGGCGGTCGTCGCGGCCGGGTGTGGCGGAGGCGAGGATCGCCCGCACGAGGGAGTCGCGGGCGGCGGGCCACTGCTGCGGCCCGGGCAGGCCGGCGTAGCGGGGCCGGGGGCCGGGGGCGTGGCGGGCGGGCGGCGTGCCGGTGATCTCGGCGACGGCCTCGTCGAGGAACTCCCGGGGTACGGGGAAGTGTGCGGCGATGGTGTCGGCGAGGTGGGCGGCCTTGCCGCGGTCGACGCTCAGCAGCGTGGTGATCGGCAGGAACAGCGCCAGGCGCAGGCAGGCCAGGGCGTAGCGGTCGACGGCGGTGCCGGTGCGGTCGGGCGGGGCGACGAAGCCGGGGTGGGCGACGACCTGGCGGCCGTGCTCGTCGGCCGGTGCCGCGGCCTCGAAGTCGATGAGGGTGACGCTCTGTTCGTCGGGGGCGACGAGGATGTTGAACATGTGCAGGTCGTTGAAGACCACGCCCCGCTCGTGCACCCGGGCGACGGCGTCCTCGACGGCCCGGTGGATGCGCAGGGCCCACGCGGTGTACGCGGTGAGGGCGGCCGGGTCGGTCTCGGGGGCGAGCAGCGGGTGGCGTTCGGCGAAGAAGGAGTTCAGGGGCCGGCCCTCGACGAAGTCCATGACGAGGAAGCGGTGGTCGCCGATGGTGAGCCAGTCGCGCAGGCCGGGGGCGACGCCGGTGCCGGCGAGGCTGCGCAGCGCGTCGCGTTCGCGTTCCAGGCGGGTGACGGCGTCGGCGCCGTCGGCGGCGAGCCCGGCGTGCGGGCGGCCCTCCTTGAGGACGACCGTGCTGCCGTCGCGGGTGTCGGTGCCGCGGTAGACGCCGCCGCCGTTGGAGAAGTGCAGGGCCTTCTCGATGCGGTAGGGCAGGTCGGTGACGGTGGTGGCGTTGCGGGCGGCGAGGTGGGGTGCCAGGAAGGCGGGCAGGGTGACCCACTCGGGCGTCTGGAAGGCGGGGTTGCGCAGGTCGGGCACGAGGGTGCCGGTGGGGTCCTCGACGGCGGGCACGAGGGCGCCGTGCGCGTCGGTGCAGTAGCGGCGGGCGAAGGCGCCGTAGCGCACGTACAGCGGTCCCTCGTGCCAGCGCAGGTCGGTCAGGATGTACGGGCCGGGCAGGCCGCCGAGGATCTCGTGCAGCTCGGTGAGGACGGTGTGCAGCTGCGCCTCGTCGGCCGGGTAGACGGTGACGAACTTCCCGCTGCCGTCGCGCGGTGCGTATTTGCTGTTGCGCAGGTGCAGCAGGTGGGGCGCGGGCACGAACTTGAACGGGATGCCGCGCGGGACGCAGTAGTCCCACACGACGGCCGCGGTCTTCTCGGCGCCCTCGGCGGTCGCCGAGACGTGGATCTTCCAGCCCTGCGGGGGCTGCCCGGAGGTGTCGGCGGGCGTGAGGTGGAGCCAGTCGCCGCTGCGGGCGCTGCGCCAGCCGGCGGGCACGGGCCGGCGGGCGGTCTCGTACGGGGCCGTGCGGGCGGCCGGTGTGCCGCTCGCGTCGGGGACGTCGTAGAACTCGCGGTCGGCCAGGCAGTAGACCTCGTACCGCTTCTCCATCGGCCCCCCTCTGCTGCCCTGCTGCGGACGGGAAGAGAGTTCCACCGTGGAAGGGGGCCGGGACAGTCACGCGTGTCATGAACATCCCGTGCAGAACGCACGCGTAAATATATGTCCGGACCAGGTCGAACACCCTGCGGGAGGCCCTCACTCGGGCGGCGGGAAGAGCACCTCCCCCGTGGCGTGCAGGCGGATGGTCACGGCCTCGGCGGGGCAGTTCTCGGCGGCCTCCCACACTTCCGCACGGGCGGCGGTCTCCTCCGTCACGGGGTGCGACTGCCGGGCCGCGTCCAGCCGGAAGGCGTCCGGCGCGGCCGCCGCGCACTGCCCGGAGCCCACGCACAGGCTCCGGTCGACGCTCACCCGCCAGCGCGCGCCCGCGCTCACCGGCCGTCCCCGGCGCCGTGCCCGCGGGGCAGGTGGATGGTCTTGTGCTCCAGGTACTCCGCGTACCCCTCGGGCCCGAACTCCCGGCCGAGGCCGGAGTCCTTGTAGCCGCCGAAGGGCCCGGTCATGTCGAGGCTGAAGGTGTTCACGGAGTACGTGCCGGTGCGCACCCGGCGGGCGATGGCGATGCCGCGCTCGACGTCGCGGGTCCACACGCTGCCGGAGAGCCCGTAGTCGGAGTCGTCGGCGATGCGCACGGCCTCCTCCTCGTCGTCGTAGGGCAGCAGGCACACGACCGGGCCGAAGATCTCCTCGCGGGCCACGCGCATGGCGTTGTGGACGTCGCCGAGGAGGGTGGGCTCCACGTACCAGCCGGTGCTCCGCCCGCCGGGGCGGCCGCCGCCGGCCAGGACGGTGGCGCCCTCGCGGCGGCCGAGCGCGATGTACTCCAGCGAGCGGTCGCGCTGGCGCCGGGCGACCAGCGGGCCGACCTCGGTGGCGGGGTCGAGCGGGTCGCCGACGACGAGCGCGTCCGCCGCGGCCGCCAGGCGCTCGGCGACCTCGGCGTAGTGGGAGCGCGGGGCGAGCACCCGGGTCTGGGCGACGCACGCCTGGCCGTTGTTCATCCAGGCGGCGGGGACGATGCCGGCGACGGCGGTGTCGAGGTCGGCGTCGGGCAGCACGATCGCGGCGGACTTGCCGCCGAGTTCGAGCGTGACGCGGGTCAGGTGGCGGGCGGCGACCTCCATGACCCGCTTGCCGGCCGCGACCGAGCCGGTGAAGGAGACCTTGTCGACGCCGGGGTGGCCGACGAGGTACTCGCCCGTCTCCCGGCCGGCGGGCAGGATCGACAGCACCCCCTCGGGCAGGCCGGCGCCGGCGGCGACGTCGGCGAGCACGTACGCGTCCAGCGGGGTCTCCGGTGCGGGCTTGAGCACCACCGAGCAGCCGGCCAGCAGGGCGGGCGCGAGCTTGGCGGCCGCCACGAACTGCGGCACGTTCCAGGGCGCGACGGCCGCCACGACGCCGACCGGCTCCCGGCGCACGAGCAGCGGCCCGAGGACGCCGGCGCGGCGCTCCTCGTACGGGAAGTCGCGGGCGGTGGTGATCGCCGCGTCCCAGACCATGACGGCGCCGAGGGCCTGGGCGAGGACGCTCCAGGAGTAGGGGGAGCCGTTCTGGGCGGAGATCAGCCGGGCGATCTCCTCGTGCCGGGCGGCGATGCCGTCCTTGATGCGGGTGACGACCTCGATGCGCTCGGCGAGCGGCAGGGTGGACCACACGCCGGAGTCGAAGGCCCGCCGGGCCGCGTCGACCGCCCGGTCCACGTCGGCGTGCGAGGCGTGGGGGACGCGGCCGATGACGGCCTCGGTGTGCGGCGAGCGGACCTCGATGACGGCCGCCTCCCGGCCGCGCGGGGCGGGGGCCGGGTCGGTGAGAGTGCCGCCGATGAAGAGCTGTCCGTGCTCGACGATGTCGGCCATCGCGCTCGCCTCCCGGAGCTTTGCGTCCATATTCCTGACGGGTCATCAGCTGTGCGTCTCTGTGCTGATAGCAGCTGCCGGGGGACGGGGCAATGGAGGCGCCGGAGGGCCGGGGCGGCAACCGGGGCGGCAAAGGGGGGCGAATATGTCGATATCAGTGCCCGGTAAGGGGCCGGATAGAGTGGTCGTCCCCTACCGGAAGCGCCGCCACCCGGCCGACTGAACAGACCGAGAGGCACCACCATGGCCCCCTCCCCCGCCGCCCGCGTGCGCCGCGCCGCCGCGACCCTGGCCACCGCCGCCGTCCTGAGCGCGCTGGCGGCCCCCGCGGCCCTGGCCGACGGCGGCTCCCCCGCCCCGGCGGCGCCCGCCCCGGTGGCCCCCGGCCTCTTCGGCACCGGCGACCCCCAGTACGACGGCGTCTTCCGGCAGTCGCTCGCCCTCCTCGCCCAGCAGGCCACCGGCGTGACCCCGGCCCCGCAGGCCGTGCGGTGGCTCGCCGGCCAGCAGTGCGCCGACGGCGGCTTCGCCGCGTACCGCGCCGACACCGGCCGGGCGTGCGACGCCAAGGCCGGCGAGTTCACCGACGCCACCGCCACCGCCGTCCAGGCCCTCGCGGCCACCGGCGGCAACGAGCAGGCCGTGGCCAAGGCCATGACCTGGCTCACCGCCCACCAGAACGAGGACGGCGGCTGGGGCATGGCCCCCGGCAACCCCACCGACGCCAACTCCACCTCCAGCGCCATCGGCGCGCTCGCCGCCACCGGCAAGGATGTCGCCAAGGCGACGGCCAAGAGCGGCAGGAGCCCCTACGACGCGCTCCTCGCCCTGCAGGCCGGCTGCGACAAGAACGAGGACGAGCGCGGCACCTTCGCGCCCAACGACCTCGCCTCCGCCGCGGCCGCCCTCGGCATGCTCGGCAAGGGCTACCTCGCGGGCTCCCCCGCCAAGGACACCAAGGACGCCAAGCCGGCCGACAAGCCCCTCAAGCCGCTGGAGTGCGCCGACGGCGATGCCTCCGCCAAGCCCCAGGACGCGCCGGCCGCCGCCGAGGCCGTCGCCGCGTACCTGGCGAAGAAGACGGACGCCAACGGCGGCTACCTGAAGTCCGCCATGCCCGGCGCCCCCGAGGGCCCGGACCTGGGCACCACCGCCGACGCCGCCCTCGCCCTGGCCGCCGGCGGCCACCGCGCGGCGGCCGGCAAGCCCCTGACGTGGCTGCAGTCCGCCGACGCCAAGGCCGCCGAGTGGGCCAAGGGCAACCCCGGCCGCCTCGCCAAGCTCGTCCTCGCCGCGCACGCCGCCGGCGCCGACCCGCGCGCCTTCGGCGGCACCGACCTGGTCGCCGCCCTGAACGAGACCGGCCCCAAGCAGCAGCCCACCGGGTCGGCCACGCCGGAGAAGAAGGACGAGAAGAAGAAGGACTCCGGCAAGGGCGCGGGCGTCTGGTGGATCGTCGCCGTCTTCTTCCTCGCCAGCACCGGCGTCGGCTTCCTCATCAGCGGCCGCCGGAAGAAGAACCAGCCGTGACCGGCCGCAGCACCGGAGCCCTGTGCGCGGCGCTGCTCGCCGGCGTGCTCGCCCTGCTCGGCGCGGCGCCCGCGCACGCGGACGGCTACCGCTACTGGTCCTTCTGGCAGGCGGGCGGCGACCGGTGGACGTACGCCACGCAGGGGCCGGCCACCGCCCGGCCCGCGGACGGCAGCGTCGTCGGCTTCCGCTTCGCCGTCAGCAAGGACTCCTCCGACGCCGCCAAGCCGCGCACCGCGCCCGCCTTCGGGCCGGTGTGCGACGCCACGCCGGCGCGCGAGGACAGCAAGCGCATCGCCGTCGTCCTCGACTTCGGCACGGCCGCCGACGCGGCGAACGCCGCCGAGCCCCCGGCGGCCCGCAGCGCCTGCGCCCAGGTGAAGCAGGACGCCAGCGCCGCCGACGCGCTGGCGGCGGTCGCACCGCCGCTGCGTTACGACTCCAACGCCCTGCTGTGCGCCATCGCCGGCTACCCGAAGACCGGCTGCGGCGAGAAGGTCGCCGACGCGCCGAAGGCCACCGCGACGCCCGCCGCCGAACAGCAGCGGGACGACGACGGCGGCCCCTCCGCCGGCCTGATCGCGGGCATCGCCGCCGTCGTCGTCCTCGGCGGCGCCGCGGCCTGGCAGGCACGGCGGCGTCGCAACGGATGACGCGCGTGAACGACCGCGCGTGCGCACTGCACCCGGGCGCGTGGTGGGTATGGGCACTGGGCCTGGCCACCGCGGCCTCGCGCACGACGAACCCGCTGCTGCTCGGCCTGCTCGCCGCCGTCGCCGGCTACGTCGTCGCGGTGCGGCGCACCGACGCCCCCTGGGCCCGCTCCTACGGGGCGTTCCTGCGGATCGGGCTCGCCGTCGTCGCCATCCGGCTCGTCTTCGCCGTCGTGCTCGGCTCACCCATCCCGGGCACGCACACCGTCCTCACCCTGCCCGAGGTGCCCCTGCCGCACTGGGCGCGCGGGGTGCGCCTGGGCGGCCGGGTGACCGCCGAGGCCCTGCTCTTCGCGCTGTACGACGGGCTGAAACTCGCCACCCTCCTGGTCTGCGTGGGCGCCGCCAACGCCCTCGCCAGCCCGGCCCGGCTGCTCAAGTCCCTGCCGGGCGCGCTGTACGAGGCGGGCATGGCCGTGGTCGTCGCCATGACCTTCGCCCCCCATCTCGTCGCCGACGTCCGCCGGCTGCGCGCGGCCCGGCGGCTGCGCGGCCGGCCCGACCGCGGCCTGAAGGCCCTGCTGCAGGTCGGCCTGCCCGTACTGGAGGGCGCGCTGGAGAGGTCCGTGGCCCTGGCCGCGGCGATGGACGCCCGCGGCTACGGCCGCACGGCGCACGTGCCGCGCGCGGTACGGCACACCACCACCGCCCTCACCCTCGGCGGCCTGCTCGCCGTCTGCGCCGGAACGTACGGCCTGCTGGCCGACGCGGGAGCGGCGTACGGGGCGCCCGTGCTGGCGACGGGCGTCCTGCTGGCCCTCGCGGGCCTGTGGCTCGGCGGACGCCGGACGCTGCGCACCCGCTACCGGCCGGACCGATGGGGGGCGCGGGCCTGGCTCGTCGCGGGGTCGGGTGCGGCAGTGGCGGCGCTGACGATCTGGGCGGCGGCGCGCGAACCGGCGACGGCCCTGCACCCGCCGGCGTTCCCCCTGACGGCGCCGACGCTGCCGCTGTGGCCGGCGGCGGGCGTGCTGGTGGGGCTGCTGCCGGCGTGGGTGACCCCAGTCCCGCCCTTCCACCGTTCCCGAGAGGGGCTGCGCCCCCTCGCACCCCCCAGGACCGCGCTCCGCGCGGTGTCCTCAAACGCCGGACGGGCTGAAAGCCCGTCCGCGCGTCGCGACAAGGAGCCGCATACGTGATCCGGTTCGAGAACGTCTCGGTCTCCTACGCCGGCGCGAGCCGCCCCGTCCTCGCCGGTGTCGACCTCACCGTCCCCGAAGGGGAGTTGTGCCTGCTCGTCGGCCCGTCCGGCGTCGGCAAGTCGACCCTCCTCGGCACGGTCAGCGGTCTCGTCCCGCACTTCAGCGGCGGCACCCTGCACGGCAGGGTGACCGTCGCGGGCCGCGACACCCGTACGCACCGTCCGCGCGATCTCGCCGACGTCGTCGGCACCGTGGGCCAGGATCCGCTGGCGCACTTCGTGACCGACACCGTCGAGGACGAGCTCGCGTACGGCATGGAGTCCCTCGGCGTCCCGCCGGCCACCATGCGCCGACGGGTCGAGGAGACCCTCGACCTGCTGGGGCTGGCGGCCCTGCGGGACCGGCCGATCGCCGAGCTCTCCGGCGGGCAGCAGCAGCGCGTGGCGATCGGCTCGGTCCTGACCACGCACCCCGAGGTGCTGGTGCTGGACGAGCCGACGTCCGCCCTGGACCCGGCCGCGGCCGAGGAGGTGCTGGCCGTCCTGCAGCGCCTCGTCCACGACCTGGGCACCACCGTGCTGCTGGCCGAGCACCGGCTGGAGCGGGTCGTGCAGTACGCGGACCGCGTGATCCTGCTGCCCGGTCCGGGGCGGCCCGCGGTGGCCGGTACTCCGGCGGAGGTCATGGCGGTCTCGCCCGTCCGGCCCCCGGTGGTCGCGCTGGGCCGGCTCGCGGGCTGGTCGCCGGTGCCGTTGACGGTGCGCGACGCCCGCCGCCGGGCGGGCGGTCTGCGCGAGCGCCTGGCCCCGTACGCCCCGGCCGTGACCGCGCAGGACGCCCCGCGGCCCCTGCCCCGCCCCCGCCGCCCATGGCGGAGGAAGGGCCGGCCGGCCGAGGCGGCGGCGCCGGCCGCGCAGCTGACGGACGTGGCCGTGCGCCGGGGCCGCGTGCCGGCCCTGCGGCAGGTGGCGCTGTCGGTGGGCGCCGGGGAGACGGTGGCGCTGATGGGCCGCAACGGCGCCGGCAAGTCCACGCTCCTGCGCACGCTGGCCGGCCTGCACGAGCCGCAGCGCGGCACGGTGCGGGTCGGGGGCGCGGACCCGCGCCGCGTGGCCGCGCGCGAGGTGTTGCGGCACGTCGGTCTCGTACCGCAGGACCCGCGCGACCTGTTGTACGCGGACACGGTGGCCGCGGAGTGCGCGGCCGCCGACCAGGACGCGGGGGCGGAGCCGGGCACGTGCCGGGCCCTGGTCTCGGAGCTGCTGCCGGAGGTGGCCGACGACGCGCATCCGCGCGACCTGTCCGAGGGGCAGCGGCTGGCGCTGGTGCTGGCGGTGGTGCTCACGGCCGGGCCGCCGCTGCTGCTCCTGGACGAGCCGACGCGCGGCCTGGACTACGCGGCCAAGGCCCGTCTGGTCGACCACCTGCGTTCTCTGGCCGCGGCCGGCCACGCCATCGTGCTGGCCACGCACGACGTGGAGCTGGCCGCCGAGGTGGCGCACCGGGTGGTGGTCCTGGCGGAGGGCGAGGTGGTGGCCGACGGGCCGACGGCGCAGGTCGTGGTCTCGTCGCCGGCGTTCGCCCCGCAGGTCGCGAAGATCCTGGCGCCCCAGCCGTGGCTGACGGTGACGCAGGTGGAGAAGGCCCTGCGGAAGGAGGCGTCGTGACCCGTCCCGTCCGGCTCGGCCCCCGGTCGGTCGCCGCTCTGGTCCTCGTCACCGTCATCGGTGTGGCCGCCTTCGGCTGGCCGCTGCTCGCCGCGCCCGGCTCGGGGCTGGCCCATTCCGGCGATGCGCCCTGGCTGTTCGCCGGTCTGCTGCCGCTGCTGCTGGCCGTGGTGGTGGCGACGGTCGCCGACACCGGGCTGCAGGCGAAGGCGGTGGCGATGCTGGGGGTGCTGGCGGCGGCGGGTGCCGCGCTGCGCCCGCTGGGCGCGGGCACGGCGGGCATCGAGCCGATGTTCTTCCTGATGGTGCTCTCGGGCCGGGTCCTGGGGCCGGGCTTCGGGTTCGTGCTGGGTTCGGTGTCGATGTTCGCCTCGGCCCTGCTGACCGGCGGGGTGGGGCCGTGGTTGCCGTTCCAGATGCTGGCCATGGGCTGGGTGGCCATGGGCGCGGGGCTGCTGCCGGGGGCGGAGCGGTGGCGCGGCCGCCGGGAGACGGTGCTGCTGGCGGCGTACGGCGCGGTGGCGTCGGTGGCCTACGGCACGGTGATGAACCTCCAGGGCTGGCCGTACATCGGCTCGCTGGCCTCGGGGATCTCCTTCGTGCCGGGTGATCCGCTGCCGGACAACCTGGCCCGTTTCGCCGCCTACTGCCTGTCGACCTCCCTGGGCTGGGACCTGCCGCGGGCCGTGGTGACGGTGGTGGCCACGCTCACGGTGGGGCCGGCGGTGCTGCGGGCGCTGCGCCGGGCGACGCGGCGGGCGGCGTTCGATGCGCCGGTGGCGTTCGCGAAAGGCCCCGTCCCGGGTTCCCGTCACAGCCGCTGAATGATCGTCGCCGCGGCCTGGGCCCCGCCCGCGCACATGGTGACGAGGGCGAATTCGCCGTCGCGGCGTTCGAGTTCGTGCAGGGCGGTGGTGATCAGGCGGGCGCCGGTGGCGCCGACGGGGTGGCCGAGGGCGATGGCGCCGCCGTTGACGTTGACCTTCTCCAGGTCCTGGTCGAAGACCTGGGCCCAGGAGAGCACCACGGAGGCGAAGGCCTCGTTGATCTCGACGAGGTCGATGTCGCGCAGCGACATCCCGGCCCTGCCGAGCACGGCCCGGGTGGCGTCGACGGGGCCGTCGAGGTGGAAGTGCGGGTCGGCGCCGACGAGGGCCTGGGCGACGATGCGGGCGCGGGGGCGCAGCCGCAGGGCGCGGGCCATGCGCTTGGAGGCCCACATCAGGGCGGCGGCGCCGTCGGATATCTGCGAGGAGTTGCCTGCGGTGTGCACGGCGGTGGGCATGACGGGCTTGAGGCCGGCGAGGGCCTCCGGGGTGGTGTCGCGTAATCCCTCGTCGCGGTCGACCGAGCGCCACATGCCGCCTCCGGCGAGCTGTTCCTCCTCGGTGGTGGGCACCTGGACGGCGAAGGTCTCGCGCTTGAAGCGCTCCTCGGCCCAGGCGCGGGCGGCCCGCTGCTGGGAGAGCAGGCCGAGGGCGTCGACGCGTTCGCGGGTCAGGCCGCGCCGGCGGGCGATGCGTTCGGCGGCCTCGAACTGGTTGGGCAGGTCGACGTTCCACTCGTCGGGGAAGGGCTTGCCCGGTCCGTTCTTGGAGCCGCTGCCGAGCGGCACGCGGGACATGGCCTCCACGCCGCAGGCGATGCCGACGTCGATGACCCCGGTCGCGATCATGTTGGCGACGAGGTGGTTGGCCTGCTGGGAGGAGGCGCACTGGGCGTCGACGGTGGTGGCGGCGGTCTCGTAGGGCAGGCCCATGGCGAGCCAGGCGGTGCGGGCGGGGTTCATGGCCTGTTCCCCGGCGTGGGTGACGGTGCCGCCGACGATCTGCTCGACGCAGTCGGGCTGGATGCCGGTGCGGGCGAGCACCTCGCGGTAGGTCTCGCCCAGCAGGTAGGCGGGGTGGAGGTTGGCGAGCGTGCCTCCGCGCTTGCCGATCGGGGTGCGTACGGCTTCGACGATGACGGGTTCGGCGGCCATTGGCTCGTTCGCTCCTTAAGCGTCGCGGGGCGTCCCGGCGCCCCGGCGCCCCGAAAGGGGCGCGGGGCCCTGTCAGATCTGCGGCTCCGCCGCGCGGGCGCGACAAGCCACGACGCGCCCGCGGATGAAGTGCTGTGCTCCGGCCGCAGGCCGTCGGTGGCCGATCGCGCCCACGCGGCGGCAGCCGCAGATCGACACTGCCCCGCGCCCCTTGCGGGGCGCTACGTGATCCGCCGGACGGGCCCTGGTTCCGCCTGGCAGTCTTACGAGCCCCATCGCCCGGCACAAGGGGTGCGCAGGCCGCTCCGGCAAGGGAACGCGCCATCGCCCTTGCCGTCGCGGGCCGGTCTCACTACCGTCGGACGACAGGCTTCTGACGGTGCGTCAGGCATCTCCGGACGGCTCCGTCAGTCATTGGCGGTTCATTGGCGGTGGTGGCCATGTCCTCCTGTCCCGCGCTGCCCGACGGCTTCGACCTCACCGATCCCGAGCTGTACCGGCAGCGGGTGCCCCTGCCGGAGTTCGCCCTGCTGCGGCGTACGGCGCCCGTCGCCTGGATCGCCCAGCCGCCGAACACCTCGGGCTTCGGCGACGCGGGGTACTGGGCGGTGACCCGGCACGCCGACGTCAAGGAGGCCTCCACCCGCCCGGAGGTCTTCTCCTCCGCCCGCAACACCGCCATCATCCGCTTCAACCCGCGCATCCGGCCCGAGCGCATCGACGCCCAGAAGCTGATGATGCTCAACATGGACCCGCCCGAACACACCCGCGTCCGCCGCATCGTCCAGCGCGGCTTCACCCCGCGGGCGATCCGCGGACTGGAGGGCGCCCTGCGCGAGCGGGCCCGGGCCATCGTGGCCGCCGCCGGCGAGCGCGGCAGCGGCGACTTCGTCACCGACATCGCCTGCGAACTGCCCCTGCAGGCCATCGCCGAGCTCATCGGCATCCCCCAGGACGACCGGTCCCGGATCTTCGAGTGGACCAACCGCATGATCTCCTACGACGACCCCGAGCTCATGGCGGGCGAGGAGAGCGGCACCCGCTCGGCGGCCGAACTCATCGCGTACGCCATGGCACTGGCCGCCGACCGCACCCGCTGCCCGCGCCGGGACATCGTCAGCGCCCTGGTGGCCGCCGAGGACGAGGGCAACCTCGCCTCCGACGAGTTCGGCTTCTTCGTGCTGATGCTGGCCGTCGCGGGCAACGAGACCACCCGCAACGCCATCAGCCACGGCATGCACGCCTTCCTGACCCACCCCGAGCAGTGGGAGCTCTACCGCAGCGAGCGCCCGGTCACCGCCGCCGAGGAGATCGTGCGCTGGGCGACGCCGGTGGTCTCCTTCCAGCGCACGGCGACCTGCGAGACGGAGCTGGGCGGCGTACGGATCGCGCCCGGCCAGCGCGTCGGCCTGTTCTACGCCTCCGCCAACCACGACCCGGAGGTCTTCACGGCGCCGGGCGCCTTCGACATCACCCGCGACCCCAACCCCCACCTCGGCTTCGGCGGCGGGGGCCCGCACTTCTGCCTGGGGCGCTCACTGGCGGTACTGGAGATCGGCCTGATCTTCGACGCCATCGCCGACACCCTGCCCGGCATCCGCCTGGCCGCGCCCCCGCGCCGCCTGAGATCCCCCTGGCTGAACGGCATCAAGGAACTGCGCGTCCACTACGGCGTTGCCTAGCGGCCCGTAAGGGGCGCGGGGAACTGCGCGATCAGCCACCGACGGCCTGCAGCCGACGCACAGCACTTCGTCCGCGGGCGCGTCGTGGCTGATCGCGCAGTTCCCCGCGCCCCTACGGGGCGCTGCCTGATCCGCCAACTTCCTTTTCCCCCCGCCGCATTGGTCCATACCCGAACCCTTGTCAGCTACATGCGCCGCACTTACCCTCGGGTACACCTTCCGGGACGGCGCCTGCGCGCCAGGTCGCGCACCGCAGCGCCCGCTCCCCCATGCACCATTCGCCTCACTCGTCGAGGGGACATCCGCATGAAGGACGCTCAGGGAAGTCAGGTGACGGGCCGGGTCAGGTGGCGCAGGTTCGCCGTGCTGGCCGTGCCGGGCTTCGCCGCCACCGCCGCGCTGGCCGTCGCGCTCTCGCAGGGGGCGCTGGCCGCGTCGTTCGCCGTCTCGGGCCAGGAGTTCAAGGTCGGCGCGTCCAGCATCGAGGGCCTCGGCTTCGCCCAGTACGGCGGCATCGACAAGAACGCGCGCGGCAAGCTGCTGCCGGTCGCCGTGACCGCCATCAAGAAGGCCACGATCCACGACCTGTGCCAGTCGGTCGTCACCACTCTGCCGCTGATCGGCGACATCTCCCTCAGCCTCACCGCCGGCAAGGGCGACAGCCCGGTGGAGGCGGAGAACCTCTTCCTCGACGCCACCCACATGGGCGGCAACGCCACCTTCGAGGACATCGAGATCGGCCGCGACGCCTCGACCCTCAACAAGGGTCCCGCCTCGGCCCAGGGCCTGCAGGACGCCTTCGGGCAGCAGGCGAAGTCCATCAAGATCGACAATGTGCAGCAGGTCGCCTGGGCGACCACCGCGGGCAAGTTCAAGCTCGCCGGTCTGAGCATGGACGTCAAGCTCGGCAAGCATGAGTGCTTCTGACGTCCGGCGGCGCTGGCGCGTCTGGCGCAAGGGCCGTCCGTTCTGGGGCGGCCTGGCCGCCGTCGTCGCGGGCGCCGAGATCTGCGTCATTCCACTGGCCCCGCTGAAGGTCATGCTGGAGCAGGGCATCGCGGGCGTTCCCGGGGTGCTCATGGGCCTGGTCATGATCGTGATGGGCCTCTCCGCCTGGTTCGCCCCGCAGTACCGGGCCCTGGCCGGGATCCTCACCGTCCTGGTCGCCACCGCGACCCTGGTGATGTCGAACCTCGGCGGGTTCCTCATCGGCACGATCCTCGGCAACATCGGCGGCGCCATGATCTTCGCCTGGCAGCCGGTGCCGGCCGTTGCACGAAGCGCACAGGAACGTTCCCCCTCCCCCAAGGAGTCCTGATGCCGTTACGTACGCACGCCCTCGTGACCGCCGGTGCCGCGCTCGCCGCGGCGGCCGCGCTGACCCTGGCCGGCAGCGGCCCGGCAGGCGCCACGGCCGCCGACGAGGCCGGTCCCACCACCGTCCTGCCCGCCGGCCATGCGTTCGCCGCCACCCTCAACGGCGAGGTCACCCTCAGAGCCGGCTCGCTCACCGTGACCTGCACGACGTCCGCCTCCACGCCCACCGCCGGCAACGACAACAACCACGTGCCCGCGGCCCCCGCCAACACCAATGCGGCCGGCCCGGTCGTCAGCAAGGCCAACGCACCCGCCTTCTCCGACTGCAGCTCCAGCCTGCCCGGCGTGGACATCACCATCACCACGACCGGCACCTGGGACATCGCCATGCAGCACGGCTCCCCCGACACGGCCTCGCTCACCGCGCCCGCCGGCGGCATGGTCCTCAAGAGCAGCGGCCTGGCCAACTGCACGGTGACGGCCTCCCCCGACGCCCCCGCCCTGATCCCGGCGACGTACACCAACGGCGCGCCCTCGCAGATCACCGTCACCGACGCCGCGGTGCCGGTGAAGATCGAGGGCGGCTTCGGCTGCCCGACGACCGCCACGTCGGCGGTCTTCAACGCGAAGTACGACGTCACGGACGTCACGGATCCGTCGTCGCAGATCACGGTCGGCTGAGCAGCCGGGCCGGGGGCCCCACCGCCTCCGGCCCGCGCACCGTCGCGGACGCCGCGCTGCGCGCCCCGGGGATCGCCGCGAGCGCTGGGCGCCCCGGGCCCGTCAGCACGTACTGGAGGGCGAACCCGCAGGCCACCACGAGCGCACCGCCCACCGCGTCCAGCAGGTAGTGGTTGGCGGTGCCGACGATCACCGACGAGGTCAGCAACGGGTAGACCATGCCGGTCCAGCGCAGCCACCGCCTGCGCATCACGACCGCGATCACCACGCCGCACCACAGCGACCAGCCGATGTGCAGCGACGGCATCGCCGCGTACTGGTTGGACAGGTCGGTCAGCGCCCCGAAGTCGGGGTGGGACAGGTCCTGCGGGCCGTTGGCGGTGTCGACGAAGCCGAGGCCCGGCATCAGCCGCGGCGGGGCCAGCGGGTAGAGCCAGAAGCCGGCGAGCGCCATCAGGGTCGCGAGGGCCAGCGCCGTACGCGCCCAGCGGTAGGTCGCCGGGCGGCGCCAGTACAGGTAGCCCAGCACGCACATCGGCACCAGGAAGTGGAAGGTGCCGTAGTAGTAGTCCATGGCGTCCGCGAGGCCGCCGCGACCGGCCACGAAGTGGTTGAAGGCGTGCTCGACGTCCAGGTGCAGCACCTCCTCGACGCGCAGGATCTGCCGCCCGTGGTACTCCGCCGTGCCGCGCGAGTCGGGGGCCTGGGCGCGGATGTAGGAGTAGGCCCAGTAGCCGACCCGTATCAGCATCAGCTCCAGCAGCAGGTTCGGGCGGTTGAGGGCCCGCTTGAAGGAGCGCAGCAACGGCACCCACCCGAAGCGGCCGCGCTGCGGCCCGGCGACGGGGGTGGGGTCGGGGGCGTCCCACGCGGCGCAGGAGCGCGCCAGGAACGGCACCACGCAGGCCGTGACCAGCGCCGCGAGCAGCAGCGCGTGCCGGCCGAGGGGCCCGAGGACGGGATTCGGCGGGACGAGGACGACGCTGGGCAGCAGCGTCACGAGCACCACCAGCACCGGCCACGCCGGCCGGTCGGCGCGCCTGCGGCCGACGCGGCCCGCCGCGGCCAGCAGGAGCCACAGCTGCTGGTGCGGCCAGGCGGCCGGCGAGACGGCGAGCGCCGCACAGCCGGTGACGGCGGTGGCCAGCAGCGCCTGCCCGTCCGCGGCGTAGCGGGCGGCCCGGCGCAGCCCCACCACGACCACGACGGCGCCCACCACCCCGTACAGGGCCAGCTCCACCGGCCCGCGCAGGCCGGCGCGCAGCAGCAGCCCGTGCAGCGACCGGCCGGCCGCCCCGCCCGGGCCCGCGCCGGCGATGTGGTGCACCCAGTACGTCCACGAGTCGTCCGGCAGGGCCGCCCAGGCCAGCGCCGTGCAGACGGCGAAGACGACACCGGTGCCGACGGCGGCGCGGCGGCGCCCGGTCAGCCACAGCAGGGGCGCGAACAGCAGCGCCGCCGGCTGCAGCGCGGCGGCGAGCCCCGTGAGCACGCCCGGGGCCCGCCCGCGGGGCGGGCAGCAGCCCAGCAGGACCAGCAGCACCGCGACGATGCCGCTCGCCCCGGACGCGAAGCTGCCGTGCACGGGCAGCGAGGCGACGGTCAGGGCGACGGCGAGCGGGGCGAGCGCCGGCCGGAAGCGCGGGCCCACCGGGCCGGGCGCGGCCCGCACCGCGACCAGCGCGACGGCGACGGCCGGCAGCAGCGTGCCGAGCGTCCCGTCCAGGGGTCCGAGGACCAGCCCCGCGAACGGGGTGCCGGTCGAGCGGCCTCCGCCGTGCAGGGCCCCCGCCCCGTGGAAGAAGACGGCCACGGCCCGGTGCACGGCCGGCAGCCCGGCCACCAGGCACAGCGCCCCCAGGACCGCACCGACCCGGGAGACCGCCCTCCGATCCGCATCCGCCACTGCTCCGCCGCTCCTCCGAAAACTCCCACAGGTCGCCTGATTCCAACGCTCCCGGGGCCGTTAGGGTGCGGTCATGAGCACCAGCGGACGTACGACGGGACCCGGGGACGACGCGACGCGAGCAGGCGCCCCGCCGCTGCGGGCCGACGCCCGGCGCAACCGGGAGCTGCTGCTCGCCGCGGCCCGGGAACTGTTCGCCGAGCAGGGCCTGGAGGCCCCCCTGGACGAGATCGCCCGCCGCGCCGGCGTCGGCAACGCCACGCTCTACCGGCGCTTCCCCACCCGCGAGGCCCTCATCGAGGCGGTCTTCCACGAGTCCCTCGCCCAGGTCATGGCCCTGGGCGAGCAGGTCCGCCGCGGCGAGGACGCCATGGCCGCCCTCACCTCCTACATGGAGCGCATCTTCCAGGGCCTGGCCGCCGACCGCGGCGCGATCGAACTGATGACGACGACCATCGAGGCCGGCGAGAGCCTCGCCGCACTGCGCCGGCACAACCACGAGACGGTCAGCGAGCTGGTCCGCAGGGCCCAGGAGCAGGGCACGATGCGGCCGGACGTCGTCGCCGAGGACCTGCTGCTCCTCCTCGCCGCCCTCGGCAGCTGCGTCCCCTCCGCCGACGCCGTCTCCCCCGGCTCCTGGCGCCGCCACCTGGCCCTTCTCCTGGACTCCCTGCGCACGGCCCCCGCCACCCCCCTGCCGGCCCCGCCCCTGACCATGCCGCAGGTGGAGGACGTCCTCGCCGATCTGGGCGGCGGCCGCCGCGGCTGAGACGGCCTGCGGCAGGATGGCCCCATGAGCATCGTGAAGATCAACGTCCTGACCGTCCCGGCCGAACAGCGCGAGGTCCTCGAACAGCGCTTCGCCTCCCGCGCGGGTGCCGTGGAGCACTCCGACGGCTTCGAGTGGTTCGAACTCCTGCGCCCGGTCGAGGGCACCGACCAGTACCTCGTCTACACGCGCTGGCGCAGCGAGGAGGACTTCCGGGCGTGGATGGAGGGCCCGATGAAGTCCGCCCACCAGGGCGGCGGCGAGGGCGCGCCCCAGCAGCGCCCGGCGGCGAGCGGCTCGACCCTGTGGAGCTTCGAGGTCGTCCAGCAGGCGGGCCCGAAGAGCAGCGACGCCTGAGCACTCGTCGATGCCGGTGGGCCCCTGCACAGCGGGGGCCCACTGCTGTCCGGCCGGCCCGGGCACGGGGCGGCCTGGGCACGGGACAGCCGGGCGCCGGAAAAGCAGCTGCCCCCCGCAGGCCGCCGTGCGACGATCCGCCGCATGACGAGCGCAACCACCCCCGTGTGGGCCATCGCCCCGCAGCCCGCCGACTCCCCGGAGGCGGCCGCGCTGCTGCGGGAGTACCTGACCGACGTGGCCGATCGCTGGCACCTGCGGGAGGACGGGCGGCCGTGCACCCCGCAGGAGATCGCGGGCTACCTGGCCGAAACGACCGACGACGACATCACCCCGCCCCGGGGCGTGCTGCTGGTGGGCCGGGACGGCGGAGGGGAGCCGGGCGGGTGCGTGGGGGTGCGGCGGCTCGACGCGCGTACGGCCGAGTTGACGCGGATGTTCGTACGGCCCGGGCACCGGGGGCGCGGTGGGGCGCCGGCGCTGCTGGCGGCCGCGGAGGCCGCGGCACGGGCGTGGGGTGCGGGGCGGATGGTGCTGGAGACGCGGCTGGACCTGACCGAGGCGCGGGCGCTGTACGCCCGGCACGGCTACGCGGCGATCGCGCCGTACTGCGAGGGCCCGTACACGGAGGTGTGGCTCGGCAAGGAGCTGTCGCGGTAGCCCGCTTCAGCGGCGGTGGTCGCTCTTCGCCCCGCGCGCCTCGCCGTCGCGCGGCTGTTCGGCGTCCGAGCCGCACAGTTCGGCGCTGAGCTCGTGGACGAGCGCCTGGAGGTCGTGGGGCCGGTCCTTGGCCGTCCACCAGTCGCCGAGCAGCTCGGCGAGCATCTCCTCCCGGGCCCGGAAGAGCAGTTGGGCCTCCAGCTTGCCGGCCTCGGTGAAGAGCAGCACCGGCCCCTCGCGCGCGACCAGCCCGCGCGTCTCCAGTTCGCGGCCGGCCTCGGTGATGACGCGGACGGGGATGTCCGCGCGTTCGGCGAGGATCGGGGGTTCGGCGTGGCCGTCGCGGTGGATGCGCAGCAGCATCCAGCTGGCGGCGGGGCGCAGGTCGAGCCCGGCACGGTCGGTGATCTTCTCGTAGATCCGGCGCCGGCCCTCGCGGCTGCCCAGCAGGGACAGGGCGCGGGCGACCTCGTCGTGCGAGGAGCGTTCGACGGGGTTGCTGGAGACGACCTCGCTGGCGTCGGGGGCGGTGACGCTGGCGCGCAGGGGTTCCTCGCGCAGCAGCCAGGCGAGGGCGAAGGCGAGGAGCGCGGGGGGCACCGCATAGAGGAAGACGTCGGTGATCGACTGGGAGTAGGCGGCGAGGACGGCGCCGCGGCGCGCGGCGGGCAGCCGCTGCAGGGCGTGCGGGTCGGCCTGCAGGGTGGCCGGTCCCAGGCCGGGCGGCAGGGGGACGCCGGTGAGGGCGGCGGCGATGCGCGGGCCGAGCTTGTTGGCGAAGATCGTGCCGAAGACGGACACGCCGAACGAGGCGCCGATGGAGCGGAAGAACGTCGCGCCGGAGGTGGCGACGCCGAGGTTCTCGTACCCGACGGAGTTCTGCACGATCAGCACGAGGACCTGCATGACCAGGCCCAGCCCGAAGCCGAAGACGAAGAAGTACAGGCTCGTGGTGGTGGTGCTCGTGGCCGGGTCGAGCTGGTGCAGCAGGAGCAGGCCGACGACCGTGACGGCGGTGCCGGCGATCGGGAAGACCTTGTACCGGCCGGTGCGGCTGACGATCTGGCCGGAGCCGGTGGAGGCGATGAGCATGCCGGCCACCATCGGCAGCATGTGCACGCCCGACATGGTGGGCGAGACGCCCTGGACGACCTGCAGGAACGTCGGCAGGTACGTCATCGAGCCGAACATCGCGAAGCCGATGACGAAGCCGATGACCGAGCACAGCGTGAACGTGCGCAGGCGGAACAGCCCGAGCGGCAGGACGGGTTCGGCCGCGCGCCGTTCGACGCGCACGAACGGCACCAGCAGCGCCACGCCCAGCACGCCCAGCCCGATGATCTGCCAGGACGCCCAGGGGTAGGTCGTACCGCCCAGGGAGGTCATCAGCACCAGGCAGGTCGCCACCGCGGCGATCAGGCAGGTGCCCAGGTAGTCGATGCGGTGCGGGCGGCGGGCGGCGGGGATGTGCAGGACGGCGGCGATGACGGCGAGCGCGACGACGCCGACGGGGAGGTTGATGTAGAACACCCAGCGCCAGCTGAGGTGGTCGACGAACAGGCCGCCCAGCAGCGGGCCGAGCACGCTCGTGCCGCCGAAGACCGCGCCGAACAGGCCCTGGTAGCGGCCGCGGTCCCGGGGCGGGACGATGTCGCCGACGATCGCCATCGACAGCACGATCAGGCCGCCGCCGCCCAGGCCCTGCACCGCGCGGAAGGCGATGAGCTGGGGCATGTTCTGGGCGATGCCGCACAGGGCCGAGCCGGCCAGGAAGATCACGATGGCGGTCTGGAAGAGCTTCTTGCGCCCGTACTGGTCGCCCAGCTTGCCCCACAGGGGCGTCGCCGCGGTCGAGGCGAGCAGGTACGCGGTGACCACCCAGGACAGGTGCTCCAGCCCACCGAGATCGCTGACGATCGTCGGCAGGGCGGTGGAGACGATCGTCTGGTCGAGCGCCGCCAGCAGCATGCCCAGCAGCAGTGCGCCGATGGCCACGCGCACGGTGCTCTGCGACCGTCCCTCGCCGGGCGCGCCCGCCGTCGCCGCCGGTGCGGGCGGGGGTGTGGCGGCCTCGGAGGGCCTCGGGGTGTCCTGGGCCATGGCCGGCTCCTCCCGAATGGGGGTGCGGTGCGTTCGGCCGGCCCACGTCACCCGGCCGGCGCCACGCGCGGCTTCCATCGTCGCCCGGATGGCCGTCCGCGGCTCGCCGGGCTAGGCCGACCAGGGCCGTTGGCGCTGCGGCCGCCCGTTTTGTATCTTTGAGAAACAAAGTGGCTCCGCCCGCACTCCCTGACCGGCGGGTGGAGCCGCTTGTCCTCCCCCGCCAGGCCCTGGAGGCCCCGATGACGGCCCACGCCCCCGCCGACGCCACGCTCACTGCCCACGCGCTCCTGCTGGACATGGACGGCACGATCGTCAACTCCGACGCCGTCGTCGAGCGCTGCTGGCGCCGCTGGGCCGCCGAGCACGGCCTGGACGGCGACGCGGTCATGAAGGTCGTCCACGGCCGCCAGGGCTACGCCACCATGGCCGTCCTCCTGCCGGAGCGCCCCATGGAGCTCAACCACGAGGACAACCGGCGCATGCTGGCCGCCGAGACCGCCGACGTCGACGGCGTCGTGCCCGTCCCCGGCGCCCCCGCCTTCCTGGCCGCCCTCGCCGGCCTCCCGCACGCCCTCGTCACCTCCGCGGACCGCGCCCTGTCCGAGGCCCGCATGACGGCCGCCGGCCTGCCCATGCCGCCGGTGCGCGTGACCGCCGAATCCGTCGGCGCCAGCAAGCCCGACCCCGAAGGCTTCCTCAAGGGCGCCGCGGAGCTGGGCTTCGCCCCCGAGGACTGCATCGCCTTCGAGGACTCCGAAGCCGGCATCACCGCCGCCAGGGCCGCCGGCATGCGCGTCATCGGCATCGGCCCCCGCGCCGCCGCCCACGCCCCGGACGTCGCGGTCGCCGACCTGACGTCGGTACGGGTGGAAGGGGACGGCACGGACGGCCGGATCCGGCTGCGGATCACGGCTGCCCCGTAGGGGCGCGGGGCAGTGTCGATCTGCGGCTGCCGCCGCGTGGGCGCGATCAAACCCCGACGGCCCGCAGCACTCCATCCGCGGGCGCGTCGTGGCTTGTCGCGCAGTTCCCCGCGCCCCCTTACGGGGCGCCGTGGCCTACGTCAGCCGGCTCACGCCGCCTCCTCGGCCGTGACGTGGCTCATCGTCCGTTCCAGGGCCTCCACCGGGGAGAAGACGAAGAACTCGCTGTCCTCCACCGCCCGGGGGGCGTGTCCCGGCGGCCAGTAGAACGTCTGCCCCGTCTCGTACGTCTCCTCGCCTTGCGCCGTCCGCAGGGCGATGCGCCCCTTGGTGATGCAGCCCCAGTGCGGGCACTGGCACATGTCGTCCTCCAGGCCCTTGAGCCGGGGGCTCAGATCGGCTCCCTCGGACGCGCGCATGTACAGCACGCTCATGTCGCCACCGAGCTGCTGCGTCCGGATCTCGACCCCGCCGCCCGTGAACGTGACGGGCGTCTCGTCCCATGTCGTCGATGTCATGGCCGCACTCCTCGCGCTGCTGCCCCTTCTTTCACGATAGGCACGCGCGAGCACGTACGCAGTCCTGGCGGCCCTGCCGCTACTGACGGTTACGGCCGGGCCGCCGCGCCCCTACTTCCCCTCCCCCTCCATCACTTGACCGAACGACGCCACGAACGCGGTGATGAGGCGGGCGAATTCACTGCGGTCGGATTCCGGCCAGGACGCCATCGCCTTGCCGAAGACGGCCCGGCGGACCCGTTGCGCCCGCTGCAGCTGCTCCTTCCCCGATGCGGTCAGTTCGAGCAGTGTGCGCCGGCGGTCGGCGGGGTCGACGTGTCTGGTCAGCAGCCCGTCCTCCACGGCCCGCAGCACCAGGCGGCTGGCCCGCGGCTGATCGACGCCGAGCGCGGCGGCGACGTCCGTGACGGTGCAGGAGCGCCCGCGCTCCTCCACCGCGTCCAGCACCCCGAACAACGTGGGATCCACCACCTGACGCCCGCCCTCGGCGGACGCCAGCCGCGCCAGCGAACGGCGCGTCTGGCTGCGGCGGATCGCCACCATGGCCCGCTCGACGGCGGCAACGGCTTCTTCTTGCTGGTCACTCTTCGGCATGCATGCTAGTTTACAACTATTGTCATCATGCATACATCAGGGGGATCCCATGACTACCCAGGACACTGCCCTGCCCGACGTCCGCGTCCACCGCCCGCTCGGCTACTGGCTCAAATCCGTCGACCGCTCCATCGAGGAGGGCTTCGCCCGCCTCCTCGCCGACGAGAACCTCACCCGCCGCGGCTGGCAAGTCCTCAACACGGTCTCCTACGCGCCCGTCACCGTGGCCGGGGTCGACGAGACGATGGCGGCCTTCCTCTCCCCCGCCGAACCGACGATGCGCCCGTACGTCGAGGCCCTGACCGCCCGCGACTGGGCCGCGCCGACCGCGGGCGCCACCGACACGTTCGAACTGACGGAGGCGGGACG
This sequence comes from Streptomyces luteosporeus, assembly GCF_039532865.1. NCBI lineage: Bacteria > Bacillati > Actinomycetota > Actinomycetes > Kitasatosporales > Streptomycetaceae > Streptomyces > Streptomyces luteosporeus. The sequence goes on from NZ_BAAASL010000007.1 coordinate 174,365, forward strand.
GGCCGCCCACCGCCGGATCTCCGGACGGATCGGAGCCGAACGCGCCCGCATGATGGAGTGCCTCACTCCGGACGAATACGGCGTGCTGATGGACCTCCTGCAGCGCCTCGCAACCCACCTCGACGCCTGAGCAGCCACCCTCACCCGGGAACGACACGCGCAAGTGCGCCGTTCTCCAGGGCCAACCACAGCGCGCCGTCCGGCCCGAGCGCGATGCCGTGCGGCTCGCTGCCGGGTGTCGGCAGGTCGTACACCGCGATCGCACCGTCGGACGTGATGCGGCCGACGCGATTGCCGCCCCACTCGGTGAACCAGGCCGCACCGCTGCCGTCCGTGGTGACGGCATGCGGCCGGGCGGTGCGGTCGGGCAGCGGATACTCCGTGATCCGGCCGTCGGAGGCGATGCGGCCGATCTGGCCGGCGGCGATTTCGACGAACCACAAGCCGCCGTCCCGACCTGCAGTGATGCCCACCGGCGCGGCGGCCTCGGTCGGCAGCGGATGCAAGGAGACCGTGCCGTCGGTGGTGATCCTGCCGATCGCATGGGCCTGGTTCAAGGCGAACCACAGCGCACCGTCGCCTCCGGCGGCGATCGCGGAAGGAAACGCGCCACTGACCGGAAGCGGGAACTCGGTGACCTGCCCGTCGGGGGTGATGCGGCCGATGCGGTCGGCAGCGGTCTCGGTGAACCACAACGCACCGTCCGGCCCGCAGGTGATACCGAACGGAGCGCAGTCGGCGGTGGGCAGCGCGAACTCCTCGACGGCTCCCCCGTCCACGGAGATCCGGCCGATCCGGTGGGCCTGGTACTCGGTGAACCACACCGCGCCGTCGGGCCCGGAGGCGATGACCGTCGGCCGGCAGGACGGCTCGTCGAGCTGATACGTCGCCACCTCCCCGCCGGGCACCAGCCGGCCGATCCGGCCACTGTGGACGAGCGTGAACCACAGCGCACCGTCGGGCCCCGCAGTGATCGCGTACGGCCCGCCGTCACGGCCGGCCACCGCGTACTCCTCTATGGAAACCTGGGTCACGTTCGACGACTCTAACCGGCGGAGCAAAGGCCGTCGTTGGGGCAGAACATCACCCAGGTGTAGTTGTAGCCGCTCCGTATGGTCACGGGATTCGGCGTGGGCCCGTCGTTGATGTACGACCCCGGGTCGGGGACGGCGGTGAAGACGACCGTCGTTCCGACCGGGAAGGTCGCGGTGCAGTTACCCGTCGGGTTGGGCGCCGGGTCGGGGGACGTGTACGGGTCCCACGCCTGCGTGTGGCAGTTGATCCCGGCGGGCTGACTGGTGATGGTCCCACCACCCCAGCCGTCGCTGATCCACGCGGACAGCTGAGCGGTGGACTGCGCCTGAACGGGAGTGACGGAGGCCATCGCGGCGGCCGTGACGAGTGCGGTGACGACTCCCATCGCGCGCCAGGCGCCGTGCGTCTTCCTGTCCATGGGAGGCTCCTCGGATCGAACAAGCCGACCCCTACGACCAGCGTATTCACCCCACCGGAGAGCTGCTATGCGAACGCGGCGCCCGCCGCGACCTTGCCGCCGATGCCGTCGAGGAAGGTGACCTCGACGGCGGTCACGTACTTGTCGCGCTGTTCGAGGAAGCGCCGGACGTGGGGCTGCCGTTCGTGCGCATCGAACGCCGCGCGGCTCTCGTACAGCTCGTAGAACACGCGCACGCCCGGCTCGTCCGGCACCCGGTGGTTCACGTAGACGACCGTCCCCGCCTCGTACTGCCGGATACCCTCCAGCGTCCGCGACACCAGCTCGTCGAACCCCTCGGCCGCAGCCGCGTCCCGCAGCGTGAATCGCACGACAAGCGCAAACCCCACGTCCATGCGCACCCCTCTCTCCGCCTGACTCAAGCGTGTCAGCCGCCCGCTCCCGGAGTGAGGGCTTTTCCAGTGTTCAGCGCGGAGTGGCGGGCTCACCGGATGCCGGTGACAACAGCCGCCGGCCGTCGTGGACCCGCACGTGGGGTGCGTCCGCACTGCACGCGTCCAGGAGGCGTATCGCGTACGCCTCCGTCATCACGGCACGCGCCTCCTGCAGGGTCAGCCAGGAAACCGCCGTCGCCTCGTCGGAGGCGCGCTCCCTGCCTCCGACGGGGCGACAGCGGAAGACGAGGGCGACCACGCCCCGCGACATGTTCTTGTAGACGCCAGTCAGGCGGTCGACGCTGACCTCCACCCCGGTTTCCTCAAGGACCTCCCGGCACGCGCCGGCCTCCGGGGCCTCGTCAATCTCCAGCACCCCGCCGGGAAGCTCCCAGCAACCGTTGTCCGCGCGGCGAATGGCCAGCACACGCCCGTCTTCGCGCACGACGGCCCCGGCCACGGAGACCGAGTGAAGCGCCGTGGGAACCTCCCCGCGAGTTCCGCCGGTCTCACGCATCGAACTCGTACTCCAAGACGTACGACGCGGAATCCAGCGTCAACTCGCTGAACTCCACGGCCCGTCCTCCTTCCGCGAAAGCCGTGCGGCAAATCTGGATGACCGGGGTGCCGGAGGACAGGCCGAGTTCGGTGGCTTCCTCGGTGGAGGGCATGCGGGAGCGGAGTTCTTCGCGGAAGCGGACGGGTTTGCAGCCGAGCTCCGCGAGGCGGGCGTAGGTGCCGCCGGGGCCGGTGTCCTCGTGGGTGACGGCGGAACCGGCGACGAGTTCGGACGGCAGGTAGGAGACGGCCGTCTGGACCGGCTTTCCGTCCAGTACGAAACGGCGGCTCCGGACGCAGACGGTCGCTGTCGGGGACAGTCCCAGCGCCGTGGCGACGTGCTCGGGAGCCGTGCGTTCCGTGACCTCCACGCGGTCGACGACGAGAGCGCGTTCTCCCAGGTCGGCCGACCAGATGGACTGCCCGGAGCCCCAGTTGCCACCGCTCAGCCGCTGAATGCCGTGCCGCCGCAGCGGGCGGAATGACCGCACGAAGACGCCGGCGCCCTTGCGGGCCTCGGTGATGCCCTCGTTCTGCAGCACCCCGAGCGCCTGCCGGGCCGTCATCCGCGCCACGTTGTAGGCGGCCATCAGCTCGTTCTCGCCGGGCAACCGGTCACCGGGGGCGTATTCGCCTGCCTGGATCGCGTCGCGCAGTTCGGTTGCGATCCTCTGGTACTTCGTACGGCGGACAGAGCCCTGCTCGGCCATCGGGTGATCACCTCTCCTCCCTGGACAGCCTACGGGCGCCCCACCCGCCGGCCCGGGCGGGTGTCCCCAATCCCTTTGGTTCGCGAGCCGGTTGACGTCTCTAGAGAGAGAATGCTTCACTATTGCTTCTCTAGAGATAAATGCTCAGGGCGCCTTCTCCGTGTTCTTCTACCTTTTACCGTCGCGGAGTCAAAGTGTGTGATGACACCAGTCCGATGCAGCCTGCCGCAAAACCTTCACAGGCAACCGGCCAGGCCCCTCCACCCCCGCCCTGCCACCGCTGCAGGGAGATCAAGGCCCGCCGCTACACGGCCGTCCGGCAGGGCGATCGGGAGACCGCCGAGGCCATGGTCACCGCCATGGGCGTGCACCTGAGGGCGGCGCACTCGTGAGGCAGCGGCGGGCGGCGGCCGTACGGGCGGCGTTCCCCGGGCGGCCCGCGAAGAGAGCGGCGCGTTGTGCGCACGCGCAGGCGGCCTGGACGTTGATCGGGGGGATCGAGTCCTGCCGTCAGTGCGGTACGCAGCGCTTCGCGGACTACCGCGCCCTCGCCCTGGCCCTGGAGCTGCCGGAGCGGACCGTGCCGAGTGCGCCCACCACCGCCGGTGCGGGCCTCATGCGCCGGCCGTGGGCCGCAGTACCAGCGTGAGGAAGCCGAAGGAGTCCCGGTAGGCGCCGAGCCATTCGTCGCGGTGGGTGGTGGCTGCGGCCAGGGCCTGGGGGCTGTCCGGGTGGTCGGGGTGGTCGAGGGCCCAGGTGGAGAGGGTTCCGGTCCAGGCCCATTCGTAGGCGTCGAGTTCGCGGCGGGTGCTGATGTGGCCGTGGACGGGGGTCCAGCCGTCGGTGGTGATGCGGTGCACGAGGCCGGTCAGGTCGTCGAGGTCGCCGAGCACCTCGGCGGCCTCGGCGGTGGGCGGGCGCTCCCAGAAGCCGTCGCCTATGAGGACGCGGCCGCCGGGCGCGAGGTGGCGGCGGGCGGCGGCGAGGGTGGCGGTGGGGCCGCCGAAGGCGTGGGTCGACCCGACGCAGAGGACGAGATCGAAGGCGTGGGGGGCGGTGAAGGCAGCGGCGTCGGCCTCGTGCAGGGTGAGCCGGTCGGCCACGCCGAGGCGTTCGGCGGCGGCGCGGGCGGCCGCGAGGGCGGGGGCCGAGACGTCGACTCCTTCGGCGCGCAGCTGCGGGTGCGCGGTGAGGGCGCGCAGGAGCCATTCGGCGCGCCCGCAGCCGAGGTCGAGGATGCGCGCGTCCTCGCGCGGCACGGCGTGCTCCACAAGGGCGTGCACCGCGTCGTCGTCGAGCGGGGCGGCGATGGGGTGGTCGGCGTGGGCGAGCGCGGAGATCTGTTCACGGTTCACGGGCGGAGGGTGGCACGCCCGTGAACCGGCAGGCACCTCATTTACCCCAGGACCGCCTCGTACAGGCTGAAGCCGGCGAGGGCGAGCATGACCAGGGCCGCGACCTTGGTCACGAGCCGCAGCGGCACGTAGCGCATGAGGGTGCGGCCGCCGAGGATGCCGAGGGCGGCGACGGCCCACAGGGCGGCGGTGGCGCCGAGGCCGACGGAGAGGGGGTCGTCGTAGCGGGCGGCGAGGTTGGCGGTCATGATCTGGGTGAGGTCGCCGAACTCGGCGACGAGGATCAGCATGAAGCCGGCGCCGGAGACCTTCCAGAAGGACTGGTCGGCGGGCTTGGTGATGCCCTCGTCCTCCTCGTCCTTCTTCAGCAGCAGCATGGCCGCGCCGGCGAGGAAGAGCAGGCCGACGACGGCCTGGACGGCGCGGTGCGGCAGGAGGGTCAGGACGCTGCCGGCGGCGATGGCCAGGGCGACGTGGACGAGGAAGGCGGCGGCGACGCCGGCGAAGACGTAGGAGGCCCGGTAGCGGGTGCCGAGCATGAGACCGGCCAGGGCGGTCTTGTCGGGCAGCTCGGCAAGGAAGATCACGCCGAAGACGAGCGCGGTGACGGTGATGCTGATCACAGGGGTGGTTCCTCTGTCGGGGCGGGCCGCCGCACCGCAACGCTCCAGGGGTCGCTTCGGCACGGCAGCGTCGTGGACACTGCGGCCGAAGGTCTCGCTGACCGGCGGCACCGCGGGGGATCGCGTGGCGATCGCGGTGGTGCACCGGCTCCGGGCGCCGGCCGGGCGCTGTGGCTCGGCAGTATGTCGACGGTCCGGCGAAGAGCTACTCCCCTTCTGCTGCTCCCAGGGTACGGGATCGGTGGAGGATGCCGCACGCGACGAGTTCCAGGACGACCGTGACGGCGACGGCCTGCACGGCCATGAGGGCGACCAGCACGAACAGCTGCACGACGCCCGCCTGCACCGGTGAGGCGCCGCCCAGCAGCATGCCGACGAAGGCGCCGGGCAGGGTGACGAGGCCCACGGTGCGGGTCTGGTCGAGGCCCGGCAGCAGGGCGTCGGAGGCGGCGGGCCGGGCGATCTCCAGCCGGGCCTCGCGCGGCAGGAGTCCGAGGGCGAGGCCGGCCTCGACCTCGCCGTGCCGGGTGCGCAGCTCGTCGAGGGCGCGCCGGCCGCCCAGCACGGTGGCGGTCAGGGAGTTGCCGATGAGGATGCCGGTGACGGGGATGAGGGCGACGCCCTTGAGGGGGACGAGGCCGGTCAGCAGCAGGACGGCCACGACGGGCAGCACGCCGGCGCCGATGGGTGCGGCCGCCCACCACCAGGTGCGGTTGTGGGTGATGCGGCGGCCGGCCGTGCGGACGGCGACGGCGAACATGAGCGCGAGGAAGGCGAGGAGCAGCGGCAGGGAGCGTACGACCCAGCCGACGGCAAGGGAGACGACGGCCAGCTGGACGGCGGCGCGCACGCCGGCGAGGGCGATGGCGCGGGCGTAGCCGCGTTCGCGGGAGTCGGCGAGGCGGGCGCGGGCCGCGACGGTGACGGCGGCCAGCAACAGGGCGGCGAGCACCACGCCGAGGGTGGTGTTGGCGGGCAACAGGGTGTCGGCGGCGAGCACGCGGCCACCCTAAGCGCGGCGAACATCCTTGCGCCGGTGGCGAGCTGGCGGCGTGTCAGGCGGGCGTGCGGCCGTCGTCCTGAAGTTTGCGTTCCGCTTGCATCTCACGTCCGCAAACCCTTGCTTTGACATGACCCCGTCGCCATCCTGTCATCTGGCGACCACCCCCCTGCCATCCGTCGCCGCGATCCTGGCCGCGCTTCGACGGCCCGCACCCCCACCATTTCAAGGGAGTTCCCATGCCCGGACCGCGCCTCCCCCTCGGCAAGCAGAGCGTCTACGCGCGTCGTACGGCGGTCGCCGCGGGGCTCGCCGCCCTCGTCGGCTCCCTCGTCCTGAACGGCCCGGCGGCACAGGCCGCGCCGCCCACCCCGCCGGACGCCGCGACCGTCCGCGCCGAACTGGCCAAGCTGACCGTCCAGCCGGAGGGTTCGATGGACGGCTACAGCCGGGCGAAGTTCCCGCACTGGATCACCCAGCACGGGCAGTGCAACACCCGCGAGGTCGTACTGCAGCGTGACGGCAAGGACGTGGAGACGGACGAGCGGTGCGCGGCCGTCTCGGGCACCTGGTACTCGCCGTACGACGGCGCCACCTGGCACGACGCCCAGGACGTCGACATCGACCACGTCGTGCCGCTCGCCCAGGCCTGGCGCTCGGGCGCCAGCAAGTGGACCACCGCGCAGCGCCAGGCGTTCGCCAACGACCTCTCGCGTCCGCAGCTGATCGCGGTCACCGACCGCGTCAACCAGGCGAAGGGCGACAAGGACCCGGCGCAGTGGCTGCCGCCGCTGAAGTCCTACCAGTGCGAGTACGCGCGCATGTGGGTGTCGGTGAAGTACGACTACAAGCTCACCGTCGACGCCGCCGAGAAGAACGCCCTCGCCGGCATCCTCAACAGCTGCTGATCACCGTACGAAGGGCGGCCTCCCGGACGGGGGGGCCGCCCTTCGCCGTCCGGTGCCGTACTCCGATGCCGCCGTCCGGCACCGTCGTCCGGGCGCCGTCACCCCGGGGCCGTAACGAAAAAATCAAAAACTTGAACTTGCAAGTACTGTTAGGTCTCCCTAACCTATAGCCCTCGTCGTTCCCACGTCCCCGAAGATCACGAGGAGCTCCGCCATGCCCGCCGCCACCCTGACCGCGCGCGTCGACGCCGCCCGGCCCTACGTCCTGTCCCTGTTCCGGATCGTCGTGGGCCTGCTCTTCGCCTGCCACGGCGCCGCCTCCCTCTTCGGCATCCTGGGCGGCGCGGCCGGCACCCACGGCGGCACGATCCCGGCGGGCACCTGGCCCGGCTGGTACGCGGCCGTCATCCAGCTCGTCGCCGGCGTGCTCGTCCTGCTGGGCGTCGGCACCCGCAGCGCGGCCTTCATAGCCTCCGGCTCCATGGCCTACGCGTACTTCGACGTGCACCAGAGCGTGGCCCTGTGGCCGATCCAAAACGGTGGCGAGGCCTCGGCGATGTTCTGCTGGGCGTTCCTGCTGCTGGTCTTCACCGGCCCGGGCGCGCTGTCGCTGGACCGCGCCTTCGGCCGGGGCTCGCGGGGCTGACGCACCCTTCTGTGGCGCCCGGGGCGGTACGGGCAGTACGTGACTCGCGTGACAAAACCGACCCCGAGCGCACTTTCCGGCACGTCCCCGCGTACGCTGTACGGTTGTCAAGGCCGCCCCTGCCGCTCCCCTGCGACGTCGCGGCGGGGGACCGTACCGGGAGTGAAGGACGTGCTGGAGCAGTTGGGGGCCTTGGCCGGCACCCCGTGGATATACGTGATCGTCGCCGTGTCCGTCCTCCTGGACGTCTTCCTGCCCGTCCTGCCCAGCGGAGTCCTGGTGATCGCCGCGGCCACCGCCGCCGCCGGCTCCGCCGCGGGGGCGGTCGGCGAGGCCACGGCCGTGCACGCGCACTCCGGCTTCCCCGACGTCTTCGCGCTCGTGATGTGCGCCGCAACGGCCTCCGTGCTCGGCGACATGATGGCCTACCGCGTCGCCTGGCGCGGCGGCGACCGATTCGATCGCGCCATCGCCCGCTCCCGCCGGCTCACCGCCGCCCAGGCCCGCCTGGGCACGGCCCTGCTGCGCGGCGGCGGCCCGCTCGTTGTCGTCGCCCGCTTCGCGCCCGCCGGCCGCTCGGTGGTCAGCATCGGCGCGGGCGTGATGCACCGCCGCGTGGCCGAGTTCCTGCCCTGGTCGGCCCTGGCCGGCCTGACGTGGGCGGCCTACAGCGTCTGTCTCGGCTACTTCGGCGGCCAGTGGCTCGGCGCGAGCTGGCTGAGCACGGCCGTCTCGGCCCTGGCCCTGTTCGCGGCCGGCGCGGGGGCGGCGTTCCTTATGCGCCGCCCGCAGGAGCCGGAGACGTCGCCCTGACCCCTCGCCCATGACGCACCGGTGGCCCGGTTCCGTACGGAGTACGGAACCGGGCCACCGTCGTTCTGCGACCGCTCAGCGGGCCGTGGTGAAGACGCCGTTCTTGCCGTCCTTGGCGAAGGCGCTCAGGCCGTTCGCCCACAGCTGGTTGACGCGGCTGCGCTCGGCCGAGTTCGGGTACGGGTTGGTGCAGGAGGGGCCGGGGCCGCCACCGGACATCAGCTCGCTGCACGGACCGGAGTAGTGGTCCGGCAGCCCCAGCACGTGACCGGTCTCGTGCGCGGTCACGCGCGTGGAGTCGTACTGCTCGTTCTGCTGGTAGTCGAGGAAGACGTACCCGCGGCCGTGGCCGTCGGTGCTGGCGTACGAGCCGCGCGAGTCGTTGCCCTCGTAGTATCTGAAGTCGGCGTTGCTGCCGGCGCGCAGCTGGACGTTGCGCACCGAGCTGTTCCAGATGCGGGCGCTGTTGGCTATCTCCGTCGCGAAGCTCGGCGCGTTGCTGGCGTCGTAGGTGACGGTGACGGTCTTCAGGCCCGGCGAGGCGGCCTGCTTGGCCTGCGCCGACTTCATCACGGCCTCGAAGAAGGCCTTGTTGTTGGCCTCCTCGGCCTTCGAGCCGACGTACGCCGAGCGCGAGTGGTGCTGCCCGTCCAGGGTCTGCGGCGCGGAGGCGGCGGAGGCGGGAACGGCGGTGAGCGTCGCCGCGAGGCCGATGCCGAGCGCGGCGGAGAGCACCATCGTGGAGGGTTTCATGTGGGGGACTCCATTCGTGCCGAGAGCCCGCTGCTGCCGCCGTGGTGGGAACGGCGGGAGGGGCTCACCGGGTGAACTCGTGTTCCCCCTGAGTTTCTGACGAGTTATCAATGGTGCGGATGATGCCAGTTGGCCATAACGCCATCCAATCGCCTATCCTCCGCCATCTGTTGTCCTCACACCGTCCGGCACCTCCCCCCTGGCGTCCTGGATGTGTCTGGTGTGACGTACGAGGCGCTCGATATGCTCCCGGAATGGAGCTCGAGGTCCGGCACCTCCGTGCACTTTGCGCCATCGCGGACACCGGCAGCGTGCGGAAGGCTGCGGTGCAGCTCGGCATGACCCAGCCCTCCCTGACCACCCAGCTGCGCCGCATCGAATCCACCGTCGGCGGCACGCTGTTCACCCGCGGGCAGCACGGCAGCCGCCCCACACCGCTCGGCCACAGCGTCCTGACCCGCGCCCGGCCCATCGTCGCCGAGATGGCAGCCCTCGTCGCCGCCGCCCGCGAAGCCGCCCTGGGAGCAGGGGGATTGCGCCTGCGCATCGGCAGCATCGGCAGCCCCGCCGTGGCCGGCTGGCTGCGCCGCATCCACCGCCGGCTGCCGGAGACCGACACCACCATCCACATAGAGGTCTCCTCCAACACGCTCCTGCAACTCCTCGCCACCAACCAGCTCGACGTCGCCTTCGTCCACGAGACCGCCGGCTTCCCCCTGCACGTACCGCCCGGCGTCGAACGCCGCGTCCTCGTCGCCCGCGAACCGCGCTTCGCCGAACTGGCCACCGGCCACCCCGCCGCCCGAAGACCCGTCGCCCACCTCGCCGACCTCGCCCGCGAACCCTGGATCGTCGACCCCACCGCCGACGACGAGGCCGCCGCCCTGCGCCGCGCCTTCACCGCGACCGGCCTCGACCCCCGCCTCGTCCACGTCCGCGACACCGCCACCGCCGCCGACCTCGTCGCCTCCGGCGAAGCCGTACGCCCCTGCCAGCCCACCGCCGCGCCCCGGCCGGACGGCGGCACCGTCGTCCGCCCGCTGGCCGGCGACCCGCTCACCGTCCAGCTCTCCCTCGCCTCGCGCTCCGGCTCCCTGCCGCTGCACGACGTCGACGCGCTCTTCGCCGACCTCACGGCCGCCTACTGCGATGCGGCCGCCGCCAGCCCGCCGTACCGCGCCTGGCTGACCGCCCACGACAGCCCCCTGCCCCTGCCGGGGTAGCCGGCGCGTCACGCGTCACCCGCCGGCATGCCCCGGTTCCCGGTTCAGGGGGCCGAGCGCAGCGGGGAGCCGGATTGCATCAGGCCGGTGGGGTGGTTTCGATGGAAGTAGCTCCCGTTCCCGTGCCAGGCGTCACGCTCGGAGAAGGCTCGGAGAAGGGAAGGGCGATGACGAAGCTGATCCGGCACCCTCCGGGCAAGAAGCGGCCGGGCAATGCCCCCATGGCGAGCCTGTTCCTGCGACGGGCGGCAACCCGGGCCCGGTGGCGCGTCCTCGCCTTCTGGCACCGGCTGGCCATTCGGTGGGAGGCGCGGGAGGACGCGATACGGCCCAGGAAATGGCGCCGCTGGATCACCTACACCAATTGCATCCGTGCGCTGTGCGTGATCGCCTCGGTCCTCGTCGTCGTCTGGTTCGGCGAAGGCCTTTTCGTCATGGCCCGGGGCAGGCCGACCTGGTTCGAGGCGTGGCAGAAGGACAACGCGGGATTCACCACCGTCGTCCGTTTCGTCGGCCCGTTCCTCCTGGCCGGACTCGCCACCGCAATCTTCTTGTTCTGGTGGTACGGCTGGACGAAGCGGCGGTACCTCAGGAAGGCCCGCAGGAAACCTCACGAACTGGTCCTCACGGCAGGGCCGAACACGGCCGAAGTCGTAGGGCGGCAGGAGATCGCCCAGGTCATCGCCCAGCGCCTCCGTGATCGCACCACCCGCAGGCCGTACCTGCTGGTCGGCGGGGTGGGCACCGGGAAGACCGCGGTGCTGGTGCAGCTCACCGAGCTCCTGGCCCGGCAGGGCGCCGTCCCCGTGCCCATTCGACTCCGGGATGCCGCCGGCGGCCTGAATTTCGAGGAGATGGCCAAGCAGCGCTTCCTCGACGCGGCCCCTCAAGGGATTCTGGCCCGCACCAAGACCGAGCGGGTCTGGCAGCAGTTGCTGGCGGACGACAAACCGGTCGTCATCGCCGACGGCCTGGAGGAGGCGCTCCTGGACGAGAGCCTCCAGGAGGACCGGGACAACATCATCGCCCGGGCGATCGAGGCGGCCGACGACAAGAAGCTTCCCCTGGTCATCGCCTCACGACCGCACACCGCCCTCGAGGTGACGCCGGCCGCGATCATCGAACTGGAGCCCCTGAGCGAGGAAGCGGCCCTGGACTTCGTGCAGGCGCAGACCCCGGAAGCGGACGAGCGCCGTCTCGACTGGATCGTCGAGACAGCGGAGGTGACCGAGTCCCCCATTTACCTTCACATCGCCAGGGAACTCAGCAAGAGCGGATACCTCGGCCGAGAAGGGCCGCATACCGGTGGCCGACCGCTCGACACCCGCAGCCGCGACCGCTCCACCCTCCGGCTGTGGCTGCTGGAGAGCTGGGAGAAAGCACTGGTGGAGGGCCGGCTGCGCGACGACGTCGTCAGAGCGGAACCGGACCGCCGCGACGCGATCGAGGTGGTCTCCGCACTGGCCTGCCTGGGGCTTCTCCAGGACAAGCTGGAGGTCGGCGTCGCCGAGCTCCAGGGCGAGCACCTGCACGCCTCTCCGGCGAAGTGGGCGGGCATCGAAGCCGAGCACCTGTGGACCATGCGACGCCGCTTCGACCGGTACGGCAAACGCGGCAACGCCTTGAGCGAGTGGCACCGCAGGCAGATCTGGGACGACCTCTGCAGCCATATCAGCGGCGAGGAGAAACACCGGCTGTGCGACGGGACCATCGGGGAATGCCAGGCCGAAATCGGCCGGTGCGTGTCCAATGCGCGCGCCCTCCAATTGGTCGAGGGGTCGGAGCAGAGGGTCCGCTTCCCGCACAGCATCCTGCAGGCCTATTTCGGCTTCCGCATGCTGCGCCACCTCGGCGACAACCAGCTCCGACGACTCGTCGACAAAGCGCTGCAACCGCCCGGGCCGAGCCGCGAGTTGCTCATCTCCCTGGTACTGCTCTCCCGCCTGCGTGCAGCCGAGTCGCCGCCCGCGGAGGAGCCCCGGGTGATGGTCGTGATGAAGAAGGACCTGCGCAAACGGTACTGGGATCCCGTGTTAGTCCGGCCACTCGCACAACGGCTTTGTCAGCTCGCGGAGCAGCGCGAGGACCCCAAGGCCTTCGACCTCTATGCAGCCGCATTGGAAATCGAGAGCGTACAGACTCCACCGGAGCAGCTGAAGAGCATCGTCTCCGCGCTCAGGAGCCACTGGGACGAGATCAAGGGCGACAGCCGGACACTCGGCGACGCGAAGGTCCGGGTCGTCAGGCGCCTGGGCGCAGCCCTGCGCACCGGCCGACGGCAAGATGAACGGCACGGGAAGCCGCAGGGTCAGCACCACGCCGATGTACGTGGACCTCCTCGAATTGGGGATCGGGGACCTCTCCCATGGCATTCGCCTCGCGGTCGCGCAGGAGGTGGGCGACGGTGGCGACTCCGCCTTCGCCGTGATCCGCAAGAGGATCAACGACATCAATCTCGACCCCGTCGCAGAATATGAGAACCAGGTCGAACGGTTCAAGGAGCAGAAACGAAAAAGCCTCGACCAATGGGCGGACGCGCTGCAGCGGATCTCACAGAAGCCGAAATCCCCCGAGCGCGTCGCGGAAGAAAATGAGCTGAACAGGACGCGAACCGCTGTCATCCAGAGATACCGCGCCCAGCGGGCGGAACTGTGGCGGGAGTTCGTCATGCGCGCCTGGATGCTCCCCATGCTCCTCGGCTCCGTGAGCGACGAACGCCGCGAGGAGGCCCGCAGCCGCATGACGAAATGGCTGCGCCACCTCGATCCGCATCATCCCGGCGCCCCCGACCTGATGCTGTCCTTGGAGAACGCGATGGCCCAGGGGTTCAAGTTCGCTGCCAACCGGCGTGAACGCCACCCCTTCACGTATGCGGGTGGCCGCAAGGACCTGGTCCGGCAGGCGGAGACCATGCTCCAGCAGAGCCGGTGCTGGTACGCGCAGCTCACTCTGCTCCAAGCGCTGTGTCTGTGGCAGATTCCCGATGGCCCCGCCGTCCGCAAGCGAAGCCACCAGGACACGCACGCCCCGCCGACGACCGCGATACAGACCGTGGAGCGCTGGCTGTCGATGGCCGGCACGGCACATGCGCCGGCCGTACCTGCCGGCGGGGACGGCGCCGCGGCCCGTCAGCCACTGCACCCGTTCGTCGCCGAGACGGCCGACCTGGTGACGCTCGCCCTGGAGACCAGGAGACCGGAACGGTTCATCTGGATCGACGAGAAAGGCGTCGCCGACAACATCGGCTCGCGCAACAGCGGCCCGCAGCTGTACCGCAAGCACAACCTGTGGATCCCGCCCTCGATCGGTTGGAGCAGCCTCGACGGACGCGCACAGCGCCTCGTCGCCGACGTGCTGGTCATGATGAACCTCATCGAGCGCGACGGCCAGCCCGACGAGGTCGAGGAACGGCTGAGCCGCTCGCAGCAACCGCACATGCAGCTTCCCCCCTGCATCACCGCCGACCGCGATCCGCTGCACCCCGACCTGAAGATCACCACATCCGGCTCACCGACACCGGGCTCCTCGTGCCACCCGCACAGCTGTCCCTTCCAGTTCTGCCCCTACCCACCCCGCGGCACCGAGCTCCGCGCGGAACTGCGCGAGCCCTTCTGCCGCCAGCAGCAGGCGCTGCTGCCACATGGCCTCATGCGTCGCCTCCCAAGAGTCCGCCGGAGAAAGACCCCCAACTGGGTCGGCATGCGCGTCCCGGAACTGCACGCCTTCTGGGACGGCATGGCAGGCCGCATGCGGGGGCCTTGAGTACGTCGCCGTACCGCCTGGGGCGTACGGGCTGCCGGCGGCGGGGGCGGATACTGGTGCCCGATACCGGCACCGATCAAGGAGCACGGCAAGTGAGCAGCGACGACAGCCGCATAGGACCGCCCCGTCTCGGCAGTGAACGCGAGACGCTGCGGGCCTTCCTCGACTACCACCGGGCGACCCTCGCCATGAAGTGCGAGGGGCTCACCGACGAGGAGTTGCGGCAGCAGTCGATGCCGCCGTCCACGCTGTCGTTGCTGGGGCTGGTGCGGCACATGGCGGAGGTGGAGCGCACGTGGTTCCGCCGTGTGTTCGAGGACCACGACGTGCCCCTGGTCTGGTCCGACAAGGTCGACTTCCAGGCGGCGTACGACGCGAGCGCGTCCACCAGGGCCGAGGCGTTCGCCGCCTGGGAGGCCGAGGTGGAGAACTCGCGCCGCGTCGAGCGGGAGGCGGCCTCGCTGGACGTCACCGGGTACCAGCCGCGGTGGGGCCAGGAGGTGTCGCTGCGGATGGTAATGGTGCACGTGCTCCTGGAGTACGGCCGCCACAACGGGCACGCGGACTTCTTGCGCGAGGGCATCGACGGAACCGTCGGAGCGTGAGTCAGCTGCACTGCCAGGTGAACATCGCACGGTCGAAGCGGCGTGCGGCCAGGTCCTCGGGGCGTATGAGCCAGTAGAGGGTGCCGAGGTCGCCCCACATCATGCCGGCATCGTCGTCGCTGTCGAACTGGGCGAGCAGCACCCAGCGCAGGGCCTCCTCCTGGAGGCGCGGGTCGTCCCACGGCGGGCTGCCCAGGGCGCCGTGGGCGACCTCGGTCTCGACCTCGTCCTGGACGGGGCTCGCGTGGCCGCCGATGCGGTGCTTGCTGTCGTCGACGCGCTCGTACACGTCCTCCCGGAAATCCTCGTCCCACAGCGGGTGGTCGTCGTCCATCGGGTCGAACTCCCGGTAGACGACCGGGTGCCAGTCGTACGGTGCCGTCGACTCCACCCGCGCCGTCAGCGGCACCTCGCGGTACGGCCGTATCCCCTCCGGCGCCGCCCGCTCGGCGACGGAGACGCCCGCCGGTACGTACAGCACGCGCGCTCCCGCCCAGGTGGCCGGGTCGTCCGGCCTGACCAGGGCACGGCCGTCGTCGAGCTGCCCGTCGAAGTAGAAGAAGGCCAGCGTGCCGTCCGCCGGCAGGGGAATGTCGAGGGCGGCGCCGGGCAGCGCGGCACAGTCGACGGAGGCGATGAAGGTGAGCGGCCCGTGCCCCTCCCACACCGGCCACTCCTCCCCCTCCGGCAACTCCGGCAACCCACCGAGCCGCCCGACGACGGGATCCCCGCCGGCGGCCGCCCGCAACCCCGCGCTCGGCCGCAGCAGACCGAGCCACCGCCCGGCGACGTCGGCGGGCAGATGCTCGTGGGCCAGCGCGTGCAGCGCGTCGGCGGTGGCGTCGGCGGTGGCGCCGGTGATGGCATCGGTGGTGGCATCGGTGCTCGGTGTCATGGGGCGATGATGCACCGGGCCACTGACAACGGGCCCCCCGGTTGCACGGCTACTGCGCACGGCCGACGCTGGCTATAGGGGCACACGAGAGAAGTCCGAGCGGGGTCCTGTCATGGCGGACGGAGACTGGAAACTCGCGGGCAACGCCGCAACCAATCCTCCAGTGGATTTTCTGGGAACGGTCGACGGCGAACCCCTGGTGTTCAAGACGAACGGCAACGAAGCCGTGCGCGTCGATGCGTCCGGCAGCGTCGGCATCGGCCTGAGCGCTCCGAAGGCGAAGTTCCACGTGCAGTCGAAGGAGGGCTTCGAAAGGCCCCAGATCGCCCTCACTCAGCCGACACCTCAGGAATATGCGCGGATTCGTCTGCAGTCCACCGGCCGGGACGCGGACGGCGCCATCGTTCCCTATGCCTTGTGGGACATCGCGGCCGGCGTGGGCAAACTCAACGTCTTCGTTCTTGGGGCCGGGAACGTCATGACGTTCACCCAGCAGGGAAACGTCGGCGTGGGGACGGACAGGCCCGGGGCGAAACTGGACGTCAACGGAACCGCACGGGTGAACGTACTGGAAGTCACCGGCGGGGCCGATCTGGCGGAGGCCTTCTCCCTGGCCGATGACGAGGACGTCGAAGCAGTGGACCCCGGGACCGTCATGGTCATCGACGACCGGCGGCCGGGGATGATCAGGGCGAGCGAAACGCCCTGCGACCGCAAAGTGGCCGGCGTCCTGAGCGGGGCCGGTGAGCTCGCATCCGGAGTCACCTTCGGGGCGACGTGGCCCGGGACGGGGACGGGGCATCGGCTCGCCCTGACGGGACGCGTCCATTGCAAGGCGGAGGCCGACTCCCACCCGATCGAGCCCGGGGATCTCCTCGTCACGTCCGCGGTGCGCGGTCACGCGATGCGCGCCGAGCAGGGCGCCGACTGCCACGGGGCCGTGCTGGGCAAGGCGATGAGCGGCCTGGGCGGCGGTACGGGGCTCGTCCTCGCTCTCGTCAACCTCCTGTGAGGAGGCGGGCCATGCGGCTTCGCGGGATCACCGAGCTGGTGTTCAAGGGCACGCACAACTCCTATGCCTGCCTCTCGGCCGGCATCCACGACGTCCCGCTGATGGGACATTCTCCACGGCAACAGATCGACGACTTCGGCGTCTGGTCCGTGGAGCTCGACTTCGCTGTGAAGACCGTCGATGGTGTTCCCCGGGCCATCGTGGGACACGACGACGATGACGACCCTCTGTGCTGGGGACGCTTCCTTCGCGACTACGTCCAGGACATTCACACTGCGCGCTCGCGCCCGTACCGGCCCGTCTTCTTCATTTTCGAGGTGAAGGGATGGGGAGAAACAAGCGAACAGGCTGCGCTGGACATCGCCATGGAGGACCTCCGCGCGGTGTTCGGCGCGAACAACACCGTCGACTTGTCGGACGAGGCCCGCGGCGCTTCACTGTCCGCCGTGCCCGAGCTCGCCGGGAAGGCCGTCTTCGTTCACACAAGAAGGTTCAATCGCGGATACGACGACCATTGCACCGACCGTGCAGCCGTCAACCAGGCCATCGCCGTGGGAACGGGCCTTGAGGGCGGGTGCCCGGCCATTCCTGGTTTTTCCGCGCCCGGCTGCCGGATCATCGGAATCGACCAGTACCAGGCCGACTGGACGTTCGAGTACGGCGTCCCGGCCAACCCCCTGATCGTGGACGGCGCAGCACAGCCGCCCTGGACGGTGACGGATTCCGTGCAGGGACCTCTTGAGGACCACTGGAGTTGTCCCAACGGCGATTCCTGGAACGGCCAAGTGGTCCATGAACAGGGAACGTGGCGGTTCCCCTACCGGACCGTCCGGGCCACGGTCACCAGAGCACAGGGAACCACGCCGAACGGAGTCCGCGACCCCTTGCGAGCCGGCTGGGGATGGACGGTTCTCATCGTCCCCGGGCGCTACCGGGAGACCGTGACCGTCGACATCCCGCTCCGCCTTGAGAAGAAACCGGGAGAGGCGGGAACGGTCCTGATCGGATAGCCGGAGGCAGCCATGCGTCTGACCAATCTCACCGACGAGTCGGCCGCCTACGTCCGCGCCCGCGAGGAGCTGCGGCAGGCCGAGATCGAGCTGATGCGGCACCGCGAACGCGTCGCCGCGCTGCGGCGCGGGCTGCCGGGCGGGCCCGTCGTCGAGGACTACGTCTTCGAGGAGGGGCCCGCGGACCTGTCGGCCGGGGACGCGCCGGTCAGGAGCGTGCGGTTGAGCGAGTTGTTCAGCGGGCCCGGGCGGGACCTGGTGGTCTACCACCTGATGTACGGCAAGCGGCAGACCGAGGCGTGCCCCATGTGCACGATGTGGATCGACGGGTTCAACGGGGTGGCCCACCACATCACCCAGAACGCCGACTTCGCGGTCGTCGCCGCGGCCGGCCTGCCGGCCCTGCGGGCGCACGCCCGCACGCGCGGCTGGGCGAACCTGCGCCTGCTCAGCGCCGCGAACAGCACCTTCAAGTACGACCTCGGCAGCGAGGACGCCGAGGGCAACCAGGACTCGACCGTCTCGGTGTTCACGCGCGACGACGACGGGGCGGTGCGGCACTTCTATTCGGCGCACCCGCGGATGGCCGAGGACATCGACCAGCGGGGCATCGACCTGCTCAGCCCCGTCTGGCACGTCCTGGACCTCACGCCCCGCGGCCGGGGCGACTGGTTCGCCGCGCTCGACTACGGCGGCGGGGCGGGGGCCTAGGGCTCGTACCAGAGGCTCGCCATCGGCGAGTGGGTGGTCCAGCCGAGCGACGTGTAGAGCTGCCGGC
This sequence comes from Streptomyces luteosporeus, assembly GCF_039532865.1. Classification (NCBI taxonomy): domain Bacteria; kingdom Bacillati; phylum Actinomycetota; class Actinomycetes; order Kitasatosporales; family Streptomycetaceae; genus Streptomyces; species Streptomyces luteosporeus. The sequence continues at coordinate 192,903 of NZ_BAAASL010000007.1, forward strand.
CCTCGGGCGTGCCGACCAGGACGCCGGTCCGGGCTCCGGCCTCGTACGCGGCGTTCTGCAGCGTACGCATCACGAGGCTGCCCAGGCCCCGGCGGCGGTGGTCGGGGGAGGTCTCTATCTGGTCGGCGACGGCGGTGGGGCCCGAACCCCGGGCGATCTGGCCACGGGCGGCGAAGTGGCCGTCGGTGGTGCGGACGAGGACGCGGACGACGTCGCCGCGGGTCCAGGTGGTCACCGTGTACCCCGCGGGCACGGCGGGCCGTTCGGCCTGCAGCGGGCAGGTCATCAGGAAGCCGGGCTGGTCGAACCGCCACCCCGGCCCGACCCACGGCCGGATCGCGTCGTCCTCGGCGAACAGCTTCAGCCAGGTCCAGGGCGCGCTGGTGCCGTCCGCGAGCTTACGGACCGTCATCTCATTCGGCTCCGGCACGACATGACGCCAGACGTGCCGGGTCTGCCCGACATCGATGCTCCAGCCCCAGGGCTCTTCGACTGGGTCCGCCGCGCCCCGTGAGACGACCCAGCCGTCGATCCACGCCTGCACGAGCTCGCCGATTCCTGTGTCCGCCATGCCCAACCCCCGAGATGTAATAAGCACTCGCTGCTGCCACACCTTACCCTTCGGGTCGCAGGGCTGCCAGGTACGCATCAAGCGCGGCGAGGGGCTCGCGTCCGAGGAGCGTGCGCAGGGCGTTGTCCGTGACGCCGGACCCGTCGAGGAAGCCGCCGGCGATCGCCGAGTACGTGCCGACCAGCATCGGCACCTGGTAGGGCAGCGCCTCGCCGGCCGCGGTGATCGCCTCACGGGTCGCCGCCAGCGCGCCGGGCCGGTAGGACGCACCGGTGGCGGCGGCCAGGTCCGCGCCGCCCAACGGGTGTTCGCCCACGAGCTCGTACACCTTCCCCGCGTGGGCGGCGGGCGCCGCGGCGACCGCGGCCGCCACCGCCGCGAGGTCCGCGCGGGCCACGGCGGCCAGACGGCCCTCGCCGAGGGGTGCGGTGATCACGCCGTCCGGTCCGGGGCGGCGATGCCCGCGAGGAACTCGGCGTAGAGCCCGTTGCGCAGGATCGTCCAGTCCAGGCGGCTGCCCTGCAAGCGGCGTTCGGTCCACCGGTGGGCCAGCGCGTACGGCAGGTGGTCACCGTCGCCGCTGAGGCTGGTGTAGACGACGTGCCGCACACCCGCCTGCTCGGCCGCGCCGATCGCCGCATCGTGGCGAGCGATGACGACGTCGTCCTCCCCGTATCCGGCGGATATGAGCACCAGGGTGTCGATGCCGGTGAAGTCGAGCGAGGACGGGTCGTCGAAGTCGACGCGCCGCTCGGCGGCGGAGCGGGGGGTGCGGGTGCCGAGCACGACGCCGTCGTGCACGGCCGGTTCACCGGCCAGTTCCCCGGCCACGAGCCGGCCCAGCGCGCCGCCCGCACCACTGACAAGAATCATGAATGTGCCTCCTGAGCTGTGTGTTTCCATCATCTGGAGTGGATGTGGATCACGTAAGGAGGCACATTGATGTCAGCAGGGCACACCGGGGTAACCGCCCCCGCCCCGGACGAACCCGTGATCATCTGCCACACGCCGCAGGACGAGTGCGGGGTGCGGGACGTGCTGGACCGGCTGGGCGACAAGTGGTCCGTCTACGTGATCGTCGAACTCGCCTCGGGGATACGGCGCTTCAAGGAGCTCCAGCGCGCCATCCCCGGCAACATCTCGCAGCGCATGCTCACCCTCACCGTGCGGCGCCTGGAGCGGGACGGGCTGGTGAGCCGAACCGTCCACCCCACCGTCCCACCGCAGGTCGAGTACGAGCTGACGGAGCTGGGGCACAGCCTCACCCACCTGGTGAAGGCCCTGGCGGACTGGTCGATCGCCCACCGCCCCGCCATCGCCGCCGCGCGCGGCCTGGGACGCCGCCGAGGACCGCTGACACCTATGGCAAAGCGGAAAAGGCCCCTCGTCCATCGTGGACGAGGGGCCTCGACAGCTGCGGTGCAGCTGTTGTCTGGGTGGGCGCACACGAGTTCGAATCACTGACATCTGCTTTGTAAGTTCGATTCGAGTCCGCTCGGATCTCTCCCGCCGGTTGGTGGGACGGCCAGGCAGAGACGCTGGTGTGCGCCCTCGCCCGTCATGGTTGATGTCATCCGTCGATGTCGGAAGCCTTCTGGTCCCTAGCTGTGCGGAGGTTGGTCAGTGGCCCGGAGCGCTGGTCAGCCTCGCTTGCCACGTGGGTGGCCCTGGAGCGGGCGTCCTCTGCCATTCCTCGTGTGCCGTTGCCTCAGGCTCGCTACCATCCGGGCGAGATCGAGAAGGGGGAGGGTGATGACGACGTTCAATGTGCGTCCGGACATCGACGCGGCCGCGTCAAAACTGTCGAGCACCGTCGGGGCGAAGCGAGAGATCCAGCGGCTTCCCGAGGTGTTGTGGGAGGACGAGACCGTAGAGATGCTCGCCACGGGTATCTACGGGAAAGGCAACGGTCTGTTGGCAATGACGAACCAGCGCCTGGTGTTCTTCTTTCATGGGCTGCTCGGACAGCAGGTGGAAGATTTTCCGTACAGCCGGATCAGCTCCGTGCAATGGTCGGGCGGCATGCTGATGGGGACGCTCACGGTGTTTGCGTCGGGCAACAAGGCGGAAATCAAGCAGGTCCCGAAGGACCAAGGGAAAGCACTTTCGGATCATCTGCGCATGCGGATCGCCAATGGAGGTGCACTGAGCACCCCGGCCCCCGCGGTGTCGGCGCCCATGCCTGCTCTCGCCAGCGACATCGCATCACGTCTGGCAACGTTGGACCAACTGCGCGCGGCCGGTGCGATCACGGATGAGGAGTACCGGGATCGGCGGACAAAGATCCTCGACAGCCTCTAGGCCGACCAGCGAATGTGGACCTAGCGCTCGACGAGCCTAGCCCACCGGGAAGCCCCTTACCAACGGACGGCCAGCAGGTAAGGGGCTTGGCCAGTAGGAGTTACTTCCTCTTGCCCTGGGTCTTCCCGGGGATCTTGGCGAGCTGGGTTTTCGATGGTCAGGGGCGGTGGGCTCGTATGCCTGGTGGTTGTTGTCGGTCGTCACTGGCCACTGCCGAGCGGCCTCGGACGGCCCAGAGACGGCCCGGCGCTGACACCCACTGGCTTTTCATGAGCAACCCGTTGTCAGTGGCTGCGGCTAGGGTCACGGGTGGGCGGTGACCCGAGAAGAGGAAGAAGTGAAGGGTCGGGTCTCTGGCCTGCGGCCGAATAGTCGATCAACGCTGCGATCTGCGACTTAGCTGTCAGTGGTTGTCAGCGTTGGTCGTCGTTGAGTGGCCTTTGACGGCCCAGAGGCGGCCCGGCACGTGCTTCGGTGGTCGCGGGTGCTGCCCTACGGGGACCGATCCTGGGATCGCTATGGCGGTCGTGTGTCTCAGATAGCATCGATGTTCCGACCACTTGGTGTGCCCAGCTTCGGAAGTGCGCCGTTTCAGGCGTGCACGAGCATCCTTTGTTCTCAAGTGGACCTACCTGCGGGCCTCTTTGGCCTGCGCGGAGGCCGCTCGATGACAATCTGGGCTTACCTGATCACGGCTCTCAAGCTCCGATTCACCCCGCTGGTGCGTGAGGTCAGCCGTTGGGACCTCGGCCGGAGGGCCCTGGCGAAGTGCAAGACGGATGACGTTCCGGCCGTAGTTAGAGCCCTTGGGCTCGACAAAGATCGTGGTTGATGAAGCGCCTTAGCTCGGTATGGCTCGCTGAGTAGCCACGAGGTCGGCGTAGCGACTTTGGCCAGGAGCTGCTTTGGCGCGAGTGATCACGGCCCCGTAAGCTTCCGGCGCGTCGGGCAGTCTGTTGACCTGCCCGTTAAAGCACGACGTTGGGGCCGTGATCTTCGAGGCTCGCGCCAAAGTGGCTGGCTAAAGTCGCGGAGCCGACCGCCCCAGCCACGACGTGTTCTGACCTCATGCCCGTGTGCCTGCCTCTTGGGCGGGAGCGGGCGGCCGGCGGCGCCGAGCGGGGCGGAAACATGAGCGCGGGCGCCGCCAGCCGCCCGCGCCCGCCCGGAGGAGCGAAGCGACGACGGGTGCTTGATGGAGTGTAGAGAAACTTTGACCGCGCGGGCCATCTTGTGGTCATGTGCCGTGGCTGCTCCCATATGAGGGGGGATGGGCAGACGCCGGGGGGCTGGCTTGAGCGATCTCAAGATCAGGGAGCGGTCTGGTTCGGGCAGAGATCGGCTGTATGTAGAAACCTTCGACGGCATGGTCATCGCATGGCTCGACCGCGCGACTGGCGACTTGAGGGTCCTACGTGAGGAGCACAGGGCCGCCGTGCTGGAGCTGCTCGCTCCCTACCTGCCGCAACCGAATGGGCATCGCGCAACGTCACCGCGTCAGAAGCAGCGATCATTGGCGCCCCTCACGCCAGCCGATGACCTCGCTAGCAACCGCCCGGGGGCGGCCCTCAAGGCGAAGCTCGACACCGAAGGGCCCGGCCGCATTGACCAACTGGTCACCTGGCTGTTGCGTCGCGAGTCGGAGTGGAGTTCCTGGCGGCTGGGCCTGGTTGGCGAGCGCCGAGTGGGGCGTGAGCTTGATCGCTTATCCAGTCACGGGTGGCATGTACTGCATTCGATCCTGTTGCCCAACTCGGTGGACATAGATCACCTCCTGATAGGCCCTGGCGGAGTTTTCAACATCAACAGCAAGCACTTCCCGGGATCGAACGTCTGGGTGGGCAACGACTCCGTGAAGATCAACCACGGGCCACCTCATCCATACACGCGGAAGGTCCGTGCTGAAGCCCAACGAGTTCAGCGGGTCCTGGCGCGGTACAGCCACAAGTCCGTACAGGTCCAACCGGCCTTGGTGTTCGTCGGGGTTGCGAGGCTGGAGACCGCACCGACTCTCGGTGATGTGAGGGTCTGGAGGGAGAAGGACGTGGTGAGCCTTGCTCCGGTGACGGGACAGCTCACACCAGAAGAAATCGAGACCCTGTACACGATCGCCCGTCATCGGAGCGCTTGGGCAGATGCCTGACGACGGGCATGAACTCGGCTCTACCGTCAGGTGAGCTGTCGTTCGTCATGACTGCGTACATCCTGCGGTCCTTCCATCGGCTGACGGCCAAGGCCGGACTCCCCCGGATCCGCATCCACGACGCCCGGCACGGCGCCGCCACGCTGCTCGCGGTCGGTAACGTCCACCCTCGGATGGCCATGGAGATCCTCGGGCACAGCAAGATCAGCGTCACCATGGACGTCTACACCCACGTCCCCGACGAACTGAAGCGCGAGGCGATCGCGCACCTGGACCGGATGCTCGGTCGTCGCCGTTGATGTCATCCGTGGATGTCGAAGGCCCCCAACCCTGATCGGCTGGGGGCCTTCGCGCTGGTGGGCGCAGACGGGTTCGAACCGCCGACATCTGCTTTGTAAGAGCAGCGCTCTACCGCTGAGCTATGCGCCCTGGCATGAGTGGACAGCCTACCTTGCCCCACCCCGGTCCCCGCAAACCACACATCGGGGGGCATCCGCCGTGCGGCAACGGGGACGTCGGGGTGCGCGACCTGGGGCGAGCCCGTCGTCGCGAGCCGGGCTGCGACAATGGCTCTCCCGGACCTGGGGCGATCCAACGGGAGAGGCAGAGGGCACGTGAGAGGGACCGTCGCACGTACTGCACGCACTGCACGTACCGCGCTGGCCGCCGCCGTCCGGGAGACCGCCGTGATGGTCCTGCTGCCGTTGCCCCTGATCGCCCTCGCCGCCGCCTTCGCCGGCGGCGGCACCCGCCGCTGGGGCTGGGGCCGGGGCGAGAACAACCGGGCGCAGGCGCAGGAGGCGAAGGACGCGGCCGCGGCGGCCTTCTACGAGCTGGACACCGCCCAGCGCGACCTGCGGATCTCCATCGAGACGATCACGGCCGCCGACTCCTCGCCCGCCGCCCGCAAGGCGGCCGCCGACTTCGAGGCGTTCGGCCGGCGCATAGACGAGGTCTCCGCCGCGTACATCACGGCCGTCGACGCCCACGACCTGGACCGCGACGACCTGGAGCCCTCCACCGCCGCGCGCGCCCGCACCGAGCTGACCCGGGCCAGGGACGAGCTGGTGTGCGCCAAGGCCGACCTGGACCGCTTCGCGCAGTCCCTCGGCCCGCTGCTGACCCGCGCCGAGAACGAGCTGGCGCAGCTCGCGCCCGCCGTCGAGCGGGCCCGGCAGCAGCTGCGGGCCGCGACCGGCGCCCTGGACGGCGCGCGGGAGGCGGGCCTGCGGGCCGACGACCTCGCCGCCCGGCTGGCCGCGCTGGCCCCCGAGCTGACCAGGCTCAACGAGGGCGCCGGCCGGCACGGCGTCCGCGAGACCCTGCAGCGCGCCGAACGCGTGCAGCGGGAGGCGGAGGCGGTCCGCGAGGAGGCCGAGCGGCTGCCGCAGAAGGCCGCGGAGATCGACAAGCGGCTGGTCTCCCTGCGCACCCGCGCCCAGGCGCTGACCACGCGCGCGGCCGGCGTGGCCCCCGTGCTCAGCGAGCTGCGCCGCCGTTACAGCGCCGCCTGCTGGCAGGACCTGCAGCAGGTGCCGGACGAGGCCGAACGGGCCGTCTCCCAGGCCGAGGAGAAGCTGGCGCAGGCCCGGTCGGCCCGGGACGATCAGCGCTGGGCCGACGCCACGGCGCTGCTGGCGACCGTACGGGCCCTGCTGAACGCCACCGACGAGGGCGTCTCGGCGGCCGGGGAGCGGCTGCGCCGGCTGGACGAGGTGTCCTTCGACCACACGGGGGAGGTCGAGCGCACGCGCTTCGCCCTGCGCGACGCCCAGCGCCTGGCGATGGCCGGGCGCAGCACGCCCGACCCCCGGCACGCGCGCCCGCTGGACGAGGCGGTGGCCCGGCTGGAGCGGGCGGTCGAGGGGCTGCAGGGCCGGCACCCGGACTGGTGGCACTTCCTGACCGAGACGGAGGCGGTACGGCGGACGGCCGCCCGCGTGGTGCAGGAGATCCGGGACGAGCGCGGGGCCGGGCGGGGCTGACTTATCCTGCCGCCATGCCTCGTTACGAATACCGCTGCAAGGCCTGTGGTGACACCTTCGAGCTGAACCGGCCGATGGCCGAGTCCTCGGCGCCCGCCACCTGCCCGGACGGGCACACCGACACCGTGAAGCTGCTGTCGACGGTCGCCGTCACCGGCACCTCGTCCACTTCCTCCGCCTCGTCCTCCGCCCCCGCCGCACCCCGCGCGGGCGGCGGCGGTTGCTGCGGGGGCGGCTGCTGCGGCTGAGCCGTACGGGGACCTCAGACCTTACGGGCGAGCGTGAGACCGTCCGCGACCGTGAGCATCACCGACTCCATCCGCCGGTCGGCGGCGACGTGCGCGTTGAACACGCGCATCGCCGCCCCCGGCCCGTCCGTCACCGTGGGGTCGGCCGCCTGGCCGGCGAAGAGCACGTTGTCGGCGACGATCAGCCCGCCCGGGCGCAGCCGGGGCACGATCTCCTCCCAGTAGTCGACGTAGCCGTCCTTGTTCGCGTCGAGGAAGGCCAGGTCGATGTGCGGCTCGGCGGGCAGGGCGCGCAGGGAGTCGAGGGCGGGCGCGATGCGCAGCTCGATGCGGTCCGCCACCCCGGCCTTGGCCCACGCCTCGCGGGCGTGCGCCGTCCACTCCTGCGAGACGTCCAGCGTCAGCAGGCTGCCGCCGGGCGGCAGCGCCTGCGCCATGGCCAGCGCGGACAGGCCGGTGAAGGTGCCGACCTCCACGACGCGCCGGGCGCCGGTGAGCCGGACGAGGAAGGCCAGCAGGGGCGCCTGCTCCCGGGCCACCTGCTTGATCGCGTCACCGGGGAAGAGCGCGTGCGTGGACTCCACGAGGGCGCTCTGCACGGGGTCCAGCGGCGGATTGTGGGCGAGCACGTAGTCGTACAGCTCGGGCGTGAGCGGCGGGCTCTTGATCTCGGTCATGCGATCTCCTCGTCGAACGACTGGACGAGCACAACAACGCTGATGCGGAACCGAGCGTAGCCCCCGGCCCTCAGCCCTCGCCGAACGCCCGCACGATCTCCTCCCCCGCCGCCACGCCCCGCGCGGTCAGCGCGGTGACGTGCGGTGCCGTCCAGCCGATGTCGGCCAGCTCGCCGTGGCCGGGCCGCCAGGCGCGGTCGGCGGCCAGCAGCAGGTCGGCGTCCAGCAGCGAGTCCCCGGCGGCGAGGACGCGTTCGGCGCCGGTGCGCCGGGCCACCTCGGCGACCGCCGCGCTCTTGGTGAGCGGCTTGGGCACGGCGTACAGCTTGCGGCCCTGCACCGAGACCGTCCAGCCCCGCTCCTGCGCCCAGGCGGCCAGTTCCTTCACCCAGGCGTCCGGCAGCAGGGGGCGATCGACGACGAGGTACGCGAAGAGGCCGGCGGCCGTGCGTTCCTTGAGCAGCCAGGCGGGGTCGGCCGTCCGCACGAGGCGCTCGTGGACCTCGGCCAGCGTGGCGCACTCGGCGTCCAGGGTGCGGCGCACCCGCGCCCGCCAGCCGGCGTCGGGCACTCCGCGCACCAGCAGTTCGCCGCCGTTGGCGCAGATGGCGAACTCCGGCGCCGGGCCGGGAAGGTTGATGCGGGCGTACTGCTCGGGGGTACGGGTGGTGGTGGGGACGAACGTGACCGCGGCGCCCAGCTCGGCCAGGAGCGCGGCCGCGGTCTCCGTCATGTAGGACAGCGGCCGCTGCTCATAGGTCTCCACGCACAGCAGGCGCGGGGCCCGCTCGTCCGGCATGCCCAGGGCCAGGGCGGCGGTGGAGTAGATCAGGGTGCGGTCGAGGTCGCTCGCGACGAGTACGGTCACGGGGCGGTCACCGACCGGCCGTCGGCGCCGGTGGCGCCGCGCGTGTACCGCGGATGGATCAGGCCGACGCAGCTGTACGGCAGCCCGTCCACCTCCTCCACCGGCACCCCGCGCTGGGCCGCCAGCAGCTGCACGTGGTCGAGGTCCGCGCCGGCGCCGCGCTTGGCGAGGATCTTCCAGGGCACGCGGCGCAGCAGCACGCGCGTGGTCTCGCCGACGCCCGGCTTGACGAGGTTGACGTCGTGGATGCCGAACTCCTCGCTGATGCGCCCGACCGCCTCCCAGCCCACCCAGGTCGGCGTACGGTCCGCCGCCGCCAGCTCCTTGACGGCGAGGGCGACGTCCTCCTCCAGGCCCGGGAACCGGGCGGCGACGGCGTCCAGGAACGACCGCGAGACGTCTGCGTCCGCCAGCTCCCGGTAGAACTTCGCGCCGTGGAAGTCGTGCGGGCCGACCAGGTCGGCGCGCAGCACGGTACGCGAAATCAGCCCCGAGACGGTGGAGTTGAGGCAGGCGGAGGGGATGAGGAAGTCGTCGCGCGTACCGTACGTCTCCACGCAGTGCCCGGGGTCGGCGAGCACCGCCAGGCGCGGGTCGAAGCCGGGGAAGTCGCGCAGGGCGTCGGCCAGTTCGCGGGTGATGGCGCCCTTGCCCGTCCAGCCGTCGACGAAGACGACATCGGCCGGGTCGTGGTGGGCGGCCAGCCAGCGCAGGGCATTGGGGTCGATGCCGCGGCCGCGCACGATGGAGACGGCGTAGTGCGGCACGTCCAGGTCGTGCGCGTGACGCGCCCAGCGGCGCATCAGCACGCCCACGGGCGTACCGGCACGGGCCAGCGAGACGAGCACGGGCCGCGGCGACCGCTCCGCCAGCACGGTCTCCGTGACCGTGCCGACGGCCAGCGCGAGGCGCTGCGCGGACGCCTCCAGGGCGGCGTGGTACAGCTCCTGGTAACGGGCACTCGGCTGGTACTCCACCGGCAGCGACTCCGCATAATGCGCACCCCCGCTCTGAATGGCCTCCTCCCGCTCCTCGGTCGGCGCCTCCAGCTCCACGGACGACAGATCCTGCAGCAGCCAGCCGACCTCCTCCGGGGCGTAGGAGGAGAAGGCGGGACCACGGAGGGGTTCGGGCATGGGAATGCGGGCCTTCGGTGGGATGTAGGAAGGGATGACGGCGAGCGCGACGTGCTGCGCGTGCGCGGCCAGTTGGGCGAGGAGATCGGTGGTGTCCGTGACGTCGTCGGCCACGACGACGACGGTGTCGAAGCCGGCACCGGCGACGTTGTGGACGTACCGCTCGCCTTCGCGCGTACGGAAGGTGATGCGCGAACGGATCGCGTAGCCGGGGTCGTCGACGGGGTGCACGGGGGAACGGGTGGTGGTGGAGTACGCCACGGTGGCGCCGTTGGCGCCTTTGGCGCCCTTCTCCCCTGCGAGCTGCCGCTCAAGTTCGTGCGCGAGGCGCAGGGGGGCGTACATCAGCTCTTCCGTGCCGAGGATGAGGATGCGGTGCGGTTCCCTGAGCGGGGGCTGAGCGCCGTCGCCGGGTGCGGGCTCGTGGGCCGGAGCGGCATCCCGCCGCGGGGGCTGAGCGCCGTCGCCGTCTACCGGCCGCGTTGTGCCCACCCGTTCCGCCCCTGCGGAACGACTGCCCACAACGCGGCGGACCAGCTGGGCTGCCATTTCCGGCAGGGCCGCTTCCAAGGCGGCGTGGTGGGCCGGTGTGAAGCCGTGACGGGCGCCGTCCGGGACGGATGACGGCCATTGCAGATCCACACGCGTTTGTGGGCAATCGTGCCGCAGAGCGGCACCCGCAGACGGCGACGGCGCCTCGCGCACCAGCGCCGCTCCCCGCTCCAGCACATCGTGCGGCAAGTGGACCGTCCCCGTGGCGAGGGCCACCACATCCACCCTCGCACCGAGTTCCGCCGCGAACGCATCGAGCGCAGCACGGTCCTGCGCGCTCCGTACGTCCACCAGCGCCGCCACCACGTACCGCCCCCGCGGGAACCGCGTGTGCAGTGCCGCGATCGTGTTGCGCACCGTGCGCCCCGTCGAGAACTCGTCGTCGACGAGCACCAGCGGCCCGTCGCCCGCGAAGAATCCGTCGTCCTCCGGCAGGAGCAGGTGGGAGGTCGCGTGGCTGTGCTCCTCCTCGAAGCCTCCCACCGGTTCGATCCCGCGTACCGCGCGCCGCGTGGAGTGCAGGTAGGGCGCGGGGCCGAGGCCGTCGGCCACACAGTGGCCGAGGCCGGTGGCCGTCTCGGCGTAGCCGAGCACGACGGCGCGCGCCGCGTCCGCCTCGCCGAGCACGGCCCGTACGCGCCGTCCCAGGTCGAGCCCCGCCCCGTACACCCGTGCTGGCGAGACCGGTACGTGCTTGCCAAGGACGTGGGAGACGAGCAGGTGGGCCCGTTTGGGGTTGCGGCGCAGGGCCAGGCCCAGCAGGTCGCGGAGCCGAGCGGTGTCACCCCGCAGTTCGATGCCCAGCCGGTCCGCGACCCATTGGCCGGACCACACACCGTTCACGTTCGTATTCCCCACTCTCGTGCTCGTGCTCGTGCTCATGCGTTGCGGAGCCCCGCGGCCAGCAGTTCCACGAAGCTCACGTCCTCGCGGGCGACGCCGAACACCTCGGCGCGCAGCATCGTGCGCTCGGCCCAGGCGCGGTGGGGCTTTATCTCGTTCATCTTGTTGGTGTAGGCGGAGCGCAGCACTCCACCGCCGTCGCTTTCCGGCCGCAGGATGTCCTGGGCGTCGGTGTACTCCTCGTGGCTGACGACGGAGAGGGCGTGGACGGGGGCGACGTGCGAGGGGTGGATGCAGGTCTTGCCCTGCAGGCCGTTGGCGCGGTCGAGCTGGATCTCGCGGAGGAGGCCGTCGAGGTCGTGTTCGATGAGGGCGGTGCGCAGGGCCTCGGCGGGGCCGGCGAAGGGGCTGCGGCGCAGCTGGGGCTTGAACATGCGCTCGGGCTGCGGGAAGTACTCCCAGACCGGGCCGGTGACGGTGAAGCCGCTGCCGTCGGCGCGGCCGAGGACGTTGACGGCGTCGGCGATGACGGAGGCGACGAGCTTGACGTCGTAGGCGGTCATGTCGGGTGCCCGGCGCAGCCCGTAGGCGGCGCAGAAGTCGGTGACGCCGAGGCGCAGGGCGAGGACGTGCTCGCGGTACTTGTCGACGGCGCGGTAGACGCCGGCGAGGGCGTCGGTGCGGGTCTCCAGGTGCAGGATCTCGGGGGATTCGAGCACCGGCATGGCGTACAGGCGCCGTCCGCAGGTGGCCTCGGCGGCGGTGAGGGCCTCCAGGAAGGGCAGGCCGCGCTCCTCGGTGAACTTCGGCAGGACGAATCCGGACAGCAGCCGTCCCGCGGGGCCGAGGCGGCGGACGAGGTCCTCCACCTGGCCGGGCTCGCGGACGCGGACGAACAGCAGGGGGAGGTCGGGCACACTCCCGGCGCCGGGGCCGTCGCCAAGGCCCTCGCCGGGGCCGTCGGCGAGGTGCTGGAACTGCCGGACGAGGTTCTCCTCGGCGTCCGCCACGTCGGCGTCGTTGATGGAGTCCTCCAAGCACAGCACCATGGACACCACGCCGCGCCGCGCCTGCTTTCGGACGTCCTGGGCGAGGGTGGGCCGGGTGGCGGGGGCGTAGAGGGTGGCGCCGAGGGCGACGGCGAGCGTACGGGCGGGGGAAGCGGCGGTGAACTCGCCCGGCTCCCGGTGGAACAGCCCGCCGCGCACCTCCGGTGGAAGGTATCCGAAATGCCTCATAGCTCTCCCCGATTGCCGCGGCCTGCCGGGCGCCGTCCCTCCGGCCGGGCCGGCCAGGAAGTGTGGCCGATTATCGTACGTCCGCGGGTGGGTCAAGAGTTCCCCAAGTACGCGAAAAACTCATGACCTGCGCGCAGCCGTTCGGTAAAGGGGTGTCCGCCGGTGACCCCCTGCGTTGTCCAGGCACCCGGCGGGAAGGCAGGATTGCGGACATGACGCACGCCATGCTGAAGGGGTCGAACATCCCGCTCGAGGCCCCCGCCGTGCGGGCCGTCCTGCGCTGGACCCCGGGCCCGGGCGTCCCGGACGTGGACGTCTCCGCGCTGCTGCTGGGGGACGGCGGCCGCGTGCGCTCCGACGAGGACTTCGTCTTCTACAACCAGCCCACCCACCCCTGCGGCCTGGTGCGGCACCTGCCGAAGAAGCGGCTCGTCGAGGGGGCGACGGACTCCGTCGAGGTGGAGGTTGCGCGCCTGGAGGCGGCGGTCTCCCGCGTCGTGCTGGCCGCCTCGGCGGACGGCGGCACGTTCGGGCAGGTCGACGACCTGTGCGTGCTGCTGTACGACGCGGCGCAGCCCGGCGCCGGCACCGCAGAGGCCACGCCCGTCGCGCGCTTCGACGTGCGCCCGGAGACGGGTGACGAGACGGCGATGCTCTGCGGCGAGCTGTACCGGCGCGGGGAGGGCTGGAAGTTCCGGGCCCTGGGCCAGGGGTACGCCACGGGGCTGGTGGGGCTGGCGACGGAGTTCGGCATCACCGTGGAGGAGCCGGAGGAGGGCGCCGAGGACTCGGCGCGCACCCCTGCCCCGGCAGCTCCGGAGGCCGTCGCCCCGCCCGGGCCGGCCGCCACCGGTGCCGCGGCCGAGCCGGCCGGGGGCTACGCCTACCCGCCGCCGCCCACGGCGCCGCCGGTGGTCCCGCCCCCGCCCTCGCAGTCCGTGCCGCTGCCCGCGACGGCGCCCCAGCCGGCGTACGGCTACCCGCAGCCGTACCCGCAGGTGCCGGCCGTGCCGGCGCACCGGCCGGCGTACGGGTACCCGCAGCAGCACCAGTCGCAGCAGACGCCGCCGCAGCCCTCGTACGGCTACCCGCCGCACCACCCGGTGCCCGACCCGGCCTTCCGGCTGCCGCCGCAGGGTCCGCAGTTCCTGCCGCAGCACTGAGCGGACCGCGGCACCGTGCGGCCGCACCACCGGGCCGGACGGGGCGGGCGGCGAGGCGTACGCCGGGCGGGCGCGGGGTAGGTACAGGGGTTTCGTTCAGACCTTGCTCTTGTACCCCCGGCCCCACTGCAGGCCCCAGCCGTAGAGGCGGTCCAGCTCGGACTGGAAGCCGTAGACGTAGCGCATCTCGCGGCGGACGATCATCTCGCCCTTGATGTTCTCGATCATCAGAACCGCGCAGGAGCGGGCCTCGGGGGCACGCTCGTTGAGGGCGACCTCCAGGCGCGGGCCGTTGCCGGGGTAGAGGGTGACCATCGCGTGCGTACGGTCGAAGGCCGGCGTCCCGTCATAGATGTAGACGAAGATCAGCAGTCGCCTGAAGTCGTCGCGGTGGTCCATGTTGATGTAGATGGTCTCGCCCGAGCCGGAGCCGAAGCGGTCGTCACCGCTGAGCTGAACATACGGCGGCGAGTTGATGCTGCCCAGTATGTTGCCGAGGGGCTGGACTACGCCCTTGGACCCGTCCGCCAGCTCGTACATACAGGCGAGGTCGAGGTCCACGTTGACCATCGCCGGGCCCTGGGCCTGGACGACCTGGGGCGTGAACTTGCGCAGCGGGTGGCGCAGGGAGGAGCCGAAGGCGGGGCGCTCGCCGAAGTCCGAGGTGCGCATGCGCCAGGAGAGGTTGACCCTCAGATTGCCGGTCACCGCCCCCTGCTTGGTCAGCGAGAACGCCGGCCTGCGCTTGGTCAGCTCGACCGCGCCGCTGGTGCCGCCGACGTCGAACTGGCGCGCGGCCGCACTCCCCCAGTTGCCGAAGAACTTCTCCCGGATCCCCATCGCCGAAAACCCCCACAGTGAGCACACATGCCGCGGGGCGGTCATGGAGGATGATCCTCATGACCGCCCCGTGGAGAGGGTTCCCTCAAATGTGCCGGGGTCACACCCCGGAGGGGACCTCGGCCTTCGGGCCGGAGCCCTCCCCGGCCGCCGCCTCCTTGCGGTTGCGCACCACCGAGGAGAGGAACGACAGGCCGATGAGCACCACGCCGATGAGACCGGTGATGACATCGCTGATCTCGTACTTGATGGTGATCAGCAGGATGACGGCCAGCGCGCCGATGGCGTAGTGCGCGCCGTGCTCCAGGTACACGTAGTCGTCCAGGGTGCCCTTGCGGACGAGGAAGACGGTCAGGGAGCGGATGTACATCGCGCCGATGCCGAGGCCGAGCGCCATCTGGAAGATGTCGTTGGTGATGGCGAAGGCACCGATGACGCCGTCGAAGGAGAACGAGGCGTCGATGACCTCCAGGTAGAGGAACATGAAGAAGGCGGCCTTGCCGGCCAGGCCCACGACGGAGGCGCCGCTCTTCGCGGCGGGCCCGGCCTGCTCCTCCTCGGCCTCCTCCTCCTGCTCCTCCAGGCGGTTCTCGAAGAAGTCGGAGATGCCGCCGACCACCAGGTAGGTCACCAGACCGCCGATGCCGGCGAGCAGGACGGTGGTGGCCTTGTCGATGGTGCCCTCGCCGCCGTGGACCGGGACGGCCGTGGCGAGGGTGGTCGCCGCGATCAGCAGGGCGACCAGGGCGACGACGGTGGAAAGGGTCTCCAGCTTGCCCAGCTTGGCCAGCGGCTTCTCCAGCCAGCCCAGCCACCTGATGTCCCGGTCCTCGAAGATGAAGTCAAGGAAGATCATCAGCAGGAACACGCCACCGAAGGCGGCGATGGCGGGGTGGGCGGCGGTGACCAGCTGCTCGTAGCGGTCGTGGTCCTGCAGGGCGACCCGCACCGCCTCGACGGGGCTCAGTTTGGCCGTGATGGCGACGATCACGACCGGGAAGACGAGCCGCATGCCGAAGACGGCGATGAGGATGCCCACGGTCAGGAAGATCCGCTGCCAGAAGGCGTTCATCTTGCGCAGGATGCCCGCGTTGATGACCGCGTTGTCGAAGGAGAGCGAGATCTCGAGGACGGAGAGGATCGCGACGACCGCCAGCCCCTGCCACCCCCACAGAAAGCCGGCCAGGGCCAGTCCGACCGCCGTGACGGCCAGCGACCAGCCGAAGGTTTTCAGGAGCACTGGCTACCCAATCCTTTGCTGTACGGGGAGGTCCGCGCGGACGCGGCTTTACGAAACGTTGACCCCGAAGTCTAGGGCGATGCCTCGCAACCCCGACGCGTACCCCTGGCCCACGGCCCGGAACTTCCATTCGCCGTTGTAGCGGTAGACCTCGCCGAAGATCATCGCCGTCTCGGTGGAGGCGTCCTCGCTGAGGTCGTAGCGGGCCAGCTCGCTGCCGTCGGCCTGGTTGACGACCCGGATGTAGGCGTTGGAGACCTGGCCGAAGCTCTGGCCGCGCACGTCCGCCTCGTGGATGGAGACCGGGAAGACGATCTTGTCGCAGGCGGCCGGCACCTTGGTGAGGTCGACCAGGATCGACTCGTCGTCGCCCTCGCCCTCACCGGTGAGGTTGTCGCCGGTGTGCTCGACCGAGCCGTCCGGGCTCTTGAGGTTGTTGTAGAAGACGAAGTACTCGTCGCCGAGCACCCGGCCCGCGGCGCACAGCAGGGCGCTGGCGTCGAGGTCGAAGGGGGCGCCCGTGGTGGAGCGCGCGTCCCAGCCGAGGCCGATGGTGATGTTGGTCAGGTTCGGCGCGGCCTTGGAGAGGGAGACGTTGCCTCCCTTGGCGAGCGTGACACCCATGTGCAGCTTCCTCCCCGAGTTTGCGGTGTTGCCCGAGATGACGGTGAATCTCGGTGCACGTCCGGCGCCGCACTCCCCGGACGGGGCGTACGGCGCCGGAGCGGTGGTGTGGCGGACGTCAGACGTTCACACCGAAGTCCTGGGCGATGCCGCGCAGGCCCGAGGCGTAGCCCTGGCCGATGGCCCGGAACTTCCACTCGGCGCCGTGGCGGTAGAGCTCGCCGAAGACCATGGCCGTCTCGGTGGAGGCGTCCTCGCTGAGGTCGTAGCGGGCCAGCTCGGTGTTGTCGGCCTGGTTGACGACGCGGATGTAGGCGTTGCGCACCTGGCCGAAGCTCTGCTGGCGGGCCTCGGCCTCGTAGATCGAGACCGGGAAGACGATCTTGGCGACGTCGCCCGGCACGGCGGCGAGGTTCACCTTGATCTGCTCGTCGTCGCCCTCGCCCTCACCGGTGAGGTTGTCGCCGGTGTGCTCGACCGAGCCGTCGGGGCTCTTGAGGTTGTTGAAGAACACGAAGTTCTGGTCGTTGGCAACCTTGCCCTGGTCGTTGGTCAGCAGCGCGCTGGCGTCCAGGTCGAAGTCCGTACCGGTGGTCGTACGGGCGTCCCAGCCGAGACCGACGACGACCGCGGTCAGGTTCGGGGCCGCCTTGGTCAGCGAGACGTTGCCGCCCTTGCTGAGACTGACTCCCACGAGTCCTCCATTGGTTCGAGGGGCCAGGCGTTTCCCGCGCCCCCGGTTGTGCGATGGCACCCGATCAACGTGTGGATCCTAGTGACCGGTTCCCGGCGTCGACAGGGTCTTGCACCAAGGACGCCCGGGACGCCGGGCAGGGTTGCCCCAGGCGTCCCGGGAGTGCACTGGCGACGGCGCGCTCAGAGCGCGGCGAGCGCCTTGGTGTACTCGTTCAGGTCACGCGCGTCGGGCAGGCCGTTGACGATCGTCCAGCGCACGACACCCTCCTTGTCGATGACGAAGGTGCCGCGCAGGGCGCAGCCCTTCTCCTCGTCGAAGACGCCGTAGGCGCGGCTGGCCTCGCCGTGCGGCCAGAAGTCCGACAGCAGCGGGTACTCAAGGCCCTCCTGCTCGGCGAAGACGCGCAGGGAGAACGGGGAGTCGTTGGAGACGGCGAGCAGCTGCACGTCGTCGTTGACGAACTTCGGCAGCTCGTCGCGCAGGGCGCACAGCTCGCCGGTGCACACGCCGGTGAAGGCGAAGGGGTAGAAGAGCAGGACGACGTTCTTCTCGCCCCGGAAGTCGGAGAGCCGGACGGTCTCGCCGTGCTGGTTCTTCAGCTCGAAGTCCGGAGCCTTGTCGCCTACGGCGATTGCCATGGGGAACACCTTTCTGGTGACGGGACCTGTCGGCGGGCCCAGTCTGTCACTGCACTCCCGGGGGAATCACCCGACCCCCGGGGAACGACATCCGCCCGAAACGCCGGCACCCCCGGTGACGAGGGTCACCGGGGGTGCTCGTGCCCGACGCTGCGGCCTGCTGCCGGAGGCGGGCGGGGTGTCTGCGGGGGCTAGCGCTTGGGCGCGGCCAGCCGGGTGCCGCTCCAGTCCTTGGCCACGGAGATGCTCTTGGTCTGGGAAAGCCCGGCAGTCTGCGCGGCGTCCTGGATGTCGCTCGGCTCGATGTAGCCGTCGCGCCCCGTCTTGGGGGTCAGCAGCCAGATGTTGCCGCCGTCGTCGAGGAAGCCGATGGCATCCACCAGCGCGTCCGTGAGGTCGCCGTCCTCGTCCCGGAACCACAGCAGGACGACGTCGGCCACGTCGTCGTAGTCCTCGTCGACGAGATCCTGACCGATGACGGACTCGATACCCTCACGGAGATCATGATCGACGTCATCGTCGTAACCGATCTCCTGGACCACCTGTCCGGGCTCGAACCCCAGCCTGGCGGCGGGGTTGCTCCGCTCCTCCGCGTGGTCCGCGGTCGCGCTCACGGATTGTCTCCTGTCATGTTTCGGGAAATTGTCTTGTGCTCCTCGCGTACGCAAGGCATTGGGCGTAGTCCACACGTGCCGGACCGATCGCGCAAGTACCCGGCCATGGGGACCGCCGAAACGTTGACGGACGCGGACGTCTCATGGCAACTCCAACCATCGGAGCGCAAGCGCAAGTGATTCACGTCACAGTATGATGCCGGGTTTGCGAAGTTACTCCCCGCAATGACGACCCCCGCGGCCGAACGGCCGTACGCGAGCACCCTGCATTGGGGGCGTATGGTTGCGATTCGGCGCCCGAGGCGACCAACGCCGGGCGCCACCCGACATCAGAACGATTCGTCTCGCTCTGCGGTGGTTACCACCCAGTAGAGATGACGTTTCCGCCGCCGCGGTCCACGATGGGAGCCGGCGCGACATATAGACAGTGTTGACCGCGTGCGCGGCACGACCCGAACAACGAAGGAACAGCGTGGCTTCCGGATCCGATCGCAACCCGATCATCATTGGCGGTCTTCCCAGCCAGGTCCCGGACTTCGATCCCGAAGAGACCCAGGAATGGCTCGACTCGCTCGACGCGGCTGTCGATGAGCGAGGCCGGGAACGTGCCCGCTACCTCATGCTCCGCCTGATCGAGCGGGCCCGCGAGAAGCGCGTGGCCGTGCCCGAGATGCGCAGCACGGACTACGTCAACACCATCGCGACCAAGGACGAGCCGTTCTTCCCCGGCAACGAGGAGATCGAGCGCAAGATCCTGAACGCGACCCGCTGGAACGCGGCCGTCATGGTCTCGCGCGCCCAGCGCCCGGGCATCGGCGTCGGCGGCCACATCGCCACCTTCGCCTCCTCCGCCTCGCTGTACGACGTGGGCTTCAACCACTTCTTCCGTGGCAAGGACGACGGCGACGGCGGCGACCAGATCTTCTTCCAGGGCCACGCCTCCCCCGGTGTCTACGCGCGCGCCTTCCTGCTGGACCGGCTCTCCGAGCAGCAGCTGGACGCCTTCCGCCAGGAGAAGTCGAAGGCCCCCTACGGCCTGTCGAGCTACCCGCACCCGCGCCTGATGCCGGACTTCTGGGAGTTCCCGACCGTCTCGATGGGCCTCGGCCCGCTCGGCGCGATCTACCAGGCCCGCATGAACCGCTACATGGAGGCGCGCGGCATCGCCGACACCTCCAAGTCCCACGTTTGGGCGTTCCTGGGCGACGGCGAGATGGACGAGCCGGAGTCGCTCGGCCAGCTGTCCCTGGCCGCGCGCGAGGGCCTGGACAACCTGACCTTCGTCGTCAACTGCAACCTGCAGCGCCTCGACGGCCCGGTCCGCGGCAACGGCAAGATCATGCAGGAGCTGGAGTCGCAGTTCCGCGGCGCCGGCTGGAACGTGATCAAGCTGGTGTGGGACCGCTCCTGGGACCCGCTGCTGGCCCAGGACCGCGACGGCATCCTGGTCAACAAGCTCAACAGCACCCCCGACGGCCAGTTCCAGACGTACGCCACCGAGACCGGTGCGTACATCCGCGAGCACTTCTTCGGCGACGACCACCGTCTGCGCAAGATGGTCGAGAACATGACCGACGACCAGATCCTGCACCTGGGTCGCGGCGGTCACGACCACAAGAAGATCTACGCGGCCTACGCGGCGGCCAAGGCCCACAAGGGCCAGCCGACCGTGATCCTGGCCCAGACGGTCAAGGGCTGGACGCTCGGCCCGAACTTCGAGGGCCGCAACGCGACCCACCAGATGAAGAAGCTCACGGTCGAGGACCTCAAGCGCTTCCGCGACCGCCTCCACATCCCGATCGCCGACAAGGAGCTGGAGTCCGGCCTGCCGCCGTACTACCACCCGGGTCGCGACTCGGAGGAGATCCAGTACATGCACGACCGCCGCAAGGCGCTCGGCGGCTACGTGCCCACCCGTGTGGACCGCTCCAAGCCGCTGAACCTGCCCGGCGACAAGGTCTACGCCCCCATCAAGAAGGGCTCCGGCCAGCAGGCGATCGCCACCACCATGGCGTTCGTCCGCCTGCTGAAGGACCTCATGCGGGACAAGGAGATCGGCAAGCGCTTCGTGCCGATCGCCCCCGACGAGTACCGCACCTTCGGCATGGACTCGCTGTTCCCGTCGGCGAAGATCTACAACCCGCTGGGCCAGCAGTACGAGGCCGTGGACCGCGAGCTGCTGCTCGCCTACAAGGAGTCCCCGACCGGCCAGATGCTGCACGACGGCATCTCCGAGGCCGGCTGCACCGCCTCGCTGATCGCCGCCGGCTCCGCCTACGCCACGCACGGCGAGCCGCTGATCCCGATCTACGTCTTCTACTCGATGTTCGGGTTCCAGCGCACCGGCGACCAGTTCTGGCAGATGGCCGACCAGCTGGCCCGCGGCTTCGTCCTCGGCGCCACCGCCGGTCGCACCACCCTGACCGGTGAGGGCCTGCAGCACGCCGACGGCCACTCGCACCTGCTGGCCTCGACCAACCCGGCCGTCGTCGCGTACGACCCGGCGTTCGGCTACGAGATCGCGCACATCGTCCAGGACGGTCTGCGCCGCATGTACGGCGAGAACGCAGAGGACATCTTCTACTACCTCACCGTCTACAACGAGCCGATCCAGCACCCGGCCGAGCCGGAGAACGTGGACGCCGAGGGCATCCTCAAGGGCCTCTACCGCTACAAGGCCGGCGAGGCCGGCGCCATCCCGGCGCAGATCCTCGCCTCCGGCGTGGCCGTGCCGTGGGCCGTCGAGGCCCAGCGCATCCTCGCCGAGGAGTGGAACGTCAAGGCGGACGTCTGGTCGGCGACCTCCTGGAACGAGCTGCGCCGCGACGCCATCGAGGTCGAGGAGCACAACCTGCTCCACCCCGAGGAGGAGCAGCGCGTCCCGTACGTGACGAAGAAGCTCACCGGCGCCGAGGGCCCGAAGGTCGCCGTGTCCGACTGGATGCGCGCCGTCCCGGACCAGATCGCCCGCTGGGTGCCCGGCACGTACTCCTCGCTCGGCGCGGACGGCTTCGGCTTCGCCGACACGCGGGGCGCTGCGCGCCGCTTCTTCCACATCGACGCGCAGTCGATCGTGCTGGGTGTGCTCACGGAGCTGGCCAAGGAGGGCAAGATCGACCGCTCTGCGCTCAAGCAGGCGATCGACCGCTACGAGCTGCTCGACGTGGCCGCGGCCGACCCCGGCGCGGCCGGTGGTGACGCGTAAGTAGTACCCCACAGGGCCCCGGACGGCTTCGCCGTCCGGGGCCCTGTGCTTTGCCGTGGCCGACGCCGTCGGTCCGCTTGTGCCCACCCGTTCCGCCCTGCGGAACGATTGCCCACAAGCAGCCTCTCAGCGCTCCCACACCTTGTACGCACGCACCACGTACGGTGACTCGGGCGCCCACGTACCCGACGGGTACGTCTGGAACTCACCCGTCTCGCCGCACGTGGCACTCTGGTACGTCGTCACCGGGTGCCCCGTCCGGTTGGCCAGCGACAGCGCCGACGTGCCCTCGGGCAGCGGCACGCAGCTCTCCGTCGTGGTGCCCTCCAGCTCGGCCACCTGTGCCTGCCCCTTGAAGTGGGCCTTCGGCCACAGGCACAGCTGGCCTGCCGCGCAGGCGCCGGTCCGCTGCGCGGACCCGGCGCTCGCAGCCGGTGCGAGCGCCAGGACCACCGTCCCGGCCAGGCCCACGGCTACCGCGGCAGCACGAAACATACGCATGACGCATCACTCCCCCACTCGGTCGATGTGAGGAGTCTTGTGCCCGCTGCGGCTGTTGCCAAGGGTGTTCAACCGGTCACGCCCTGATAGGGGAAGTGTCTAGAGGTGACCGGGGCCCGCCGCCTGCGCGGCGTGCTCGCCGCGCCTGGTGAACAGCGCGACCAGCGCCGCGAGGACCGCGACGCACGCGGCCACCCGGAATCCGAGCCGCATGCCTGACACGAAAGTGTCATGGGCGACCGTGGTGATGCGCTCCGCCACCTGCGGCGGGACCCCGGGCGGGACGGGCGCGACGCCGACCTGGACGGCGTGGCTCGCCTGGTCCATCTGTTCCGGCGTGCCCGGGGGCAGCCCGGCCCGTTCCCAGGCGCGCGGCAGCAGGTCGTCGACGCGCAGGGCCATGACGGCGCCGAGGACGGCGGTGCCGAGGGATCCGCCCACCTGCATCGCCGCCTGTTGCAGGCCGCTGGCGACCCCCGCGTGCCGCAGCGGCGCGTTGCCGACGATGACCTCGGTGGCGCCGACCATGACGGGCGCGAGGCCGACGCCCATCAGGGCGAACCACAGGGACATGGTGGGGGTGTCCGTGCCGGCGTCCAGGGTGCTCAGCCCCACGCAGGCGACGGCGGTGCTGGCCATGCCGATCACCAGCGGGATGCGCGGTCCGATCCGGGTGATCAGGGCGGCCGCGGCGGGTGAGCCGACGATCATCATTCCGGTCAGCGGCAGCAGGTGCAGTCCGGCGTCGACGGGACTGAGCCGGTGGACGTTCTGCAGGTAGAAGGTCACGAAGAACAGTCCGCCGATGAAGGCGAAGGCCATCAGGACCATCAGGACGGTGCCGGCGGACAGCGGGAGGGAGCGGAAGAGCCCCATGGGCAGCAGGGGCTCGCGGGTGCCCCGGATCTCCCAGGTGACGAAGAGGGCGAAGAGCAGGCCGGCGACGCCCAGGAAGGTCACCGTCCGTGCGTCGCCCCAGGTCCAGTCGGTCGCCTTGATCAGCGCCCAGACCAGGCAGAACATCGCGCCGGAGAGCAGGGCGACGCCGGGGGCGTCGAAGGTGCGGGGGGCGCCCTCGACCCGGTGGTCCTTGAGGATGACGAGGCCGAGCGCGAGGGCGAGGGCGCCGACGGGGACGTTGATGAAGAAGACGGACTGCCAGTTGACGTGTTCGACGAGCAGTCCGCCGACGATGGGGCCGCCGGCGGTGGAGGCGCCGATGACCATGCCCCAGACGCCGATGGCCGTGTTGAGCCGCTCGGCGGGGAAGACCGCGCGCAGCAGGCCGAGCGCGGCGGGCATCAGCAGGGCGCCGGCGAGGCCCTGGACGACGCGCAGGGCGACGACGAGCGACACGCTGCCGGAGAGGGCGATGAGTCCGGAGGAGAGGGCGAAACCGGTGGTACCGATGAGGAAGACCAGCCGGTGGCCGAAGCGGTCGCCGAGCCGGCCCGCCGTGATCAGCGCGACGGCGAGGGCGAGGAGGTAGGCGTTGGTGATCCACTGGACGTCGGCGAGCGAGGCGCCGAGGTCTTTTTGTATGGCGGGATTGGCTATGGCGACGATCGTTCCGTCGAGCGCCACCATCATCACGCCGATCGCGACCGACACGAGGGTCAGCCAGGGATGTCCCCGTAATCCCTTCGGGGGCTTCAGGTCCGACGTCGCGTCGGCGACGGTGGTCTGAGTCATGCTTCCGAGATTATGGCAGTCACTGACAAGTGACCAACGGTTCCAAGCGTCATAATCTGCCATTTCACAAGGGTGTGGATGACGGAGGAAGAGGCGGCCATGCAGGCGATCGAGGTCCCGGCGGAGATGCCCCCCGGGCTGCGCGAACGCAAGAAGCGCCGGACCAGGGACGCCCTGATCCGCTCCGCGCTGGAGCTGATCGCCCGGCAGGGGTACGAGCGCACGACGGTGGACGAGATCGCCGCCGCGGCCGACGTCTCGCAGCGCACCTTCTTCCGCTACTTCGCGGGCAAGGAGGAGGTCGCGCTGTCCGTCCAGCGGATGGTGGAGGAGCACTTCTTCGAGGCGGTGTGCGCGCGGCCGGCCGCGGAGTCGCCGCTGACGGCCCTGCGCACGGCCGTGCTGGCCTCCTGGGACACCATCGACCAGGCCATTGCCTCGGTCGTCCCGCTGGAGCTGCACGTGGCCACCTTCCGTACGGTCCAGGAGACCCCGCAGCTGCTGGCCGCCCAGCTGCGGATGTCGGCCGAGCTGGAGGACCGGCTCACCGCGGAGATCGCCCGCCGCGAGGGGATGCCGGCCGACGACCCGCGCCCGCGGATCATCGTCGCGGCGTTCGGCGGGGTGATGCGGGAGGTGGTCAAGCGCTGGGGCGATCTCCTGGGGAGCGACAAGGAGGCGTTCCGCCGGGTCACCGCCGGCTACTTGGACCACATCGGTCCGGCGCTGGCCGAAAACTGGCGTTCTTGAACGGACCCTGCACGGAACACACTCTTCCGCGCCCAAATGCCGTTGATTCAAACGTGAGATAGCTCACCGGATTCCCGGGCGGCCTCCTTTTTCTCCTACTGTGGTCGGCGGTGACTTCCTTCCCGGAGCTCGGCTCCCCCTCCGCCATCCCCTGGGCCAACGCCTCCACGGCCTGGCGCGCACTGCTCGCGCTGGCCGTGGTGTTCGTGATGCTCGCCACAACGGGCTGGACGGCCGTCAAGGGGCACAAGGGAACCACCGACCCGCGCACCGCGGCGCTCGCGGCGTGGCACCACGGCTCCATAGGCGGGCGGTCGCTGCCGCCGGCCGACGCCGAACCCACCGTCATCGCCCGCTTCTTCGCCGCCCTCACGCAAGGCCAGCGCGAGCGGCTGGCCGACCACTATCCGCTGGTCGTCGGCAACCTCGGCGGGGCGCCCCTGGCCCTGCGCTACCGCGCCAACCGCATCGCGCTCGCCCAGGCGAGCGCGGCCGAGGAGCACCGCACCCACGACAGCGGGCTCACCCCCGGCGGCCGCTACGAGGCCGGCCGGCGCATGCACCGCTTCGAATCGCTGCTGGCCGACGGCCGGCAGGTGCTCGCCTTCGACCCGGCCGGCGACGGCCGGGTGGCCGAGGTCATCGGCGACCTCGACCACGCCCGGCACGTCTCCGTGATCGTCCCCGGCGTCGACACCAACGTGCTGACCTTCGAGAAGACCCAGCGCGCCTACAGCGCGCCGGTGGGCATGGCCCGCTCGCTCTACGACGCCGAGCGGAAGGCGGCCCCCGCCGCCGGGACCGCCGTCATCGCCTGGGCCGACTACACCTCCCCCGTCGGCGTCGGCATGGACGCCGCCACCGGCAAGCTCGCCGCCGAGGGCGCGCTGCGCCTGCGCAAGCTGGTGCGCACCCTGCCCGGCGACTCCCGCGTCTCGCTGTTCTGCCACAGCTACGGCTCGGTGGTGTGCGGCGTCGCCGCCCGCGACCTCTCCCCGCGCGTGACGGACGTCGCCGTCGCCGGCAGCCCCGGCATGCGCGCCGACCGCGTCTCCGACCTGCGCACCACGGCCCGGATATGGGCGATGCGGGACGCCGACGACTGGATCCGGGGCGTGCCGCACATGGAGGTCGGCGGCCTGGGCCACGGCGCCGACCCGGTCTCCGCGGGCTTCGGCGCCCGCGTGCTGTCGGCGGCCGACGCCGAGGGCCACGCCGGCTACTTCCGTCCCGGCACCACCAGCCTGGCCAACTTCGCCGACATCGGCGTCGGTGCCGTCGACGCCGTGCGGTGCGCCGGTGACACCGGTGACTGCACGGACGGCCTGGACCGTACCGCCGGCGCCGCCGCGGCCTGACGGGCTTGACGCGCGTAGCGCCACGAGGGGGGACGCCCGCGCGGGTGCCGCTTACGATGAGCGGCATGGGTGATGTGCTGACGGGTTTCCACACCGTCTGGGAGTTCGACACCGACTCCGTGCTCATCCGCTTCGAACGGGGGATCCGCACACCGAAGCTGCTGCAGGTGCTCGGCGAGCGGCGCGTCCCCTACGAGGCGCTCGCGGCCGTCGAGCAGGCCCCGGGGAGACACGGCACGGTGGTGCTGCGCGCCGTGCCCAGAGCCGGCGCCGACCCGCTGGTGGACGCGGCCGAGGGCCGCCTCAAGGAGGGCAACGACCCCTACCGGCTGGTACTCCCCGCCGAACGGGCCCTGCTCGCCGAGTACTTCGCCGAGCGCATACGGGCCGAGCTCGGCCCGCACGCCGCGGAGCCGGCCGAGCGGCACCTGGTGGCGGCACCGGCGCCGCCGCTGTCCTTCAAGGCCTACGACGGCAAGGCGTCCTTCGACGGATCGGCCGTCTCCTTCCGCTGGTTCTGGACGGGCGCCTCCTCCGCCAAGTGGAAGGCGGGGGACCAGCGCTTCGGCCTGGAGGAGCTCTCCGGGGTGCAGTGGCGCTCCCCCGACTCCGACGGCGGGCACCTGCGGCTGCTGCGCCGCGGCACCGACGGCACCCGGCCCGCCCCGGCCGACCAGGATCCGGCCGCGGTCGTCTTCGGCAGGGGCTACGGCCTGGTCCACGAGTCCCTGCCGTTCGCCGCCGCGGTCCTGCAGGCCGTCCGGGCCCGGCCCGACCGGCCGGCGCCCGCTCCCGTGCCCGCCGCCCGCCCCGACCCCGGAGGCATCGCCGACCGCATCCGCCACCTCGGCGAGCTGCACGAGGCCGGGCTGCTGACCGACGACGAGTTCAGCGCGAAGAAGGCCGAGCTGCTGGCGGAGCTGTGAGCGCGGGGAACACGGGAAACGCGCGCGTGTGATACCGGGGTATGAAGTCCGGGCCGCAGGGACGGCACCGGGGGGTGACGCGGGAGCCGGGCCCGTACGCCTAGGCTGATCACGTCATGTCCCCGCTGTCACCGCCCCTCGCCCGGCCGTTGGCCCTGCTGCGCGACGCCTGTACGCCCGCCGGGCCCCCGGTGCCGCTGTTCGCCCGCTCCCGCCGCCCCTTCGTGCGGCTGCTGCCGTACCTGGTCGGCTGGCTGTTCCTCGTCATCCTGCTGCCGGTCACCGCCGTCCTGCTCACCCGCGAGTACGGGCTGCCGGCGGGGCTGTCCCTGCTGTTCGCCCTGCTGCAGACCGGGCCGCTGCTGATGGCCGTGCGCCGGCCGCTGGCCGCCTGGGCCATCGCCTTCTGCGCCCACGTCGCCGCCGCCGTCTGCCTGCTGCCTCCGCCGGCCGAACGGCCCTGGCCGTGGCCGCCGACCGCCGTCATCGGCCTGCTCGTGCTCACGCTCGCCCTCACCCTGCGCGAGCGGCGCTCCACGCTCGTGGCCGCCTGGCTGCTGACCCTGCTGGCGGGCATCGGCTTCCACACCTTCTCCGGTGACCCCGGCGACGGCACCTGGATCGTTCCCGTGGTACTCAGCGGCGTGCTGTTCCTGGTCGGCGGCGCCCTGCGCGAACGCGGCGACGCCCGGCGGGCGCTCGCCGAACAGGAGACCATCAGCGAAGCCGAACGCGCCCACCGCACCCTGCTGGAGGAGCGCGCCCGCATCGCCCGCGAGCTCCACGACGTCGTCGCCCACCACATGTCCGTCATCACCGTGCAGGCCGACAGCGCGCCCTACCGGCTGACCGGGCTGACGGACGAGGCGCGCGAGGAGTTCGGCTCCATCGCCACCACCGCCCGCGAGTCCCTGACCGAGATGCGGCGCCTGCTCGGCGTCCTGCGCAGCGCGGACGCCTCCGAGGGCGGCGGCTCCGAGCGGGCGCCCCAGCCCGGCATCGCGCGCATCCCCCAGCTGGTCGAGGCGACCGTACGCTCCGGGCTCCCGGTCGAGCTGACCGTGCCGGACCCGCTGCCGGACGGCCTGCCCCAGGCCGTCGACCTCTCCGCGTACCGCATCGTGCAGGAGGCCCTCGCCAACGCCGTGCGGCACGCCCCCGGCGCGGCCACCAGCGTGTCCGTGTCGGTGACCGACGGCACCGACCTGATGCTCCTGGTCGTCAACGCCGCCCCCGCCGACCCGCACGCGGCCCCCCTGGAGAGCGGCGGCACCGGCCACGGCCTGGTCGGCATGCGCGAACGCGTACGCCTGGTCGGCGGCACCCTCGACGCCGGGCCGCTGCCCGAGGGCGGCTTCCGGGTCGCGGCCCGGCTGCCCCTGACCCCCCAGGCCCCCACAGCGAAGGAAGCCCGTTGACCATCCGAGTGATCATCGTCGACGACCAGGCCATGGTCCGGGCGGGCTTCGCCGCGCTCCTCGCCGCCCAGAGCGACATCGACGTCGTCGGCGACGCGCCGGACGGCCGGCAGGGCGTGGAGCTCAGCCGCCGGGTCCACCCCGACGTGGTGCTGATGGACGTGCGCATGCCGGAAATGGACGGCCTGGAGGCCGCCCGGCAGCTGCTCGACCCGCCCCGCGGGGTCGAGCACCGGCCCAAGGTGCTGATGCTCACCACCTTCGACGTCGACGACTATGTCTACGAGGCGCTGCGCGCCGGCGCCTCCGGCTTCCTCCTCAAGGACGCGCCACCGGCGGACCTCATCTCCGCCGTGCGCGTGGTGGCGGCGGGCGAGGCCCTCCTCGCCCCCTCCGTCACCCGCCGCCTGATCGCCGACTTCGCCAAGAGCGCGGCCCCCCGCCGCCGCACCCGCTCCGTCCGCCTGAACGGGCTGACGCCGCGGGAGACGGAGGTGCTGTCGCTGATCGCCCGCGGCCTGTCGAACCAGGAGATCGCGGCGCGGCTGGTGCTGGCGGAGCAGACGGTCAAGACGCACGTGGGCCGGGTGCTCGCGAAGCTGGGGCTGCGCGACCGGGCGCAGGCGGTGGTCTTCGCCTACGAGTCGGGGCTGGTCGCCCCGGGCGAGGAGTAGGCGCCCCTCCGGCCCGGCCGGGGGTGCAGCGCCCCGAAGGGGCGCGGGGAACTGCGCGACAAGCCACGACGCGCCCGCAGATGGGGTGCCGTGCTTCGGCTGCGGGCCGTCGGTGGCTGATCGCGCAGTTCCCCGCGCCCCTGACGGGGCGCCGTGGCACCGCGTGACGAAGATCCGCCGGACCGGCCCCGGGAAAGGCCCGCCGCGGGCGTTACTCGCGGCCCGCCGACGTGAAGGACATGTCCGGGTAGCGGTCGCCGGCGACCTTCGACGCGATCGGCTCCAGCTCCGCCAGCTCCGCGGCGGTGAGCACCAGCCGCGTCGCCCCCACGTTCTCCTCCAGGCGGGAGCGCTTGCGCGTGCCCGGGATCGGCACGACCGCCAGTCCCTCGACCTGCGCCCGCTGCTGCACCCACGCCAGTGCCACCTGCGCGGGCGTGGCGCCGTGGGCCTCGGCGACGCGCCGCACCGGCTCCAGCAGTGCCGCGTTCGCGGCCGCGTTGTCGCCGGTGAAGCGCGGCTGCGTGCGCCGCCAGTCGTCCTGCGTGAGGTCCTTGTTCGCGTCGGTGAACGAGCCCGTCAGGAAGCCGCGCCCCAGCGGGGAGTACGGCACCAGCGCGACGCCGAGCTCGCGTGCCGCCGGTACGACGTTCTCCTCGATGTCGCGGCTGAACAGCGACCACTCGGACTGCACGGCCGCGATGGGGTGCACGGCGTGCGCCTCGCGCAGTTCACTGCCCGTCACCTCGCTCAGGCCCAGGTGCTTGACCTTGCCCTCGCGCACCAGCTCAGCCATCGTGCCGACCGACTCCTCCAGCGGGACGTCGGGGTTGCGGCGGTGCATGTAGTACAGGTCGATCGCCTCGACGCCGAGGCGGCGCAGGCTGCCCTCGACCGCCTGGCGGATGTAGGCGGCGTCGTTGCGGATGGTGCGCTCCGCCGGGTTCTCCGGGTTGGCGACGATGGCGAACTTGGTGGCCAGCACGACCTGTTCGCGGTGCGCCCGGATGAACGGCGAGATGAACTTCTCGTTCTCGCCGAAGCCGTACATGTCGGCGGTGTCGAAGAGCGTGACGCCCAGCTCCAGCGCCCGCTCCAGCGTGGCGCGGGCCTCGTCCTCGTCGGTGGTCGGTCCGTAGGCGAAGCTCATGCCCATGCAGCCCAGGCCCTGGATGCCGACCTCGGGGCCGTCCGTGCCGAGCCGCACGCTTGCGATCTTGTCGTTGCTCATGTGTACGTCATGCCCCTTCGAGCGCCCGGTTCCGGGCGGCGGCGTAGTTTTCAATCTTGTAGTCGAGCACGTCGAGCGTGCTGCGCAGCTCCGCGATCCGCCTGCGGACGTCCTCGCGGTGCGCGCTCAGCAGCCGTTCGCGCTCGGGAAAGGTGTGGTCGCCCTCGCGGACGAGTTCGGCGTAGCGGACCATGTCCGCGACCGGCATCCCGGTCAGCCGCAGCCGGGCGACCAGGTCCAGCCAGTCGAGGTCGCGGTCGGTGTAGCGGCGCTGGCCCGTGTGCGAGCGGTCGACGTGCGGCATCAGCCCGATGCGCTCGTACCAGCGCAGGGTGTGCGCCGACAGCCCGGCGTACGCGGCGACTTCGCTGATCGTGTAGCGCTCCCGGCCCACCGGGCGGCGGCTGCGCTGCCGGTCCAGCTCCCTGCAGACCGGAGCCGGTACCTGGATGCTGTCGATCACCGTCATGCCGCTTCCCCCTCGCGAACCGTCTGCGTCGGGTTCAACGCTAGAGAGTTGGAGTGCACTCCAAGCAAGCGGGAATCCGGGGAGCGGACGCGGGCGGGTTAGGCTCCCTTCCATGGAGAGCCTGCGGATGATCGAGAACTGGCCGGTGGACACCGCTGCGGCGGCCGTCGTACGGGCCGACGGCAGCTGCGCGGGAGCGCACGGCGCGACCGGGCACCGCTTCCCCCTGGCCTCCGTCACGAAACCGCTGGCCGCCTACGCCGCGCTCGTCGCCGTCGAGGAGGGGGCGATCGAACTGGACGAGCCGGCCGGCCCCGAGGGCTCGACGGTCCGCCACCTGCTCGCGCACACCTCCGGCCTCGCCTTCGACGAGCACCGCCCGATGGCCGCTCCCGGCACGCGCCGGCTGTACTCCAACGCCGGCTTCGAGGTGCTGGGCGACCACATCGCCAAGGCCACGGACATCCCCTTCGCCGAGTACCTGCGGCAGGCGGTGCTGGAGCCGCTGGGCATGAGCGCCACGGACCTGCCGGGCTCGCCCGCCAAGGACGGCGTCTCCACGGTCGAGGACCTCGTCCGCTTCGCGGCGGAGCTGCAGGCGCCGCGACTGCTGGCGGCCGAGACGGTCCGCGAGGCGACGTCGGTGGCCTTCCCCGGCCTGTCGGGCGTCCTGCCGGGCTACGGCCACCAGCGCCCCAACGACTGGGGGCTGGGCTTCGAGATCCGCGACGGGAAGTCCCCGCACTGGACGGGGGCGTCCTCCTCGCCGCGGACGTACGGCCACTTCGGCCAGGCCGGCACGTTCCTGTGGGTGGACCCGGAGGCGGGGGCCGCGTGCGTCGCCCTGGCGGACCGCGCTTTCGGCCCCTGGGCGACGGAGTCCTGGCCGCCCCTGACTGACGCCGTCCTCACCGAGCTGCGCTCGGCGTAACGCGCCCCGAAGGGGCGCGGGGAACTGCGCGACAAGCCACGATGCGCCCGCGCGTTCGGCTGCGGGCCGTCGGTGGCTGATCGCGCAGTTCCCCGCGCCCCTTCGGGGCACAGGCCCTAGCCGAAGTGCGGCTCCGCGTGCATCTCCCACGCCAGCAGCTCCGTGGCGGAGCCGATCGCCTCCGCCTCGATCCCGACGGCGTCGAGGACCCGTGCGGCGTCGCCCTCGCGGAGTACCTCCTCGCCGAGCCGGCAAACGCCGCGGACCACGTGCACGTACAGCCACGGCGCATCCGGCAGCGCCGCCCGCTGCCCGCCCTGCAGCCTGCGGACGTGCAGCACCGCTTCCGCCCGCGCGAGGGCGTACGGCGTGCTGTCGGCGATGCCGCGTACCACCTCGTACTCGGGTTCGCCGCCGAAGTCGGACGGTGTCAGCCACATCTGGACGAACCGCAGCGGAGTGGACCCCGCGTTGCGTTCGCTGTGCCGGGCGCCCGAGCCGGCACTGAGGCGCTGGAGGTCTCCGGGGCGGACGGTGACGACGTGGCCGGTGGAGTCCTCGTGGGCGAGCTGCCCCTCGATCACCCAGGTGACGATCTCGACGTCCCGGTGGGGGTGCTCGGCGAAGCCCGCACCTGCTGCGAGGCGCTCCTCGTTGCAGGCGGCGAGCGGCCCGAAGCGCACGTTGTCGGGGTCGTAGAAGCCCGAGAACGAGAAGGCGTGCCGGGTGTCGATCCCGGCCTCCGGTTCACCGCCGCGGTAGCGGTCGGCGGCCCGCTGCACGTGCATCACAGGGCGCGTCACAGGGCCACCGTAGCTCTGCCGGGTGCCGCTGCGGGCGTCGCGGGGGTACCGGCGGCTCCGGAGCGCACCCGAATAAGGCAGGCTTGTCCCCGTGCCTGAACCAGCTGACCAGACCCCGACCCCGCATCCGCACAGCGCCACGCTGCGCAATCTGGAGCAGTCCTCCGGGACGCTGGCCGCGGCGGCCATCGCCCGGATGGACGCCCAGTTGCCGTGGTACCGGGCGATGCCCCCGGAGAACCGCTCGTGGATCGGCCTGGTCGCCCAGGCCGGTATCGCGGCGTTCACGGAGTGGTTCCGGCATCCGGAGACGCCGCAGGCCATCAGCACGGACGTGTTCGGCACGGCGCCGCGCGAGCTGACGCGGGCGATCACGCTGCGGCAGACCGTGGAGATGGTGCGCACGACCATCGAGGTCATGGAGTCGGCCATCGACGAGGTGGCGGCCCCGGGCGACGCGTCGTCGTTGCGCGAGGCGCTGCTGGTCTACGCGCGGGAGATCGCCTTCGCCACGGCCCAGGTGTACGCGCAGGCGGCCGAGGCGCGCGGCGCCTGGGACGCCCGGCTGGAGTCGCTGGTGGTCAATGCCGTGCTGTCGGGCGAGGCGGACGAGGGCGCGGTCTCGCGGGCGGCGGCGCTGGGCTGGAACGCCCCGGCGCACGTGTGCGTGGTGCTGGGCACGGCGCCCAACGGGGACAGCGAGCTGACGGTGGAGGCGATCCGGCGGGCCGCCCGGCATGCGAAGCTGCAGGTGCTGACGGGGGTGCTGGGCAGCCGGCTGGTGGTGATCGCCGGTGGTTCGGACAATCCGGTGCAGGCGGCGAAGGCGCTGATCGGGCCGTTCGCGGCGGGGCCGGTGGTGGCGGGGCCGGTGGTGCCGGACCTGCTGGCGGCGACGCGGTCGGCGCAGGCCGCGGCGGCCGGGCTGAAGGCGTGCTCGGCGTGGCCGGACGCGCCGCGGCCGGTGCTGGCCGACGACCTGCTGCCGGAGCGGGCGATGGCCGGGGATCCGGCGGCGCGGCGGCAGCTGGTGGAGGAGATCTACAGACCTCTGGAGGAGGCGGGCTCGGCTCTGCTGGAGACGCTGAGCGTCTATCTGGAGCAGGCGAGCAGTCTGGAGGGGGCGGCGCGGATGTTGTTCGTCCACCCCAATACCGTGCGGTACCGGCTGCGACGTGTGACGGACGTCACCGGATGGTCACCCTCCGATGTCCGCTCGGCGTTCACCTTGCGGATCGCACTGATCCTCGGGCGGCTGGCCGACACCGAGTGACACGCTTAGGCTTTTGTCGAACACTAACAATTCCCCTGACGGTTCTTCGTCCCTGTCCCCACGGGTGGGCGATACCGTCCACGAGAGAGAGTGTGAGGGTGCTCGTACTCGTCGCTCCCGGCCAGGGCGCTCAGACGCCCGGCTTCCTGACCCCCTGGCTCGACCTTCCCGGTGTTGAAGACCGCCTGCGTGAGTGGTCGGCAGCCATTGACCTGGACCTTGTCCACTACGGCACGAACGCCGACGCCGACGAGATCCGCGACACCGCGGTCGCCCAGCCGCTGCTGGTGGCGGCCGCCCTGCTGTCGGCCAGGCAGCTCTTTTCCACCGGCGAGGACCTCGCTGCGCAGGTCGGCGCGAGCGCCGGGCACAGCGTGGGCGAGCTCGCCGCCGCCGCGCTGACCGGTGTCCTCACCGACGAAGAGGCGATGCGCCTGGTGCGCACCCGCGGTCTGGCGATGGCCGAGGCCGCCGCGGTGACCCCGACCGGCATGTCCGCCCTGCTGGGCGGCGCCCCGGAGGCCGTCCTGCCGCACCTGGAGAAGCTGGGCCTGACCCCGGCGAACGTCAACGGCGCCGGTCAGATCGTGGCCGCGGGCACGCTGGAGCAGCTGGCCGCGCTCGCCGAGGACCTGCCCGAGGGCACCCGCAAGGCCATCGCGCTGAAGGTGGCGGGCGCGTTCCACACGCACCACATGGCCCCCGCGGTCTCCGCGCTGGAGGCGGCCGTCGCACAGCTGTCCCCGGCGGACCCGCGCACGGCCTACGTCTCCAACAAGGACGGCGGCGTCGTGGCCGACGGCCGCGAGGTCGTCACGCGCCTGGTGGGCCAGGTGGCCAACCCGGTGCGCTGGGACCTGTGCATGGAGACCTTCAAGGAGCTGGGCGTCACCGGCATCCTGGAGCTGTCGCCCGGCGGCACCCTCGTCGGCCTGGCCAAGCGCGCCCTGCCCGGGGTCGAGACCGTCGCGCTGAAGTCTCCCGATGACCTCGACAAGGCCCGCGCGCTGATCGCCGAGCACGCCACCCCGGCCGCAGCCCCGGCCGAATAAGGAGTCCGTCCACCATGACCGCGACCATCAAGCCCGCCAAGGGTGCCCCCTACGCGCGCATCATGGGCGTCGGCGGCTACCGCCCCACCCGGGTGGTGCCCAACGAGGAGATCCTCAAGCACATCGACTCCTCCGACGAGTGGATCCGTTCCCGCTCGGGCATCGCCACCCGGCACTGGGCCGGCCCGGAGGAGACCGTGGCCGCCATGTCGCTGGAGGCGGCCGGCAAGGCCATCGCCGCCGCCGGCATCTCGCCCGACCGGATCGACGCCGTCGTCGTGGCGACGGTGTCGCACTTCAAGCAGACCCCTGCCATCGCGACCGAGATCGCCCACAAGGTGGGTGCGGGCAAGCCCGCCGCCTTCGACATCTCGGCCGGCTGCGCGGGCTTCGGCTACGGCCTGACCATGGCCAAGGACTTCATCGTGGGCGGCTCGGCCGAGCACGTCCTGGTGATCGGCGTGGAGCGGCTGTCGGACCTGACCGACCTCAAGGACCGCGCCACCGCCTTCCTCTTCGGCGACGGCGCGGGCGCCGTGGTCGTCGGCCCGTCCGACGTGCCGGCGATCGGCCCGATCGTCTGGGGCTCGGAGGGCGACAAGGCCGAGACCATCAAGCAGACCGTGGCCTGGGACGTCTACCGCGAGGAGTCCGACGTCCGGTTCCCCGCCATCACCCAGGAGGGTCAGGCGGTCTTCCGCTGGGCCGTCTTCGAAATGGCGAAGATCGCCCAGCAGGCCCTGGACGAGGCCGGGGTCAGCCCGCAGGACCTGGACGTCTTCATCCCGCACCAGGCCAACATGCGGATCATCGACTCGATGGTGAAGACCCTCAAGCTGCCGGAGAGCGTCACGGTCGCGCGGGACGTGGAGACCACGGGCAACACCTCCGCGGCCTCCATCCCGCTCGCCATGGAGCGGCTCCTGGCCACCGGCGCGGCGAAGAGCGGGGACACCGCGCTCCTCATCGGCTTCGGGGCGGGTCTCGTGTACGCCGCGACGGTCGTTACCCTCCCCTAGGCGAGTTTCCGGGACCGCGCCCACGGGCCGGTCACCACCGGGAGCTCACCGCCCCTGCAGTTTCCTTACCGCAGTTCCAACGCACATGAATAAAAGGAGCGCCGCTATGGCCCACACCCAGGATGAGATCGTCAAGGGTCTCGCCGAGATCGTCAACGAGATCGCCGGCATCCCGGTCGAGGACGTCCAGCTGGACAAGTCCTTCACCGACGACCTGGACGTCGACTCGCTGTCCATGGTCGAGGTCGTCGTGGCCGCCGAAGAGCGCTTCGACGTCAAGATCCCGGACGAGGACGTCAAGAACCTGAAGACGGTCGGCGACGCCGCCGACTACATCCTCAAGCACCAGGACTGACCGTAGCGTCGTCGCCACCCGGCGGTGGCGGTTCCAGCACCTCTACACGTGGAGACAGAATCCCGATGAACTCGACCAATCGCACCGTGGTCGTCACCGGTATCGGCGCAACCACACCGCTGGGTGGCGACAGCGCTTCGACCTGGGAGGGCCTGCTCGCGGGCCGTTCCGGCGTGAAGACCCTGGAGGGCGAGCGGTTCGCCGACCTCCCGGTCCGCATCGCCGCCACGGCGGCGGTGGACCCGGAGGAGGTGCTGCCCCGCCCGCTGGCCCGCAGGCTCGACCGCTCGGCGCAGTTCGCTCTGATCGCCGCGCGCGAGGCGTGGGCGGACGCCGGCTTCACCGGCAAGGCCGGTGACGACGACTCCGTCGACCCCGAGCGCCTGGGCACCGTCATCGCCTCCGGCATCGGCGGCGTGACGACCCTGCTCGACCAGTACGACGTGCTCAAGGACAAGGGCGCCCGCCGCGTCTCCCCGCACACCGTGCCGATGCTCATGCCGAACAGCCCGAGCGCCAACGTGGGCCTGGAGGTCAACGCCCGGGCGGGCGTGCACACCCCCGTCAGCGCCTGCGCCTCCGGCGCCGAGGCCATCGGCTACGCCTACGAGATGATCCGCTCCGGCCGCGCCGACATCGTCGTCGCCGGCGGCACCGAGGCGGCCATCCACCCGCTGCCCGTCGCGGCCTTCGCCAGCATGATGGCGATGTCCAAGAACAACGACGAGCCCACCAAGGCCTCCCGCCCGTACGACAAGGCCCGTGACGGCTTCGTCCTGGGCGAGGGCGCCGGCGTGATCGTCCTGGAGTCCGCCGAGCACGCCGCCCGGCGCGGTGCCCGCGTCTACTGCGAGGTGCTGGGCCAGGGCCTGTCCGCGGACAGCCACCACATCGCCCAGCCGGAGCCCACGGGCCGCGGCATCGCCGCCGCCCTGCAGAACCTGCTGGACACCACGGACCTCAAGCCGGCCGAGGTCGTGCACCTCAACGCGCACGCCACCTCCACCCCGCAGGGCGACGCCGCCGAGATCAAGGCGCTGCGCAAGGTCCTCGGCGAGGACCTGGACCACGTCGCGGTCTCCGCGACGAAGTCCATGACCGGTCACCTGCTCGGCGGTGCCGGCGGCATCGAGACGGTCGCGACGGTGCTGGCCCTGCACCACCGCGTCGCCCCGCCGACGATCAACATCGACGAGATGGACGACGACATCGACGCGGACATCGTGCGCGACGAGCCGCGTCCGCTGCCCGAGGGGTCGATCGCGGCCATCAACAACTCCTTCGGCTTCGGCGGCCACAACGTGGTGCTCGCACTGCGCACGGTCTGACGTACGCCCACAGGGGCCCGTTCCGGCGTCGGCCGGGGCGGGCCCCTGCGCGTACCTCAGTGCTGTTCCCTCAGTGCGGTTCGCCGAAGCTGGCGAAGTAGGAGGCGGCCATGTCCTGCTCGCCGTGGCCCTGGGCGATGGCCCGGCGGAAGCGCTCGGCGCCCGCCTCGGCCACGTCCAGGCGGACGCCGGCCGCCTCGGCGGCGGCCACGATGAGCCGGGCGTCCTTCTCGGCGGTGGTGGTGGCGAAGGAGGGCGGGGTGAGGGCGTTCTCCAGCAGGAGGCGCGACTTGGCCCGCAGGTAGGGCAGGTCCAGGTTGCCGCCTTCGAGGGCCTGCAGGAAGTGGGCGGGGTCCACGCCGAGGCCCCTGGCGAGCGCGAGGGCCTCCGCCGTGCCGTGGGTGACGGTGAGCACCCAGCTGTTGAGGACGATCTTGAGCCGGGTCCCGGCTCCCTCCGCGCTGTCGTCGCCGACCCACAGCGTACGGCGGCCGATGGCGTCGAAGACCGGGGCCACGGCCTCGCGCACGGCGTGCGGTCCTGCGGCGAGCACGACGAGCTCGCCCTTCTCGGCGGGCTGTTCGCTGCCCAGGACGGGGGCGTCGACCAGGGTCAGACCGCTCTCCCCGGCGAAGGCGGCCAGCTCCGCGAGGCCGTCGAGGCCGGCGGTGGTGGACTGGATCCAGATCGTGCCGGGCCGCAGGCCGGGCACGGCGGCCCGCATGGTCTCGCCTGCGGCCGGCCCGTCGCGGAGCATGGTCAGGACGGCGTCGGCACCGCGCACCGCGTCGGCGGGCGTGTCCGTCACGGTGATGCCGTGTGCGGCGAGCGGTTCGGCCTTGGCGCGGGTGCGGTTCCAGGCCCGGACGTCCAGGCCGGCGCGGGCGAGGGTGCGGGCCATGGCCGCGCCCATGATTCCGGTGCCGAGAACGGCGACTGAGGTCGTACGGGAAACGGGCATGGCTCCGACGCTAGGACGCGGGGCGCACCGGTGCCCAGGGCCGCGCCGGGGGCGCGGGGGGAAGTCAGACCACTTGGTGCAGCCAGCGCACGGGGGCGCCCTCGCCGGCGTAGCGGAAGGGCTCCAGCTCGTCGTCCCAGGGCTTGCCCAGGAGCCTGGCCACCTCGGCCTGCAGGTCGCCCTCGCCGCGGGCGGCGCGGGCGAGCGCGGCCCGCAGCCGGTCCTCGGGGACGAGGATGTCGCCGTGGATGCCGGTGACGGCGTGGAAGATGCCCAGGGAGGGGGTGGAGCTGTAGCGCTCGCCCTCGGCGGTGGCGGAGGGCTCGGCGGTCACCTCGAAGCGCAGCAGGTGCCAGCCGCGCAGCGCGGAGGCGAGCTGGGAGGCGGTGCCGGGGCGGCCCTGCCAGGAGAACTCCGCGCGCCAGGTGCCGGGCGCGGCGGGCTGCCGGATCCAGTCGAGGGTGACACGCCCGCCGAGCACGCCGGCCACGGCCCACTCGACGTGCGGGCACAGCGCGCGGGGCGCGGAGTGCACGTACAGAACCCCTCGTGACGTCACCGGGACCTCCTGTGCTGTTCGAGGTTCGCCTTCCCCAGCGGCCCCGCAGCCGTGCCGGTCCCACTCCCGTACCGGCTCGCGAGGTTACCAACAGTAAACACCATTGGGAGCGATTCTCCTGAAAAGGGACAGGATGTGACGTGTTGTGATGTCGCGATGCCGAAGAGCGAAAGCCGCCGGACCGACTCGATCACGCGAGCACAAGCTACCGCGCGAACGGGCGAACGGGGTGACGTACCGTCGGTCCCGGACAGATGTCATCCGGCCGGAAGGGGAAGGACCGTGCGCACCACCAGGGGGCGGAAACGATCGAGATTCGCGCGGGCCGCCGTGGCCGGTCTGTCCGCCGCCCTGCTGGTCAGCGGCTGCTCCGGCGGCGGGGACACCCGTACGGCCGCAGCCAGCCCCAGCCCCACCCGCCCCGCCTGGAACACCCACCCCGACTCGATCGCCTCCCTCGGCGACTCCATCACCCGCGGCTTCGACGCCTGTTCGGTGCTCGAGGACTGCCCCGAGGTCTCCTGGGCCACCGGCACCGAGGTCGACAGCCTCGCCCGGCGGCTGCTGCCGTCGCCGCAGACCAGCAGCTGGAACTACGCCCGCACCGGGGCCCGGATGGCCGACCTGCCGGACCAGATGCGCCAGGCCGTCGCCCAGCGCCCCCAGCTGGTCACGGTGCTGCTGGGGGCCAACGACGCCTGTCGGCGGGATGTGGCCGATATGACACCCGTGGCGAGCTTCCGGGCCGACTTCGAACGCTCCCTGGGCGAGCTGCGCCGGTCCCTGCCCCGCACCCAGGTGTACGTGGCCGGGGTGCCGGACCTGATGCGCCTGTGGTCCGAGGGGCGCAAGAGCCTGATCGGCAAGCAGGTCTGGCGGCTCGGCTCGGTGTGCCCGTCGATGCTGGGCGACGCCGACGCCACCGACGAGGCGGCGGTGGCCCGGCGGGCGCAGGTCGACCGGCGGGTCGGCGAGTACAACACCGTCCTGCGCGAGGTGTGCGCCCGCGACGCGCTGTGCCGCTTCGACAGCACCGTGCACGGCTACGGCTTCACCGGCCTGGAGCTGAGCAAGTGGGACTGGTTCCACCCCAGCCCGCGCGGCCAGGTCGAGCTGGCCGGACTGGCCTACCGCACCATCACCTCCGCCGAGCCGCCCAAGGCCTGAAGGCGCGCGTCGGCGGCGAGGAAGGGGCGGGGACCGTCAGGTGACCCCGCCCCCGCCCCTGGGAGCAGCCGGCGAACCGGCCGCACACGGCCCGGGCCCGCCACCGGACGCCACGGGCGCACGTCGCGGCACCGGCGCCCGTACCCTCGCCCCGGGCGCCCCGTGCCGCACGCCCGCGCGGAAGACGCCCGAGCCGTGGCGCGAAGGCGCGCGGAGACCGCGCACGGGACCGCGAAGGGCCCGCGTCGCCTTCTGCCCGCACGCTATCCGATGAACGCGCTGTTCTCCCAAGCGAGTTCACCCGCTACGGGGACGCCGGCGTCCGGCAGGCTCACTCGGTGCTGTCCCGGCGCGAGCGCAGGTCGACGCCGAGGATCCCCTCCCAGTCCGTGAGCTCCTCCACCAGCACGAACGCCGGCGCCCTGCCCTCCAGCCCCAGCACCACGCCGGTCTCCTTGCCCTTGGCCTTGCCCTTCTCGCCGCCCTCGGCGCCGCTGCCCTCGGCGTGGATCTCGAAGTCGGTGACGGTGAAGCCCTTCTTGGTGCACAGCTCCAGCACCCGGCCCA
Organism: Streptomyces luteosporeus; assembly: GCF_039532865.1. Lineage (NCBI taxonomy): Bacteria > Bacillati > Actinomycetota > Actinomycetes > Kitasatosporales > Streptomycetaceae > Streptomyces > Streptomyces luteosporeus. Next base: position 233,520 of record NZ_BAAASL010000007.1, read on the forward strand.
GCAGCCCCCGCCGGGCGCGGTAGGACAGGCTCAGCTCCACATGGCCGGACGACGACGCATGGGCCAGGCGCCGGGTCATCACCGGGAAGCCGCGCACGACCAGGAAGTGCACCAGCGCCGCCATCGCCCCCAGCAGCGGCAGCCCGCCACCGCAGGCCATGCCGACGGCGCAGGTCAGCCAGATCGTGGCGGCCGTGGTCAGGCCGCGCACCGCGTCGCGGCGGACGAAGATGAGCCCACCGCCGATGAAGCCGATGCCCGAGACGATCTGGGCCGCCACCCGGGACCCGTCCAGCCTGTCGCCCGCCACGGCCCCGAAGCCGTGGATGGAGACCTCCATGAACAGCGCGCTGCCCACGCCGACCAGGGTGTGGGTGCGCAGGCCCGCGCTCTTCTGCTGCAGTTCCCGCTCCAGCCCGATGAGCGAGGACAGCAGCAGCGCGAGCGCCAACTCGGCTAACTGACGCGTGCCTTGGCCTGCCCCCGGGTCGAACAGCGGGGCGGCGACGAGGTGTCCGGCGGATATGAGCGGATCGGTGAGAAGCCGCACTGTGTCCATCTGGCCATTGTGTCCGAAAGTCGCCTGCGCACCCAGGGAGTTGGCGCTCCTCTATCGCTCAATGCCTGCGCAGTGGTTTCCTTCCGCCTCATGAGACTCAGTGATCTGTCACCGATACGGCGCGGCGCCGTGGCCGCGGCCCTCCTGCTGTGCGCACCGCTCGCCCTGGCCGCACCAGCCACGGCCGCCGCACCCACCGCTGCGCTCACCGTCGAGGAGGAACGGCTCACCGGCGCCGTACCCCAGGAGATCCTGCACCGGTCCGGCTTCGACGACGTCGCCCCCGCCTTCACCACCGCCCTCGCCCGTACCCGCACCTGCGCCCAGGCCGAGCGGGTGGCCACCGCCGAGGGCCGCCGGCTGTGGCGGCGCGCCGTCGACCGCGCCCAGGGCCGCGGCCCCGCCGGCGGCGACCTCGCGCGCGACGACGACCGCCCCCTGTACTGGGCCCGGCTCGCCATGACGCGCGCCCTGCGCACCTGGCAGCCGTCCTTCACCCTCACCGAACGCACCCGCGAACGGCTGCTCGCCGCCGTCGAGCGCACCTCCCGCGGCCAGGACTCCGTCGACCTGCCGGCGGGCAGCGCGGTCAAGCGCGTCCTGATCACCGGCTTCGACCCCTTCCAGCTCGACGCCGACCCCCGCCGCTCCAACCCCTCCGGCGCGGCCGCCCTCGCCCTGGACGGCACCACCATCGACACCGCGGCGGGCCCCGCCCGCGTCGAGACCGTCGTCTTCCCCGTGCGCTGGGCCGACTTCACCGACGGCACGGTCGAGCGCACCCTGCTGCCGTACTTCCGGCCCGGCCCGCACCGGGTCGACCTCTTCACCACCATCAGCCAGGGCCGGCCCGGGCGCTTCGACGTCGAACGCACCAACGGCGCCTGGCGCGGCGGCTACCCCGACAACGTGCGCGACTCCCGCACCGAGACCGTGCCCGTCCCGCGCGGCATCCCGACCGTGACGCCGCAGCCGCAGTGGACGACGACGTCCCTGCCGTACGCCACCCTCACCGCGGCCACGACCGGCCCCTTCCCCGTGCACGACAACACCTCCGTCACCGAGATCCCCGCGGGCGGCACAGAAGAGACCGACCGGCCGGACGGCCCCACCCCCGGCTCCACGGCCCGGGCGGGCGGCGGGGGCGACTACCTCTCCAACGAGATCGCCTACCGGGCCACGCTCCTGCGCGACGCGGTGCACCTGCCGGTGCCGGGCGGCCACCTGCACACGCCGGTGCTGTCCGCCCCGTCGCCGGGGACGGTCACGGACCCGGACTTCGTCCGGGACCGTGTGACGATCACGACCCAGGTCCGGGAGATCCTCAAGGTGGCCGTGGGCACGGTGCACCAGCCATGATGTGAGCATGATCGTCGCGTCCGCCCAGTTCACCGCCGTGCCCTGCGCCATCGAGGCCAACGCGGCCCGCATGGCCGGCCTCGTCACCGAGGCCGGCGAGCAGGGCGCGGCACTGGTGGTCTTCCCCGAGCTCGCCCTCACCGGCTACGAGCTCGGCGCCGTCACCGCCGCCGTCACCCCCGACGACCCCCGCCTGACCCCCGTCCGCGACGCCTGCCGCGCCGCGGGCGTGGCCGCGGTGGTCAACTGCATCGCCCCGGGCCCCACCATCACCTCGTACGTGTACGGCCCGGACGGCGCCCTGCTCACGCGCTACAGCAAGCAGCACCTGACGCCGGACGAGATCACGGCGGGCTTCACGGCGGGCACGTCGGACGGCCGCTTCACGCTGGACGGCGTGAGCTTCGCCCTCGCCATCTGCTACGACGCCCACTTCCCGGACCTCACCGCCCGAGCAGCGGCGGACGGCTGCGCCGTGATGCTGGCCAGCTCCCTGTACGGCCGCGGCAACGGCGCAGCCGAACGCATGCAGATCTTCCCCGCCCTGGCCGCCGGCAGCGCCCTCCACGTCCTGCTGGCCAACCACATCGGCCCGGCGGGCCCGTACGACGCGTGCGGCCTCAGCGCGATCTGGGGCCCCGACGGCACCGTCCTGGCGGAGGGCCCGGACGACGCGGCGGGGCTGGTGCTGGCGGAGGTGCGGACCCTGCCCGAGCTGCGGGAGGCGATGACCTCCTCCATCCGGCCCGAGGACGACCTGGCGGCGGAGGCCGAGGTGCTCCTGCAGCGCGGCCGGCTGACCCGGGACGCCGAGGACCGGCTGTGACTCACCGACGAGGGCGAGCAGGCGCGCGTCGACCTCGCCCACAACGCCCCCGCGAGGGCATCGACGACGCGGACTACGTCACCACGGTGAAGGTGCTCCAGCAGCTGATCCGCAACGCGGGGAGTAGCGTCGGGGCATGAATTCGCCGCTCGCCGGGCTCCTGGCCCTCGCCGTGTTCACCCTCGCCGCGTTCCTCACCGGCCGGGGCGCGGTGCGGCTGGTACGCCGCGCCGGGCGGTGGTGGCACGCGGCGCTCCCGCCCCTCCTCACCGCCGCCTCGGGCGCCGCCGTGGCCTACCTGCTGTGGCCCTCCTACTTCGCCGCACCCGCCGCGCTCCTGTGGTGGGCCTGCGCCTTCTACGGCAACATCGCGGGCTGGTTCTGCCGCGGCCGGCACGCCTGAAGCGTCACTCCCGCAACTCGAACCACACCTGCTTGCCCACGATGCTCAGCCCGTCCCACACCCACGTCACCCCCGACGCATGCGCCAGCCGGCGCATCAGCGCCAGACCACTCGCCCGGTCCGCGCCCGCCGACCGGGGCCACGGCGGCCGCCCAGGATCGTCATCCCGCACGGCCACCACCACCCGCCCTTCCTTCACCGTCAGCTCCACCGACACCTCGCGCACCCGCCCCTGCCGCACGACGTGCGCCACGGCATCCGAGACGCAGACCCGCGCGTTCTCGATCAGCAGCCGGCGCTCCACCGCCACGAGCGAAGCCGTCACGAACTCCCTGGCCAACCGGGCCGTCCCCGGCGCGACGGGCACGGTCATCCGGTAGCACTCCGCCGCGACGGCACTCATCGCCGCCCCACAGAAACCAGGTCAACGCCATGCGCGCTGATCAAGGGCCGGTACGCGCACGTACACGCACGTACGTGCGGTGTGCGGCGGGCTCTCGCCCTCAGGGCCAGGCGGCGGATAAGGTCTCGCACGTTGACGCTCCTTAGTCAGCGTTGACCACGCCCCCGGTCCGTTCGCGCGGACGCGGGGGTCTTGCGTGCCCCCAAGAGTGCCGCCACGGCAAGGAGGCGGCTTTCACCAAAAGTGAAAGCCGCCTCACTTGACGTGACAGGGCGGGAGCGTGTCCGCCGCCGCGTGGGCATCTGCGGGCACGTTGTGGCTTGTCGCGCAGTTCCCCGCGCCCCTTCGGGGCGCTGCATCCGCCGGACAGGCCCTAGACGCCGACCCAGCGTGCGTAGTTGGCCAGCGATTCGCTGTTCGCCCGGTCGGCACGACGCAGGGCCCGAACCGTCTCCCTGACGTGCGGGTGGTAGCGCGTCTGCTGCGGGGCCGCGGTCCGCGCCTTGAGCAGCGACGCAAGGGCGGCCTGCCGGTGGCCCGTCCAGAGCTGGGCCCGGCTCACGTCGATGAAGTGGTGCCCGACCCGTTCGGGAAACCGCGCGGCGAACTGCGACGGCAAGTGCAGCTTCGCCGCGGCCTTGACCGCACGGCCGTAGTTCCCGAGCTCGACTTCCAGCGAGACCTGGTGGATCAGGGTGTTCGACGGTCCGAACGACATGACGTAGTTCTCGGTGTCGGCGCCCAGCCGCTCGGCGGTCTCCCACGCCTCCTGCCACTGCGCCCGGGCGTTGTCCTCCTGGCCTTTACCCGCTGGGTTGCTGCGGGCAGCGAGCATCGTGGCGCGCAGCCGGAGGTTTCCTTGAACGCACAGAGCCGAGCGGTCGCCCTGCCGGGCACTTTCCTCCACGTCGGCCAGGGCCCGTTCCATGAGCCGGATCCCCACTTCGTGCCGCCCGGTGCTGAAGCACGACTGCGCTCGCAGGTAGGCCGTGAGGAAGACCATGTTCGGGTCCCCCGAGCGCTCGGCGCTGTAGCCCATGCGCGCGAGCACGCAGCTGCCCAGGTCGATGTGCCCCAGCCCGTACACCACGTCGTGCACGCAGCGGTAGGTGTAGGCGAGCAGCCGATGCGCTCTCTCGCGGGAGGTGCCGTCAAGCCGGTGCGACGCCTCGACCAACTCGTCGATCAGGGCAGGCGCTCGATTGACCGTCTTCCAGTACTCGGCCGACCGACGCAGCTCGCCAAGGGCCTTCACATCGGCCGCAATGTCGTGCAGCGGGCGGGGCGGAGCCACAGGGTCGAGCGGGACGTCCCAGTTCTCCAGGCTGGCCCGGAGCGCGGCGATCGGCGCCTCGAACCGGTCCTCACGCTGCTCGGCTCTGAAGGGCTGGCCCACGAGCACGCTGGTCTCGATGCCCAGCGCTCGGGCGCATGCGGCGATCAGGGCGGGGGAGGCGGGTTTGTGACCGCTCTCGACCTTGCTGAGCAGGCTGTAGGAGATGTGGGCCTTGTCGGCCAGGCCGCGTTGCGTGAGGTGCGCGAGGTTGCGTTGCTCGGCGATGCGCGCGCCGATGTGCGTGTCGTTGCTGTCGGGCATACTGGCTCCGTTCTGACTTCGACACTCAGAACGGTACCCCCGAACGGCCCCCGCTCCGGGGGCCGTTCGTGCGGGTCGCTGCACGGCCTACGGACGATCCGGCAGCGTTTCCCTCACCCAGACCCGGCCGCCGGAAGCCCCGGGTGAAGCTTTCCGCTGCCAAGCTGCTCGCGCCCGCGCCCACCCCACCTATGAGGCGTACTGCGCGACCCCGTTACCGAAGGACCAGTCGATGGGCTCGTTCTCGGTCACCGTGACGAGCACATTGCGCGGCTCCGTTCCCGTGTACGCGTGGGCGAGTTCGGCGATCCGTCGGTACAGCGCCTGCTTCTGCTCCGGCGTGCGGCCGGAACGCATCGTGATCGCGACGAACACGATGCCCTCGTCCTTGGATATGCCCAGGTAATCGGCGTAACGCAGCGTGCTGCTGACCCCGTCATGGCCGGTCAGGACCTGGAACCGGTCGTCCGGCGGGATGCCGATCGTCTCGACCAGGGCATCGTGCACGGCACGGCCGAGCCCGTCGAGCCGCTCGCTGTCCGTGGTCAAAGCGTCAATGCGCACAAAGGGCATGGCGGCAATTCCCCTTCCGGAGGAGGTGTATCGATCGCATTCGATCATGAGTGTACATACCAGTAGGTACAATCCAGCTCCACGGAACCGCGGTCAGCCGAACGCTCGACCACCGCCAACGCACAACGAGCGGAGCGTCTCCACCGGCCCCAGCCACACCGCGGCAGCAGCCAGCTCCCCCTCAGCCGCAACGCCACGGCGCGATCTCCTCACGCTCCCCCGCCCCGCGACGGCACGAGAACGGCGACCAGCACCCCACCCACCCGCAGCCCGACGACAAAGGCGCGCCCCCCACCCCTCCCTTCGTAGCCGGCCAAAGTTCTGACCCCAGCCACAACACCACCCGCAGCGCCACTCGTCCGTGTTCGGCACGTCGCGCCTGGGCAGTACTTGCCTCATGGTCGCCTTACCGAACGACGTACGCCTGAGGATCGAAGCGCCGCACATCTGGTACGTGGGAACGGTCAACCGGGACGGGTCCCCCCACGTGAGCCCCATGTGGGTGGGGCTCGACGGGGACCTGGTCCTGTTCAACACCGCGATCGGCAGGGTCAAGGAGCGCAACCTGCGCCGCGACCCCCGCGTATGCCTGTCCCACGCGGACCCGGTCGATCCCTATGACCGGGTCCAGATCCGCGGCCGTGCCGTCCGGTTCGTCCAGGGCCCCGAGGCGGACCGGAACATGGACCTGCTGGCGCGCACCTACCTGGGCACCGAACGGTTCGAATGGCGTGTGCCCGGTGAACAGCGGGTCATCGTGCTGATCGAGCCGTCGCGCGTACGCCGCGTGCGCGGAGTCGAGCCGTTCCCGGCAGGCGCACCCGGGGCTTCCGGGTCAGCCGAGGCCCCCGAGGCCCCCGAGGCCAACGGCCCGTCAGCCGCGCCCAGCAGCCGCACGCCTTAGTGGTAGGCGCTCGAAGTCCTTCGGGGGTCGACCCCAGAGCAGGGTCTGTGGCGAGACCGCACCCGCACCCGCACCCGCACCCGCAGCTGGCTACCGCCAGTTCTCCGTTCACGTGATGCCGGCGCGCACGAGTAGTGTTCCCAGCGGCTCATCACCCGGCGGGGCCACGATGCGCGCGTCGACCTCCGTGAAACCACTGCCCTTGAGCAGGTCGCCCCACCTGCCGGGCGTGTACTGCCAGCGCAGGACCGTGAGCTCCCGCTGCCGGCCTTCGAGCCACTTCCCGCGCATCTGCTGGGGCCCGTGCGCGTCGGGGCCGGGCTCGGCATGGCTGAAGACGAAGACGCCTCCCGGCGCCAGGCGCTTGGCGACGAGAGGGAGAAGTTCTTCCGGGTCGGTGAACCAGACCGCGCCCCACATGGAGTAGATCGCGTCGTACTCGGTGGCTTCGGTGACGAGGAAGTCGCACACGTCGGCCTGAGTGAAGGTGACGTTGGGTTCGTTCGTCCACCAGCGGCGGGCGCGCTCGATCTGGAAGGCGGAGAAGTCCACGCCGGTCACCTGGGCGCCGCGGCGGGCCAGGTGGACGGCATCGACGCCCTCACCGGAGCCGAGCTCCAGGACGGTGCGCGGCCGGCCGAGAAGCTCGGGGCCAGGGCCGTGGCCGGGGAACTGGGTCCACTCGAACCGGCCGGGCTCAGGGGCCGGCTGTTCGCCCTCCCCGCGGTACGGCTTGTAGAGGTCCCAGTATTCGGCGGGGGTGAGGGGCGGGCGGGGCATGGGGCTCCTCGCAGGGACGGTGGGCCACGTGAGTTCGCCACCGTACCGACGCCGCTCTACCCGCCGAGGGCGGTTCGCCGATGTCCACCCGCTTGGTCCGGAAGCGACCCGGGGGCGTTCACCGCGCCCCCGGGCCCGACCGTTTACGGTTCGCTCAGTGGCAGCTCGTGCCCGGTGCGCACGGGCCGCACTTGGCGTAGTCGGCTTCCCAGAGTTTCCAGTCGACCTCGAACCCGTTCGCGGCGATGATTTTCGCGGTGCGCTCGACCGAGCCGTCGTACTTGAACTCGATCTCGGGAATGTGCTCCAGGAAGCGGCCCTGGAAATGCTCGGCGCAGAACTCGCGGTAGTTGCGCGTGTCCAGGATGAAGGTGTGCACGGCGATGTCCACGGTGCGGCCGCAGCACATCTCCAGCTTCTGGCCCCACTTCTCCATCGCCGTGATCAGATACGACACAGCCGCCTGGAAGAGGCGGTTGGCGTACACCTCATCGAAGGGGTAGTCGCGCATCAGCAGCAGGATCTCCCGATCCCACACCTCCGGCTTCACGTAGTCCCGGGGATGGCGGACCTTCGGCCTCGCCACGACTGCCGTTGCCATGCTGTCCTCCCTTGGCGTTCGGTCCTTGGCGTTCGGTGCCTTCGCCCCACGGCCGGGGCGCGCCCTCAGTGCACCGCGCCGGTGCCCTTCGCGGTGATCTATTGCCGCAGGTCGCACGCGGTGTGCAGATGCTGCACACGCCCTCGACGAACCCCCTGGCCCGCACCTACCGTTGGCGCGCCGGTCCCGCGCCCACTGGGGGTGTGATGAGCACCGATCCGTTGTGGAGGACATCCGAAGCCGCCATCCTGATCGAAAAACGCCAGGCCGGCGGCCTGATCCGGCTGGGACGAACCCGTCGTGGCTGGCGCCAGTCCGATCTCGGCCGGAGGGTGGGCTGCTCTGCTTCCACTATTTCCCGCCTCGAACGACACAGCACAGGGGATCTGGGACTGCTCCGCCACGTCGCGCAGGAGGTGGGGTTGCCGACAGATGTTCTGGCCGCGGCGATCGGCCTCACGGAGGCGACAGCCACTACAGTGGCGCCATCTGGTCCGCGTCGTTCCGAGGAGGACCCGTTGCGCCGCCGCACACTGCTCACCACTGCCGGGGTGGCGGGCACTCTTCGCTTGCTGGCCGGCATTGACGACGCCCTGGCGGCCATCCCCTCCTCGCCAGGCGCGGCCATGCCGGTGCCCCCGCGTCTGACCCGGGCCCAGGCTCTCTTCGACGGTGGCCGGCACACCGAGCTTCTCGAAACGCTGCCGGCACTGCTGGCGGACGCACACGACGCGACCCGCGACGGGTCGCCGCTGGCATACGCGACCCTCTCGTCCTGCTATGCCCTGGCCTCCCGGGTCCTGACGAAGATCGGCCGCTACGAGCGGTCCCGGCTGACAGCGGACCGGGCCCTGACCTACGGGGACCTGTCGGGCAGCGCCATCGCGACGGCGGCGGCATCCCGGGAGCTGAGCATTGTTCTCCGCCACCAGGACCAGCCACAGGCAGCCCAGCGCCTGGTTGACCGTGCCCTTTCCGCCGTCGAGGGCACAGGCCTGACCAGCCAGGCGCAGGCCATGGCATACGCACAGATGCTGTGCACCACGGCCTACACCGCTGCCCGTGCCGGCGATCGCGACCAAGCCCTGACCCTCATCCGGGAAGCTGGCCGCGCCGCCCGGCGCCTGCCTGACCAGCCACCGATCGGCGCCGCCTTCTCCATCAACCCAGCCGCCATCACACTGTACGAAGTCAGTGTGCATTGGGCTGTCGGTGACGCCGGCGCCGCCCTGCGCGCCGGCCGCAGCCTGCACCCGGCGCAGTTCCCCACGGCCGAGCGGCGCGCCCGCATGCACACCGATCTTGCCCGCGCCTGGTGGCAGTGGGGCAAGCCCCAGCAGACCGCGGATGCGCTCCTGCATGCTTTGCGCGTCTCCCCGGCGGAAGTGCGGGACCGTCCCGCCATCCGGCGTGTGGCCGGCGACCTGATCAACCGGCACCCGAGCACTGTCGGCGTGCGGGAGCTTGCTTACGCCATCGGTGCTCGCCCCCGGGCGTAGGACCGGCCGCACCCGGACCCCGCACCGGAACCGGACCTCGGTGTCAATCCACCGCTTCCCGCTCCTGCTCCCCCTCGACGCCCCGCACCAGCAGCGTCGCCCCCGCCACCGCGCCCGGCATCACCAGCACCGCCACGAACGGCACCAGGAACAGCAGCACCAGCGGCAGCCCGAAGCCCACCGTCAGCATCTTGCGGGACCGCAGGAGTTCCAGCCGCTCCCGCAGCCGTACCCCTCTCCTCTGCAGCGCCACCGCCGTCAGTTCCTCCGTCAGGAAGAAGCCCGACACGCAGAAGCCGACCGCCGGCACCACCGTCTGCCCCACCACCGGCAGGAAGCCCAGCGCGAAGAACAGCAGCCCCCACAGCGTTGCCCGCACCAGCACCGCGAGGCTCTCGCAGGCGGAGATCCACAGGTCACGCCACAGCGGCAGGCCGGATTCGGGGACGGGCTCGCCCTCGCGCGCCTGCTCCCGGTCGACGCGCTCGGACAGCGCCTCGTAGAAGGGCTGTCCGACCAGCAGCGTCACCGCCGTGAACGACAGCAGGGCCAGCAGCAGGCCGCCGCCGAAGAACAGCGCCGTCAACGCCCCGCGGAACAGGCCCGCCCAGGGCGAGCTCCAGCCGTCGGCGAAGGGTGTGGCCCACGCGGCGACGTCCTCGGCCCGCAGGGCGAGGACGACGAGCGCCACCGCGTACCCGGCGGCCGTGATGAGTCCGGGCAGCAGCCCGAACCCCCACTGCCGGCGGTGTCGCGCCACCCACCGCTGGCCTTCGACCAGGTACTTCATGCCCGCCACAAGATCTCGCATGGCGGGCAAGGGTACCGGCCTCCCGGGGGCGGCCCGTCCGCTCAGTCGGCCAGCTTGACGATCATCTTGCCGGTGTTCTCCCCGCGCAGCAGGCCCAGGAAGGCATCCACGGCGCGGTCGATCCCCTCGTACACCGTCTCGCGGACGACGAGCTCGCCGGAGCGGATCCAGCCGCCGACCTCCTCGACGAACTGCGGCCGCAGCACGTCGTGGTCGGAGACGATCATGCCCTGCACGCGCAGCCGCTTGGCCAGGATCTGGACGAGGTTGCCCGGGCCGGACGGCCGCTCGGTGGCGTTGTACTGGGAGATCATGCCGCAGATGGTGACGCGGCCGTGCAGCTTGAGGGCGTCGAGCGCGGCCTCGAGGTGGTCGCCGCCGACGTTGTCGAAGTAGACGTCGATGCCCTCGGGTGCGGCCTTCTTCAGCTGCTCGCCGACCGGGCCGTTCTTGTAGTTGAAGGCGGCGTCGAAGCCGTAGTCCTCCAGCAGGACGCGCACCTTCTCGTCCGAGCCGGCGCTGCCGATGACGCGCGAGGCGCCCTTGAGCTTGGCGATCTGGCCGACGATGCTGCCGACCGCGCCCGCGGCGCCGGAGACGAAGACGCTGTCGCCTTCCTTGAAGGAGGCGACGTCGAGCAGGCCCGCGTACGCCGTCATGCCGGGCATGCCGAGGACGCCGAGGTACGCGGACAGGGACGCGGCCTCGGGGGCGACCTTGACGGCGTGGGCGGCGTCGACGACCGCGTACTCGCGCCAGCCGAGCCGGTGCAGGAGGTGGTCACCGACCTCGACGCCCTCGGCCCGGGAGGCGACGACCCGGCCGACGGCACCGCCGTCCATGGGCTGGTCGAGCTGGAAGGGCGGGATGTACGACTCGCGCTCGTCCATGCGGCCGCGCATGTACGGGTCCACGGTCATGAACAGGTTGCGGACGAGGACCTGGCCCTCGCCGAGCTCCGGCACGGGCACCTCGCGCAGGGCGAAGTCCTCGGGCACGGGCCAGCCCTTGGGGCGGCGGACGAGGTGCCATTCCCGGCTGGTGGCGGGTGCGGCGGGCGTGCTGGTCATGGGAATCAACCTTCTTCGAACATCTTCGAATTGCTTCAGCAACTGAAACAAGCATGTGCCTCGATATTTCATGTTGTCAAGCAACCGGGTAACCTGGTGTCCATGACGTCGTCGCCCCCCACCCCCCACACTCCGTCGCTGCCGCCCGCGGACGCCCTGACCTGCGAGGTGGTCGACCTGATCGCCACCGTGGTGGCGCGGTACCACGAGGAGTACGAGGAGGCCGCCGCCCGGCACGCGCTGACCGGCGCCCAGGCGCGCGTCCTGACGCTGCTCGCCCGCGAGTCGCTGCCCATGCGCAAGGTCGCCCAGCAGCTGCGCTGCGAGCCGTCGAACATCACCGGCATCGTCGACCGGCTGGAGTCGCGCGGCCTGGTCGAGCGCCGGCCGGACCCCGACGACCGCCGCGTCAAGCTCGCCGCCGCGACCGAGGAGGGGCACCGCACGGCCGTCCGGCTGCGGGAGTCCTTGAGCTTCGCCCGGGAGCCGCTGGCCGCCCTCTCCACGGCCGAGCGCACCTCCCTGCGCGACCTGCTGCGCCGGATGCTGGGCGAGGACGCCTGACGACCGATACCGAAGCCGAAACCGAAACCCCGCCGGCTCAGCCCGGCAGCCGCAGCTCCGCCGCCCGGCGCACGGTGCCCAGCCGCGGCATGTCCAGCGTGACCGAGGCATGGTGCTCCTCGGCCGTCAGCGCGCTCATCGCGTCCTCGACGAAGACCAGCGCGTAGCCGTGATCGGCGGCCGCCCTGGCCGTCGACTCCACACCCAGGTTGGTGGCGATCCCGGCGAGCACCAGCGTGCGCACGTCCCGCTCGCGCAGCCGCGCGTCCAGGCCGGTGCCGTGGAAGGCGCCGACGGTGCGCTTGACGACCTCGACGTCCCCCGGCTCGGCCAGCCCCGGCAGCAGCCCGCTGCCGGGCGGCTGCTCGGCCACGCCCGGCCGTTCGGCCCGCACCAGCACCACCGGCGCCCCCGCCGCGCGGAAGGCCTTGGCCAACTCCGCCGCGCGCTCGGCCACTTCGTCCCCCGAATACGGCGCGAGCGGCAACGCCACCATGCGTTCCATGAGGTCGACGAGGACGAGCGCACTGTGCCGGGGGTCGATGTGCCGGGGGTCGATTTCCGTCATGGCCCGACCGTACCGGCCCCGACCTGGGCATGGGCGGCCTCCCGGACAGCTCGCGGCTGCCGGGAGGTGAAGCTTGCGCGAAAGCGCGACTTCACAGGGCACTTCGGGGCCGCCCGCCGCAACTCGCCCGGGTGACCGGGGCGGTTGTCGCCAAGGGCCCCGGATGCGACACGATGGCCGCCATGACACCGGCTTCCGATGCCCCTCCCGGCTCCTTCGGTCCCTTGGACTTCCAGCTCGTCCTGCTGCGGCGCATGGCCGACCACCAGCCCGGCCTGGTGGAGGAGGCGCTGCGCACCCTGGAGGTGGACCGCGGCCGGATACGCGAGGCCAACAAGCGCTGGCAGGCCATGGTGCGCTCGCCGCGCGGCCGGGGCACCGGCCCTCGCTACCGCTCGGTCCTCGGGCCGCCCGAGGCGGTCGGCGAGCGCAGGGTCGGCGCGCTCACGTTCCAGGCGTCGACGTGGCGGGTGCCGCTCTGGCCGGACCTGCGCTTCGAGGTGCTCGCCGCGCCCGGCGGCGCGGTCTGGAACGAGTGGCTGGTGCGCGCCCCCGGCGCCGCCGGGCCGGCGCTGCCGCGCACGATCGAGGAGCTGCGCCCCTGGGCGTACACGGTCGACGAGGTGGCCCGGGCGTTCCCGCCGGCCCGGCCCATGGAGGGCACGGCACCGACGCGCTGGCAGCTGGCCTTCACGGCCCCGGACGCGGGCGGGGAGCGCCGTCCGTACGTGGCGGAGTTCACGTGGGGACTGTTCCAGCGGCTGATCCCATAAGAAGACTCCCGGCTAAAACGACTCCTCCCGTCCTTTCGGCCGAGGCGGCGCGGGGCCGGCCCTGCCTACGGTGGGGGCCATGTCCGTGTCCCGACGCCCCCGAGCCTTGCTGCTGCCCCTCGCCGGGCTGCTCCTGCTGCCGATGGTGCTGATCCCGCTGGCCCTGCTGGCGGCGGCGTGCGCGCCCGGCGGGGGCACCGACAAGGCCATCGGCGGGCCCGCGCGGGCGGACGAGCCGTCGCGGGTCGTCATACCGTCCCTCGGCGTGGACAGCCCGCTGATCCGGCTCGGCCGCGATCCGGGCGACCCGGTTCGCGTCCCGCCGCGGGAGAAGAGCGGGACGGCCGGCTGGATCATGGACAGCGCACGCCCCGGGACGCCCGGCACGGCCGTGATCGTCGGCCACGACTCCCCGCGCGACCACCCGCGCGACGGCGGCGAGGCCGTCTTCCACGACCTGCACCGCCTCGCCAGGAACGACGTGGTCGACGTCGTGCGCGGCGACGGGCGCGTGCTGCACTTCGCCGTCACCGGCACCGAGACGGTCGAGGGCGATGCCCTCCCCTCCGCCGGGCCCCGCACCCACGGGCCGACGGAGGAGAAGGCGCTGCGGCTGGTCACCTGCGGCGGGGACGGCGGCGAGGGGCACGAGCACCGGCGCCTGATCGTCTCCGCCACGCTGCAGGACTGACCGGCTGCAGGACCGACCAGCTACGACCAGGCCTCAGGCGAGCTCGGCGGCCAGCGTGATCGTCGTACCGGTCAGCGCCTGGCTGACCGGGCAGTTCTTCTTGGCCTCCTCGGCGGCCGCCGCGAAGCCCTCCTCGTCCAGGCCGGGCACCTCGCCGCGCACGGTCAGGTGGATGCCGGTGATGCCCTCGCCGGGCTGGAAGGTCACCTCGGCCTTGGTGTCCAGGCGGGTGGGCGGCGTGCCGGCGCCGGTCAGGCCGTGCGAGAGGGCCATCGAGAAGCAGCTGGAGTGGGCGGCGGCGATGAGCTCCTCCGGGCTGGTCTTCCCGTTCGCCGCCTCGGCGCGGGAGGGCCAGGAGACGGGCTGGGAACCGATGCCGGAGGACTCGAAGGTGACGGTGCCGCTGCCCTTGAGCAGTTCGCCTTCCCAGACGGTGGTCGCGGTGCGAGTGGTGGCCACGGTGTTTCCCTCCCGGGGACGAGCGAGGAGGCGGCGGGCCCGTTCGCCGGGCCGGCGCCGCCATGACGTTGCGCCATGACGTTCCGATCATGGCATTGCGATCATCATGCCCCGGCCGGGCCGGCCCCGGCTCCGACACGCCCGTTCCAGGCGGTCAGCGCCGGGCGCCCGTGCTCCGTACCGAGCGCGCCGACCGTGCCGGTGTCCAGCCGGAACAGCGCACCGGCCGCCGGTGGCAGCCCGAGCCTACGGGCCGTCAGTACGCGCAGGAAGTGCGCGTGCCCGACGAGCACCACGTCACCCGCATCGCCATCACCCGCATCACCCGCATCGCCCTCGGCACCGAGTACGGGCCCGAGGCGCGCCAGCAGCGCGTCGGCGCGGGCGCCGGCCTCGGCCGGCGACTCCCCCGGGTGCCCGGGCGGCCCGGGCGGGACGCCGTCGTCGAAGAGGGACCAGCCGGGGCGCTCCCTGGTGATCTCGGCGGTCGTGACGCCCTCGTACGCCCCGTAGTCCCACTCCTTCAGGAGCGGCTCGACCTCGGCGTCACCGAGCCCTGCCAGCTCGGCGGTGTGCCGCGCCCGGAGCAGGGGGCTCACGAGCACCAGCCCGATCCTCCGCCCGCCGAGCAGCGGCCGCAACGCGACCGCCTGCCGTTCCCCGGTGTCGGTCAGCGGCAGGTCGGTCCAGCTCGTATGACGTCCGTCACGGCTCCACTCGGTCTCCCCGTGCCGGACGATCAGCAGCTCACCCATGCCGGAACGGCTTCCCGCGCGCACGGCCCGGCAGGCACCCCGGACAGCACTGTGCCCCGCCCGGCGGAGCCGTACGGGGCACTGAAATCGCAGGTCGCATCGTTTCTGCGCCTGTGGTCCGTGGTGGGGCGGGTGGGACTCGAACCCACGGCCGACGGATTATGAGTCCGCTGCTCTAACCGGCTGAGCTACCGCCCCGTTCACGGCGCGTCGCGCACATCTGTGCGCGCCGTCTGCCGCAGCATAGCCGTTCATACGATCTGCTGCCCCGGCGGGGCCGTATCGTGTGATCGGTCCGACCATGAGGACTTCGATCACGAGCCCTCCGGTTCCCGCGACCGGGTTCCGGGATGAAAAAAGGACCCCCGGAGGGGTCCTCTCACCGCTCCCCCGACTGGACTCGAACCAGTAACCTGCCGATTAACAGTCGGCTGCTCTGCCAATTGAGCTACAAGGGACCGCGCTCCCCCGACTGGACTCGAACCAGTAACCTGCCGGTTAACAGCCGGCTGCTCTGCCAATTGAGCTACAGGGGATCGGCGCGTCTGCCTCGAATGCACCTCCGACCGGTCTCCCGGGCGGCGTGCGCTCGCTGCGACACATACATTAGCGCAAGCTGGGGGGTGCTCCGCCAATCGGTACCTCCGGGCCGGGGCCCGGGGCGGGCCGGGAGTGACCTTCGGCCCCGCCGGGTAGGCGGCGAGCACAGCGGATCCAAGGGAAGGATGGGCGCGATGCGCTACCGGCTGACGTTCATCACCGGCGCGGCTGTCGGCTACGTGCTCGGCGCGCGGGCCGGCCGCGAGCGGTACGAGGAGCTGCGCAAGGGGGCCCTGCGGATCGCACAGAACCCGGCGGTGCGCAACACCGCCGAGACCGCCGCCGTCAACGGCCGGGCCCTTCTCTCGCGGACCGTCGCCCGGGCCGGCGACAAGCTGCCCGGCGGCCTCGCGGACCGGGTCCGCTCGTTGCGGGAGCGCGGGCAGGGCTCGGAGGACGACTGGGGTACGAGCAACACGTGACCGGATGCCCGGTAACGGGCAGAGGTTTGGCATCATCTCGGCATGGGCATAGTCGCTGGGTTGGACAGCTCCTCGGACAGCACACGCATCGTCGTCTGTGACGCGGACACCGGTGCCGTGCTGCGGCAGGGCTACGCACCCCACCCCTCCTCGTCCCCCGAAGGGGACCCGCAGGCCTGGCTGATTTCGCTGGGCGAGGCCGCCACCGGGGGATTGCTGGAGGGCGTCCAGGCCATCGGCGTCTCCGCCCAGCAGCACGGGCTGCTCACCCTGGACGCGGGCGGAGTCCTCATCCGCCCCGCCCTGCTCGGCAACGACAAGCGCATGCAGCCCTCGGCCGCCGACCTGACGGACGCCCTCGGCGGCCGGGCGGCGTGGGCCGAGGCCGTCGGCACGGTGCCGCAGGCCGCGCAGGCCCTGGCGAAGCTGCGCTGGATGGCCCGCAACGAGCCCGAGCACGCGGCCCGGGTGGCGGCGGTGCTGCAGCCCCACGACTGGCTGGTCTGGCAGCTGCTGGGCCGCCCCGCGCGCCGCACGACCGACCGCGGCGACGCCTCGGGCACCGGCTTCTGGTCGGCCGCCACCGAGAGCTGGCGCCCGGACCTGGTGGAGCTCGCCCTGGGCCGCCAGGCGGTGCTGCCGGACGTCCTCGCGCCCGCCGAGCCGGCCGGGCACACCCCCGAGGGCCTGCTGATCTCCGCCGGTACGGGCGAGACGATGGCGGCCGCCTTCGGCCTGGGCGTGGGCCCCGGGGACGCCGTGGTCTCCCTCGGCGCCTCCGGCTCGGTCTTCGCCGTCCACCACAGCGCCCTCGCCGACTCCTCCGGCACGATCACCTCGTTCGCCGACGCGACCGGCATGCACCTGCCCGTCGTGCACACGCTCAACGCGGTCCGCGTGCTGCGCGGCACCGCGGAGCTGCTGGGCACCGACCTGCCCGGGCTGTCGGAGCTGGCCCTGGCGTCCTCCCCCGGCTCCTACGGGCTCGTGCTGCTGCCGTACCTGGAGGGCGAGCGGACCCCGCACCTGCCGCACACCGCCGGCAGCCTGTCGGGCCTGCGGCGCGAGAGCATGAAGCGCGAGCACCTGGCGCGGGCCGCCTTCGAGGGCATGCTGTGCGGCCTGACCGACGCGCTCGACGTGCTGCGCGGACGCGGCGTGGAGGTGCGCCGGGTCTTCCTGCTGGGCGCGGCGGCGGAGCTGCCGGCCGTGCAGGCCATCGCGCCGGCGCTGTTCGGCGCGCAGGTCGTGGTGCCGCAGCCGGCCGACTACGCGGCACTGGGCGCCGCCCGGCAGGCGGCGTGGTCGCTGGGCGTGCAGCAGGGCGTGCTCTCCCCGCAGCAGCCCCCGCTGTGGCCGGCGCCCGCCGGCGAGGTCTTCGACCCCGTGGGCGAGGACACGGCCGTGGGGCAGGCCGTGCGGCAGCAGTACGCGACCGTGCGCGAGCAGACCCACCCGGGAGCCTTCCCGGCCGCGTGAGGGCCCTTGAGGGGCCCGTACGGCCCGGCCCCGGGCCCGGCTTCAGGCCCGGCTTCAGTCCAGGTATCCGCGCAGCTGGTCGGCGAAGGCGTGGTCGCGCAGCTTGTTGAGGGTCTTCGACTCGATCTGGCGGATCCGCTCGCGCGTGACGCCGAAGATCCGGCCGATCTCCTCCAGGGTGCGCGGCCGGCCGTCGGCCAGCCCGTAGCGCAGCTGGACGACCTTGCGCTCGCGCTCGCCGAGCGTGGAGAGCACGGCCTCCAGGTGCTCGCGCAGCAGCAGGAAGGCGGCGGACTCCACGGGGGAGGCGGCATCGCCGTCCTCGATGAGGTCGCCGAGGGCGACGTCGTCCTCCTCCCCCACCGGCGCGTGCAGCGAGACCGGCTCCTGGGCGAGCCGCAGCACCTCGGTGACGCGCTCCTCGGACAGGTCGAGCTGGGCGGCGACCTCCTCGGCGGTGGGCTCGTAGCCGCGCTCCTGCAGCAGCCGGCGCTGGACGCGCACCACGCGGTTGATGAGCTCGACGACGTGCACCGGGACGCGGATGGTGCGGGCCTGGTCGGCCAGCGCGCGGGACATGGCCTGGCGGATCCACCACGTCGCGTACGTCGAGAACTTGTAGCCGCGCGCGTAGTCGAACTTCTCCACCGCCCTGATGAGCCCGAGGTTGCCCTCCTGGACCAGGTCGAGCATGGTCAGCCCGCGCCCTATGTAGCGCTTGGCGACGGAGACGACCAGGCGCAGGTTGGCCTCGATGAGGCGGCGCTTGGCCATGCGGCCGAGGACGACGAGCCGGTCGAGGTCCAGGGCGAGGCGGGTGTCCAGATCGGGGGTGTTGGCGAGCTTCTCCTCGGCGAAGAGCCCGGCCTCGACGCGGCGGGCGAGCTCGACCTCCTCGGCGGCCGACAGCAGGGGGATGCGGCCGATCTCCCGCAAGTACTGGCGGAAGAGGTCGGAGGAGGGTCCGCCGGTGTCGGCCCGGGCCACCGGTTCCGCGGGGCCGCCGTCGGCCGGCGACGGCCGTTCCGGCTCGGGGAGGGCCTCCCGGTGCGGTGGGAGGGTCTCGGCGTCGGGCGGCTCGGCCTGCTGGGGCACCACCGGCAGCGGGTGCGCCGGGGCCGGGGTCAGGGTCGGGGTCCGGGTCTGCACGGGGGCGACCTCCAGGGTGATCGCGACTGAGGCAGAGCGTGCGGCAAAGCGGTGGGGCGCGGCGGCGGGGGCCGCCCGGGCCGGGGAGCGGGCGCGGCGTCGCGGGGGAGCCCGTCCGGCGGGCCGGTCCGCCGCGCTCCGGGAGTGACGGCACCGCCCAACAGTGTGGGGCACGACGCGGGCCCGCCACGAGGGGCGTGCGCTCACTTTCTGAGCGCGGACCGTGACGTTTTGCTACGAGCTCGCTGCGGGCCTCGCTGCGGTGCTTGCCACGAGCCTCGCTACAGGACGGAGATCACAGGGCCTCTGCGCCGCGGTCCTTCAGGGCGCGCCCGTACTGCTCCAGTACCCACAACTCGTTCTGCACGGCCGCCAGATGCTCGGGGTCGGGGCGGTCGCCGAGCCGGACGAGGCCGGCCTGGACGTCCTTCACCCGCCGCTCGACGGCCCGCAGCCGGACGTGCACCAGCTGCATGCCCGCGTAGTTCTCGTCCACGTTCTTGGTGCGCACGGGCTCGACGGCCAGCTCGGTGACCAGGGCGCGCACGGTGTCGTCGGGCGCGGCGTCGCGCACGCGCGCGAGGTAGCCGTCGTCGGCGTCGGTCACGCCGCCCGCCTGCTCGATGCAGCGCCGGACGACCGCGTAGGGCGGCGCGGTGAACTCGTCCTCGCCGTAGGCGTCGAAGGCAGGCGCGACCAGCGCGGGGTGCTGCAGGGCCAGCTTGAGCAGCTCGCGCTCGGTGAGCGCGGCGGGGCTGCGCAGGTTCAGCGCCGGACCGCGGGGCGCCTGCGGCGGCGGGGCGGCGGCCTGCGGGGCGCCCTGCCGGGCGCCCTTGCGGGCGTCCGGGCGCTGGCCGCGCTCGCGGGCCCAGCGGGCCAGCTGGCCGACGCGGCGCACGACGAACTGCGTGTCGAGGATGCCCAGCATGCCGGCGAGCTGCACGGCGTACTCGTGCTGGATGGCGCTGTTCTTGATGTTCGCGACGATGGGGGCGGCGGCCTCCAGCGCCGCGGCCCGGCCCTCGGCGGTGTCCAGGTTGTGGCGGGCGACGACCTGGCGGATGGCGAAGGCGAACAGCGGTGTACGGGCTTCGACCAGGGCCGCCACGGCGGCGTCCCCCTCGGCCAGGCGCAGCTCGCACGGGTCCATGCCGCCGGGGGTGATGGCGATGGACGTCTCCGCCGCGAACTTCTGGTCGTCCTCGAAGGCGCGCAGGGCCGCCTTCTGGCCGGCGGCGTCGCCGTCGAAGGTGAAGACCACCTCGGAGGCGGCGTTGTCCATCAGCAGCCGGCGCAGGATCTTGATGTGATCGCCGCCGAAGGCGGTGCCGCAGGTCGCGATGGCGGTGGTCACGCCGGCGACGTGGCAGGCCATGACGTCGGTGTAGCCCTCGACGACCACCGCCCGGTTGCTCTTGGCGATCTCCTTCTTGGCGAGGTCGATGCCGTAGAGGACCTGCGACTTCTTGTAGATCGGCGTCTCGGGGGTGTTCAGGTACTTCGGGCCGTTGTCGTCGTCGCGCAGCTTGCGCGCACCGAACCCGACGACCTCGCCGGTGATGTCGCGGATCGGCCACATCAGACGGCCCCGGAACCGGTCGATCGGCCGGCCGTTGCGGCTCTCCTGCGCCAGGCCCGAGACCAGCAGCTCCTTGTCGGAGAAGCCCTTGCCGCGCAGGAAGCGGGTCAGATGGTCCCAGCCGGCCGGGCTGTAGCCCACACCAAAGTGCTCGGCGGCGGCCTGGTCGAAGCCTCGCCCGGCCAGGAAGGCCCGGCCGATCTCCGCCTCGGGCCTCCCCAGCTGCTCGGCGTAGAACTTCGCCGCGTGCTTGTGCGCCTCGATCAGCCGGATCCGCTCGCCCTGCTGGCGGCCGGGGGTGTAGCCCCCCTCCTCGTAGCGCAGGGTGATGCCGGCCTGGCCGGCGAGCCGCTCGATGGTCTCCGCGAACGAGAGGTGGTCGATCTTCATGACGAAGTCGACGGTGTCGCCGCCCTGCTGGCAGCCGAAGCAGTGGTACAGGCCCTTGGCGGGGCTGACGTGGAAGGACGGCGACTTCTCGTCGTGGAAGGGGCACAGCCCCTTGAGGTTGCCGCCGCCGGCGGGGCGCAGCTGGAGGTACTCGGACACGACGGCGTCGATCGGGACGGCGTCCCGGACGGCCTTCACGTCGTCATCGTTGATCCTGCCTGCCACGCGTGAATTCTACGGTGGCCCGGGGGTACGGCGGTCCGCGGTGGGGCGGCGCCTGCGTGCAGTGCCCCGAAGGGGCGCGGGGAACTGCGCGACAAGCCACGACGCGCCCGCAGACGCCATGCCGTGCTTCGCCCGGGACCCGGGGTAGCGCTTCGGCTGCGGGCGCGTCGTGGTCGATCGCGCAGTTCCCCGCGCCCCTTACGGGGCACTGCCCGATCAGCCCGCCGCAGGCGCAGCGATCTCCCGCGCGCAGACGAAGTGGGGGCCGATGCCCTCGACCTCGAACTCCTCGCCGATCACCTTGAAGCCGTGCCGCTCGTAGAAGCCGCGCGCCACCGTGCGCCCGTTGCACCACACCACCCGTGCCCCCCGCGCCGCGGCCTCGGCGAGGCCGGCCTCGAGGACGGCCGCGCCGTAGCCGCGGCCGCGTACCGTCGCCGCGCTGGCCATGCCGCGTATGCGGTGCGCGGGCGCGTCGCAGTCCGCCAGGGGTTCGGGGAAGAACGTGGCGCACGCCACCACCGCACCGCCCTCGTCGTAGGCCGCCACGTGGAAGACGTCCGGCAGGTCGTCCTCGGCGAAGACGGCCGACTCGGGCGGCAGCCCGGGGCGCAGGACGGCGTGGCGGAGGTCGAAGATCTCGGTGACGGGGACGATGGCGGTGCGAGGGGTGGTGGTCATGGGAGCAAGGATTCCAGGGGGGTCGCCGGGTCCGCCAGGGCCGTGGGGTCGAGTGCGGCGCCGGAGCGGATGAGGGCCTGGATGGGCCCGGTGACGTCCCAGACGTTGACGTTCATGCCGGCGAGCAGCCGGCCCTCGCGGAGCCAGAAGGCGATGAACTCGCGCTTGCCGATGTCGCCGCGGCAGACGACCTGGTCGTAGGAGCCGGGGGGCGCCCAGCCCGAGTACTCCAGGCCGACGTCGTACTGGTCGGAGAAGAAGTACGGCACGCGGTCGTAGGTGACGTGCTGCCCGAGCATGGCGCGGGCGGCGGCGGGGCCTTCATTGAGGGCGTTGGCCCAGTGCTCGACGCGCAGGCGGGTGCCGAGCCAGGGGTGCTCGGCGGCGGCGACGTCGCCGGCGGCGTAGATGTCGGGGTCGGAGGTGCGCAGGGAGGCGTCGACGGCGATGCCGCCGCCGTCGGCGCGGTCGACGAGGGCGAGGCCGGCGGCTTCGGCGAGTGCGGTGCGCGGGGCGGCGCCGATGGCGGCGAGGACGTCGTGGGCGGGGTGTTCCTCGCCGTCGTCGGTGCGGGCGGCCAGGACCATCCCGTCGTGGCCGGTGATCTCGGTGAGGCGGGCGCCGAAGTGGAAGCGCACGCCGCGTTCGCCGTGCAGGTCGGTGAAGAGCGCTCCGAGCTCGGGGCCGAGCACGCCGTGCAGCGGGGTGGGCTCGGGTTCGACGACGGTGACCTCGGCGCCGTAGCCGCGGGCGGCGGCGGCGACCTCCAGGCCGATCCAGCCGGCGCCGGCGATGACGAGGTGGCCGTTGTCGCGGCCGAGGGAGGAGAGCACGCCGCGCAGCCGCTCGGCGTGGGCGAGGCGGCGCAGGTGGTGGACGCCGGCCAGGCCGGTGCCGGGGACGTCGAGGCGGCGCGGTTCGGCGCCGGTGGCCAGCAGCAGCTTGTCGTAGTGGACGAGGGTGCCGTCGCCGAGGCGGACGGTCTTGGCCGCGCGGTCGAGGTGGACGGCGGGCTGGCCGAGGTGGAGTTCGACGTCGGCCCTGGCGTACCAGTCGGGCTTGTGGACAAAGACGCTGTCGCGGGCGTCGCGGCCGGTGAGGTAGCCCTTGGAGAGCGGGGGGCGCTCGTAGGGGTGTTCGCGTTCGTCGCAGATGAGGATCACCCGTCCGGTGAAGCCCTCGCTGCGGAGGGTCTCGGCGGCCTTGGCGCCGGCCAGTCCTCCTCCGACGATGACGAACGTCTGGTTCGCGTCCACCACTTGCTGCCTCCTCGCTGCCGCCGCGCCGCGCTGCGCACGGTACGTCCGCCGGTCCGGTACGCCATCGCAGAGGGTCCCGCACCCCGCGTGCCGCCGGTAGAGGGAGTACCCCGCGGCGGGCGCCGCCCGCAAGGGGCCGTGCGGGGATCACCGGTGGGCCGCACCGCCCCCGGTGAGGCGGGCGTGCAGGGAGCGGGCGGAGGCGTCGGTGAGGGCGGCGATCTGGTCGACGACGGCGCGCAGCCGGCCGGTGTCGTCGGCGGCGTCGAGGTAGAGGGCGCGGAACTGCGGGTCGAGGCCGTCGGGGGCGCGGGCGACGAGGGCCTCGGCGAGCTCGGCGATGACGATGCGCTGCTCGGCGCGCAGCTTCTCCTGGTCCTCGCGCTGCATGACGTAGCGGTCGGCGACGGCCTTGAGGACGGCGCACTCCAGCTGGGTGCCGGGCGGTACGACGAGTTCGGCGCCGTAGCGGGTGAGGCGGCCGGGGCCGTAGCGGGCGCGGGTGGCGGTCTCGGCGGCGAGGCAGAAGCGGCCGATGAGCTGGCTGGTGGCGTCCTTCAGGCGGGCCTGGGAGGCGGCGGAGCCGTCGTAGGAGTGCGGCCACCATTCCTGGGCGAGGAGCCGGTCGAGGGCCTCGGCGAGCTCGTCGGGCTCGGCGCCGGGGGCGTAGCGGTGGGCGGCGACGGCGAAGACCTCGTCGCGCTCGGGGCCGGAGAGGAGGGCGGCGGGGTCGAGGTGGCGGGCGTGCAGGCCGTCCTCGACGTCGTGGACGGAGTAGGCGACGTCGTCGGACCAGTCCATGACCTGGGCCTCGAAGCTGCGCCGGTGGCCGGGGGCGCCCTGGCGCAGCCATTGGAAGACGGGGACGTCATCGGCGTAGACGCCGAATTTGCGGGAGTCGGGCACCAGGGGGTGGCCGCCGCGCGTCCAGGGGTATTTGGTGGCGGCGTCGAGGGCCGCGCGGGTGAGGTTGAGGCCCACGCTGACCTGGCGTCCGTCCTCGGCGGTCGTGAAGCGCTTGGGTTCGAGGCGGGTGAGCAGGCGCAGGGACTGGGCGTTGCCCTCGAAGCCGCCGCAGCCGGCGGCGACTTCGTCGAGCGCCTGTTCGCCGTTGTGGCCGAAGGGCGGGTGGCCGAGGTCGTGGGCGAGGCAGGCGACCTCGACGAGGTCGGGGTCGCAGCCGAGGGCGGCGCCGAGCTCCCGGCCGACCTGGGCGCACTCCAGGGAGTGGGTGAGGCGGGTGCGGGGGGTGGCGTCCCAGGCGTGGGCGCTGACGCCGGGGGTGACCACCTGGGTCTTGCCGGCGAGGCGGCGCAGGGCCGCGGAGTGCAGCACGCGGGCCCGGTCGCGCTGGAAGGCGGTGCGGCCGGGCCGTTTGTCGGGCTCGGGCGCCCAGCGTCGAAGGTCGTCGGCGGCGTAGCCGGGGATGCCGTTCTCCGTCACGGGGTGTGCTGTGCTGCCGTTCATACCCCGACCGTAGCCGCCGGGTGTGACAGGGGCGATGCGCGCCGGCCGCGGGAACCGCGCGCCGGCCTGTGGCGTTGGTCTTCCTTGATCCTCCTTCGAACGACGGGGAGGCCGGACGGACGGGGCTGGTGGGGTGCGCGGGTGGCGGGCGCGGGTGCGGATGCCGGCGACCGTGCGCGGGCGGCGGCGCGCGGTGCGGGTGCTGGTGGGGGTGTGCGTGGTGGCGCTACTGCCGGTGACGTGGGTGTGGGCGGCGGGTACGCCCCGGGTGCGTACGGCCCGTGACGTGCCGTCGGCGCCGGTGGCCATGGTCTTCGGTGCCGGCCTGTGGGAGGGCCGGCCCTCTCCGTACCTGGCGCACCGGCTGGACGCGGCGGCGGCCCTGTACCGCGCGGGCAAGGTGCGCGTGGTGCTGGTGACGGGGGACAACAGCCGGGACGACTACGACGAGCCCGAGGCGATGCGGGCGTACCTGACGGCGCGCGGGGTGCCGGGCGACCGGATCGTCAGCGATTTCGCCGGTTTCGACACGTGGGACTCGTGCGTGCGGGCGCAGCGCGTCTTCGGCGTGAAACGGGCGGTGCTGGTCAGTCAGGGCTTCCACATACGCCGGGCCCTGGCGCTGTGCGAGGCGGCGGGCATCGAGGCGTACGGGGTGGGGGCGTCCGGTGACGCGCACGACGTGACCTGGTACGCGGGCGGGGCCCGGGAGGTGTTCGCGGCGGGCAAGGCGGCGCTGGACGCGCTGGTGCGGCCCGGCCCGCGCTTCCTGGGGCCGCACGAGCCGGGGGTGGAGCGGGCGCTGGCGGACGCCGGCTGACCCGGGGCGGCCGCCGTCATGCGCGCCGGGGTTCGCGGCCGTTTATGGCGTCGAGGTAGAGGGCGAAGACGTCGTCGCCGTTGAGGGGGCTGTAGGAGACCCTGTCGCTGTCCTCGCCGTCGGGGCCGCCGCCGTTGAGGCCGCCGAGGACGCCGGCGATGTCGCCGGCGCCCTTCCGGTCGTCGAAGCGGGTGAACCAGGGGCTGCCGGAGGTGCCCGAGTAGAAGCCGTCGCAGCGCATCTTCATCTGGTTGTGGCCCTCCAGCCGGCTGGTCAGGGCGGTGCAGCGGACGGCCTGGTCGGCGGGGTCGGCATCCGAGGCGGGGTAGCCGACGACGGTGACGACGTTGGTGAAGCCGGGGGTGCGCACGAGCCGGTTGGCGCCGGTGACGCGTTCGATCGGGCGGCCCCGGTCGTCGGTGGTGACGGTGGCGAAGGCGACGTCGAGGTCGGAGCCGTCGCCGTAGTCGTCGCGCCGGGGGTCGGTGAAGGTGCGGTCGATGGGCCAGATCCCGTACGGCTGCCGGTCGGCGCCGGCGCGGTAGCCGGGGACGAAGGCGGCGTCGTCGCCGAGGCCGCAGTGGCCGGCGGTGATGATGAGGTTGCCCTTGGGGCTGTGCACCACGCTGGCGGTGCAGTGGTGGTCCTTCAGGTCCTGGCCGACGTAGAAGATGACGCCGACCGTGGGGACGCCGGCGAAGTGCCGGGCGCTGCTGGTGATGCGCTGGGCGGCGCGCCGGCGGGCGGCGTCGGTGCCGGAGCCGTCCTCGGAGTCGTCGCCGGCGGCGTCCGACATGCGGCTGGGGCCCCAGAAGCGTCTGGCCTCCTCGCTGGTCCAGTCGCCCTCCCTGGCGTGTCCGCCGGCGCCGCGGGGAACGGCGGCGGCCAGCGCGACGACGTACAGCCCCGCGAGAAGGGCCCGCACCCAGGGGACACGGCACCAACGGGAGAAACGCACGGCCACCCCCACCACGTCAGGAAGGTAGTCGACAGGCTAACCGCCGAAGCTGTGAACTCGGCGGAGCGGACAGCTTTCCGCACCGTCTGTAGTGAGGAATGACCGACGAATCGTCCGATCGGGGGGCCGAGCCGTCGGTCGCCGCCCCCGCGTCACAGGGCCCACTGGTCGTACGCCAGCTTGCACACCAGCGAGACCACGACCACCACCAGCACGCCGCGCACGAAGCCGCTCCCCCGCTTGAGGGCCGTGCGGGCGCCGAGCGCGCCGCCGGCGAGGTTGCACAGGGCCAGCGGGAGGGCCAGCTGCCACAGCACCGCGCCCTTGAGGGCGAAGGTCACCAGGGCGCCGAGGTTGGTGCAGACGTTGACGATCTTCGCGGTGCCGGAGGCGGTCACGAGGTTCAGGTGCAGGATGCCGGCCAGGGCGAGCACGAGGAAGGTGCCGGTGCCGGGGCCGACGAGGCCGTCGTAGAAGCCGATGCCCAGTCCTGCCACGCCGATCGCGGCGAGGATGCGGGTGCGGGCGGGCGGTCCGGGCTCGGCGGCGGTGACGCCGAAGGCGGGGCGCAGCAGGACGAAGGCGAGCACGGCCAGCAGGGCGACCATGATCAGCGGGCGGAGGACGGTGTTGTCGATGCCGCTGGCGAAGAAGGCGCCGGCCAGGGAACCGCCCAGGGCGGCGGCACCGATGCGCAGGGCCAGGCGCACGTCGACGGGTGCCTTGCGGGCGTAGGCGACGGCCGCGGCGGCCGTGCCCCAGACGGCGACGGCCTTGTTGGTGCCGAGGAGGTGGGCGGCGGGGGCGTGCGGCAGTCCGACGAGCAGGGCGGGCAGCTGGAGCAGGCCGCCGCCGCCCACGACGGCGTCGATCCAGCCCGCCGCGGCGGCGGCCAGGCACAGGGCGAGCAGGGTGGGCAGGGATATCTCGGAGATCACCGCGGGATGGTACGCGGGCTCTCGCCTATCGTGGGTCCGCCGGGCGGCCCCGGTCCGTGGAGCCGCCCACCGGCGTGGAACCGGCGTGCAACCGGCGTGGAAACGGCGTGGAATCGACGTGGAGGAGCGCAGGTGCGGAGGAAGGGCTGGAGAGCGAGCGACATCCCCGACCAGAGCGGCCGCACGGCCGTGGTGACGGGCGCCAACAGCGGCATCGGCTTCGTCACCGCCCGCGAGCTGGCGCGGCGCGGGGCCCGGGTGGTGCTGGCGTGCCGGGACGAGACGCGCGGCAGGGCGGCCGAGGAGCTGATGCGCTCCCAGGTGCCGGGCGCCGAGGTGGAGTTGGCCCTGCTGGACCTGGCGGACCTGGCGTCGGTGCGGGCCTTCGCGGCGGATCTGAAGGACGAGCGGATCGACGTGCTCGTCAACAACGCCGGGGTGATGGCGCTGCCGCAGCGGCAGACGGTCGACGGCTTCGAGATGCAGTTCGGCACCAACCACCTGGGGCACTTCGCGCTGACCGGGCTGCTGCTGCCGCGGCTGCGGGCGGCCGGCGCGGGGGCGCGGGTGGTGACGGTCTCCAGCGGGATGCACGTGCTGGGGACGGTCGATCCGCGGGACGTGCAGATGGAGCACCGCTACCGGCGGTGGCTGGCCTACGGCCGTTCCAAGAGCGCCAATCTGCTCTTCGTGCACGAGCTGGCGCGGCGGCTGGCGGCCGCGGGCTCGCCGCTCGTGGCGGTGGCCGCCCATCCGGGCTATGCGGCGACCAACCTGCAGGCGGCGGGGCCGCGCATGGAGCAGCGGGCGGCCCGGGAGCGCCTGGTGGAGCTGCTGAATCGGTTCCTCGCGCAGAGCGCGGAGGCCGGCGCCCTGCCGTCGCTGTACGCCGCCACGGCACCGGACGTGCGCCCCGACGACTTCTTCGGCCCGCGCCTGCAGCTGTGGCGCGGGGCGCCCGTGCGCTCGGTGCGGGCCGGCTGGACGCGGGACGACCGGGCGAGCGCGGGGCTGTGGCGGCTGTCGGAGCGGCTGACCGGGGTGACGTACGACTGGGAGTAGGAGGCGGAGCGCCGGGCGCCTACTCCAGGCCGGCCGAGCGCAGCAGCTGCCGGGCGCCGTCGCCGTCGACCCGTTCGGCCAGTGCGGCGAGGACGGGCGCGCCCTCGCGCAGCAGGCCGCGCCGGCGGGAGCGGCGCGCGCCGGAGTCGAGCAGGTGCCACAGCAGCGGGTTCGCCGCGAGCACGCCGGGGTCGAGCTCGACGCGGCCGCCGGCGGCGTCGCGCAGCACCAGGCGCGGGGCCACCCCGTCGGCGCGGCGCACCTGGACGAGCAGGTCGGTGCGCACGCGCCGCTCCCCGAACAGGCCGCGGGAGGCGAGCCAGTTCGCGCCGGCGCTGATGCGCGCCGGCCGCAGGAGGGCCACCAGCGTCATGCCGATGACGGCCCAGCAGCAGCCGCGCGGCGCGTCGAGGCTGCCGCGGGCGAGGTCGGCCAGGAGGAGCACGCCACCGAGTGCGAGCCCGCAGCACCAGGCGGCCCGTGCCTCGCGGCGCCAGGTGCGGTCCCGGGCCAGTACTTTCGCAGCGGCCGCCACGGGGCCGCCGGCGCCGGCCGGTCCGTACGCGTCGAGGATGCGCACCCGTGCGCGCATGGTCTGTCGCCGTCCCATGGGGCTGACGCTAGGGCGGATCGCTGTACCTGCCATGGAGCGTTGACGGCGTACTGACGTGGTCTTGGCCAATCCTTGCGCTGCACTGACATCGCGCCACAGAAGACATCAAGATCGCATACGGATTCGCGCAGAAAGCATCAAGAACGCGACAAGAGCGGGCGCGGTCCCGGCGGACCGGGCAGACGCTGGGCCTCCGACCAACGGAGGTACGACAAAAGATGTCCATGCTGGCCAATTCGGAGCAGCGCGCCGGGACGGGAGAGGAGCCGCCGGATACCGGCGCCGCGGCCCGCGGGGAGGAGCGGCACCGGCTGACCGCCGTCCAGGGGCTCGCGGCCCTGTCGCTCGACGCCATGGCATCGGTGGCGTACGGGCCCGAGTCGGTGGTGCTGGTGCTGGCGGCGGCCGGGGCGCACGGCCTGGGCTTCACGCTGCCGGTCACCCTCGCCATCGCCGTTCTGCTGGCGGTGCTCGTCGCCTCCTACCGGCAGGTCATCGCCGCGTTCCCGGACGGCGGCGGCTCCTACGCCGTCGCCAAGCGGCACCTGGGCCGGCGCGCCTCCCTGGTCACCGCGGCCTCCCTGGTCCTGGACTACGTCCTGAACGTGGCCGTCTCCGTCACCGCCGGCGTCGCCGCCCTGACCTCGGCCGTGCCCTCCCTGTACGCGCACCGGCTGTGGCTGTGCCTGGGCGTGCTCGTCCTGGTCACCGCGGTCAACCTGCGCGGCATCGTGGAGTCGGCCAAGGCGTTCCTCGTGCCCACCGCCGTCTTCGTCGGCTCGATCCTCGCCCTGATCGTCGTCGGGCTCTTCCGCTCCGCCCCCGTGAGCACCGAGGCCGCCGCCGGTCACGCCTCCGCCCTGGCCGGCGGCGCCACGTCGGTGGGCGCCCTGCTGCTGCTCAAGGCGTTCGCCGCGGGCTGCTCCGCCCTCACCGGCGTCGAGGCCGTCGCCAACGCCGTCCCCGCCTTCCGCGCCCCGGCCGCCCGCCGCGCCCAGCGCACCGAGGTCGCGCTCGGCGCGCTGCTGGGCCTGATGCTCATCGGGTTGTCGGTGCTCATCGGCCGCTTCCACCTGCAGCCGGTCGAGGGCGTCACCGTCCTCGCCCAGCTCGCGGACGCCTCCCTCGGCCACACCTGGGCGTTCTACGTCGTGCAGTTCTCCACCGTCGTCCTGCTCGCCCTGGCGGCGAACACCTCCTTCGGCGGCCTTCCCGTGCTGATGAGCCTGCTGGCACGCGACAACTACCTGCCGCACGTCTTCGCCCTCAAGGCCGACCGCCAGGTCCACCGGCACGGCGTGCTGGCGCTCGGCGTGGTCTCCGCCCTGCTGCTGGTCTTCTCCGGCGGCGACGTCAACACCCTGGTGCCGCTGTTCGCCATCGGTGTGTTCGTCGGCTTCACCCTCTGCCAGGTCGGGATGGTGCGCCACTGGCGGCGCGAGCACGCCCCCGGATGGCGCCGCAAGGCGTTCCTGAGCGGTTTCGGCGCGCTGCTGACGGGCGTGGCCACCGTCGTGGTGACGGCCACGAAGTTCACCGAGGGCGCCTGGCTGATCGCCTTGGCCCTGCCCCTGCTGGTGCTCGCCTTCGAGACCGTCCACCGGGCGTACGCGCGCATCAGCGAGCGGCTGGAGCTGGGCCGGGTGCCGGAGCCGCCGCGCCGCTGCCACTCGCTGGTCGTCGTCCCCGTCTCCTCGCTCTCCCGCCTGACCAGCAAGGCCCTGACCGCCGCCGTCTCCCTGGGCGACGAGGCCGTGGCCGTCACCGTCGTCCACCCCGACGCCGAGGGCCGCAGGTCCGCCGAGTCGCTGCGCCGCGACTGGGAGCTGTGGAACCCCGGCGTCGAGCTGGTGGAGCTGCCCGCCCCCTCCCGCTCGCTGGGCCGCCCGGTCGTCGACTACGTGCGCGACCTGACCGCCCGCCGCCCCGACAACCGCATCACCGTGCTCATCCCCGAGGTCGAGCCCGCCCGCCTGTGGCAGCGGCTGCTGCAGAACCAGCGCGGCGCCGTGCTGGCGCACGCCGTGCGCCGCGACACCGACGCCGTGATCTGCCGGCTGCGCTTTCGCATCGGCCCGGCGCGCAGCGCCGAGGAATTGGCCGACATGCGACGCTGACACCTCTGTTCGACATCGCCCCTCATCGCTGATCGTTGACCTTACGACGGAAGCGCGAGGGGAGAGCCCGGATGCCGATCAGTCGCAGAACCCTCCTGGCCGGCGGAGCCGGCTTGGGGCTGGCCACGCTGCCCGGGTGCGGCACCAACACCGGGCGCGGTGGCGGAGGTTCGGGGCCGCGCCTGGCGCAGTGGTACCACCAGTACGGCGAGCCGGGCACCCGGCAGGCCGTCGAGCGGTACGCCGCCGCGTACAAGGTGGCCGACGTCGGCGTGGAATGGCGGCCGGGCAACTACGACCAGCAGACGGCCGCCGCCCTGCTCACCGACTCCGGTCCGGACGTCTTCGAGGTCGCCGGCCCCACGATCGACCAGATCCAGGGCGGTCAGGTGGCCGACCTGACCGCCCTGCTGGGCGACGCCAAGGACGACTTCGCCCCCGCGCTGCTGGCGCCCCGCACGTACCGGGGGCGCGTGTGGGGCATCCCCCAGCTGGTGGACACCCAGGTGCTCTACTACCGCCGCAGTCTGCTCCAGGCGGCCGGAGTGCGGCCTCCGCAGTCGCTGGACGAGCTCGTCGACGCCGCCCGCCGGCTGACCCGCAAGGACGTCAAGGGGCTCTTCCTGGGCAACGCCGGCGGCGCCGGCGCCCTGGGCGGCACACCGCTGTACGCGGCCGGCCTGTCGCTGGTCACCCCCGACGGCCGGGTCGGCTTCGACGACCCGGCCGCGGCGCGCACCCTCGGCAAGCTCCACCGGCTGCACACCGACGGCTCGCTGCTGCTGGGCGCGCCCACCGACTGGTTCAACCCCGCCGCCTTCACCCAGGGCCTGGCCGCGATGCAGTGGTGCGGGCTGTGGGCGCTGCCGCAGGTCAGGAAGGCGCTCGGCGACGACTTCGGGGTGCTGCCCTTCCCGCCGGACGGCCCGGCCGGGCGCCCCGCCGTCCCCGTGGGGGCGTGGGCGGCCGCCGTCAGCAGCCGCAGCGCCCACCGGGAGGCCGCCGAGGCGTACGTGAAGTGGCTGTGGGTGGAACGCACCGACTTCCAGCTCGACTTCGCCCAGTCCTACGGGCTGCACGTCCCCGCCCGCACCTCCCTGGCCGCCCGCGCCGACCGGCTGACGTCGGGGGCTGCCGCCGACATCGTGCGCTTCACCAAGGACCACGGCTGGGCGGTGCCCCTTTTGTGGACGGCGGCCAGCCAAACCGCCTATCTGGATGCGCTCAGCCGCATCATCCGCGAGGGCGCCGACCCCGCCGGCGAGCTCAAGGCGGTGGCCCGCAAGGCCGGCGCCGAACTGCGGCGCGTACGGAACCACGGCTGATGCCCGCCTCCGAAGGCGCCCCGGCCGCCCGGCAGCGGCACCGCACCCTGTGGTTCTGGATCTTCGTGGGCCCCTTCGCCGCGGGGCTCGCCCTCTTCACGTACGTACCGCTCGCCTGGAGCGTGTACCTGAGCTTCTTCGACGCCCACAACACCGTCTCCCCCAGCGACTTCGTGGGGCTGGCCAACTACGCCGAGCTGCTGGGCGACGCCTCCTTCCGCTCCTCGCTGGTGACCTTCGCCGTCTTCACCGTCTTCGTCGTACCGGCCACCTTCGCGCTGTCGCTCGCCCTGGCCCTGGCCGTGGGCCGGCTGCGCGTGGCCCGGGCGTTCTTCCGGTCGGTCTTCTTCCTGCCCACCGCCTGCAGCTACGTCGTCGCCGCCACGGTGTGGAAGCTGTCGCTGTTCAACGGGGTGCGCTTCGGGCTGGCCAACACCGTCCTGGGCTGGTTCGGCGCCGAGCCGGTGGCCTGGCTGGCGGAGGCCGACCCGCCCTGGTACTGGCTGGTGATCGTCAGTGTGCGGCTGTGGCTGCAGACCGGCTTCTACATGGTGCTCTTCCTGGCCGGCCTGCAGCGCATCCCGCCCCGGCTGTACGAGGCGGCCGCCCTGGACGGCGCCCGGCCGGGCTGGCAGACCTTCCGCCACATCACCTTCCCGGCCCTGCGCAGCACCTCGGTGGCCGTCGTCCTGCTGCTGGTCGTGAACGCCTTCCAGGCGTTCGACGAGTTCTACAACCTGCTGTCCGACCAGCGCGGCTACCCGCCCTACGCCAGACCGCCGCTGGTCCACCTGTACTACATCGCCCTCGGCCAGGGGCAGGACCTGGGCCTGGGCAGCGCCGGGGCGGTGCTGCTGGCGCTCGTCATCGCGGTGGCGACGATCCTGCAGGCCCGCTGGTCCGGGCTCGGCCGCAGAGAGGACTGAGGACGCGACGTGGACGACGCACTCGTACGTGCCGGACGGGCCCTGCGCATGGTGCTGCTGTGCGCCCTGGCCGTGCTGTTCCTGATCCCCTTCTACCTCCTGGTGCGCGGCGGCCTGGCGAGCGAGGAGGAGATCACGGCGCCCGGCTGGACCTTCTTCCCGCACAGCCCGCACTTCTCCAACGTCCGGGAGCTGTTCACCGATCCGGACGTGCCGATGGCCCGGGCCCTGCTGAACTCCTCGCTCATCGCCGTGGCCACCACCCTCGGCACGCTGCTGCTGGCCTCCCTCGCCGGCTACGGGCTGGCCCGCATCCCCTACCGGCACGCCGACGCCGTCTTCTACGCCATCCTGGGCACCCTGCTGGTGCCGGCCGCGGTCACCTTCGTCCCGTCGTTCGTGCTGGTCTCCTCGCTCGGGTGGATCTCGACGCTGCGCGGCCTGATCGTGCCCACCCTCTTCAGCGCCTTCGCCTGCTTCGTCTTCCGCCAGTACTTCCTGGGCTTCCCCCGGGAGTTGGAGGACGCGGCCCAGGTGGACGGGCTCGGCCACTGGCGCACGTACTGGCGCGTGGTGGTGCCCAACTCGCGTCCGGTTTTCGCCGCCGTGGGCACGATCGTCTTCATCGGCGCATGGAACGCCTTCCTGTGGCCGCTGGTGATCGGCCAGGGCCGCGACTCCTGGACGGTGCAGGTGGCGCTGTCGACGTTCACCACGGCCCAGACCGTCCAGATCCACGAACTGTTCGTCGCGGCCGCCGTCTCGATCCTCCCGCTGCTGCTGGTCTTCCTGCTGCTGCAGCGCTACATCGTTGCGGGGGTGGAGCGTTCGGGGATCGACGACTGACGGCCCGGGCCCGGCCGCGGCTGGGGGTCCGGGGGTCATCCCCCGGGAGATTGCAGCATCGTCGCCGGGGTCGAGCGTTCGGGGATCGACGACTGAACGCGGGGCCGGTTCTGGGGACCGCGGTGGCCGTGGGCGTGGCCGCCGCGCAGCAGGGCCGCGCCCAGGGGCGTGAGGGTGTGCATCACCGCGCTGCCGTTGCGCAGGGTCAGTACCAGGCCCGCCTCCCGCAGCACGCCGGCGTGCTGGCTCGCCGAGGCCGCCGACACCCCGACCCTGCGGGCCAGTTCGCTGGTGGTGCAGCCGCCGCCGATGGAGCCCAGCACCGCCGAGCGGGTGTGGCCGACGAGCTTGCCGAGCGACTTGGGCGCGGCGGGCACCACCGGCGCCGTCTCCGACATGGTGCGCGCCGGGTAGACCAGCACGGGGGTCAGCTCCGGGTTCTGCAGCGCCACGGGGGTGCGGCGGCAGAAGAAGGAGGGCAGGAGCAGCAGCCCGCGGCCGCCCAGGTGCAGGTCGCGGTCGACGGGGTAGTCGACCTCCAGCACGGGCGCGTTCCAGCGCATCGTCGGCGGCAGCGAGGACAGCAGCGCGTCCGCGCCGCCGTCGAGCAGGGCCCGGCCGCGCACGGCCCGGTCGGCCTCGATCTGGGCCTGGATGTGCGACCAGTAGGGCGCGATGGCCGCGTCGTGGTACGCGTGCAGCGCGGCGATCAGCTTGCCGAAGGCGCGGGTGTCGCCGTCGGCGAGCGATCGTATCCAAGCCGGCAGGGTCCGCACGGTGGACAACCGGGACAACTCGTCGTGCACCCGCTCGGCCGGGGTGGCCCGCAGCGCCTGTATGCCGGAGTCGAGTCCCGCTAACCCTTCCGGTGGCGTCAGGAAGTCGGGGAAATATCCGCGGGGAGGTACCAGCGGCGCCAGTAGCCGAGTTTCACCATTCAACCGAGCCCGGGTTTCCGACCGCCAATCACCGAAGATCGACTCGCCTTGTTTGTCCCGGAGCCGGTGCAGGCTCAATACGGTTTCCCAGAGCACGTCCGGGTCGCCGGCCAGGCGCAACCGGGCCAGATCGAGTCCAGTGAAATGGACACGCAGCACCAAACCCCCACATGAGACATCCGCGGCCACCCCCCGCTCACTGAGTATGCACACCGATACGAGGTGTTACCACGCCCTTTTGGCCACAGTTGAAAGGACTCGCGGCGAACATCGCACAAGCGAAATGCTATTCACGCACTCAGGGCCGCACCGCTCGTTCCCGTGGGGGGTGGCGAGCGAATAAGCGGACGCTGAGTACGCGAGTTGCCGCCCGAGCCGATGCGGGCGGCAACAACTCCCGGTGGGGGAGTAAAGAGGGGCGGCGCTCCCGCACGGGCGCCGCCCCTTCGCCATGCCCCGGCGCATGGCCCGCCCGTTACGGGCGGGTTACGCCCGGTCCGGTCGGGCATCTGGCAAGGACATGCACAGGAGGGGCAGCCCCCCGCACGGGCGCTGCCCCTCCTGTCGTACCGGAGCCGTCAGGGTCTGAGGGTCGAGGTCATCCCATACCGGCTCCGGAGCCTTGGTGCGGCTCAGCGGCTGTCGCTGCCGCCCGCCGTACCGTTCAGGGCCGCCGCCCGGCCCGCCTCCAGGCGGGCCACCGGGATCCGGAAGGGCGAGCAGGAGACGTAGTCCAGCCCCACCTCGTGGAAGAAGTGGACCGAGTCCGGGTCCCCGCCGTGCTCACCGCACACGCCCAGCTTCAGGTCGGGCCGCGTGGCCCGGCCGGCCTCGACGGCCGCCCGCACCAGCGAGCCGACGCCGTCGCGGTCGATGGTCTCGAAGGGGCTGACGCCGAAGATGCCCTTCTCCAGGTACGCCGTGAAGAAGCTGGCCTCCACGTCGTCGCGGGAGAAGCCCCACACCGTCTGGGTCAGGTCGTTGGTGCCGAAGGAGAAGAACTCGGCGGCCTCGGCGATCTGACCGGCCGTCAGCGCGGCGCGCGGCAGCTCGATCATCGTGCCGAGCGGCAGCTTCAGGTCCGCGCCGCTGGCGGCCTCGACCTCGGCGATGACGCGCTCGGCCTCCTCGCGCACGATCTCCAGCTCCTGGACGGTGCCCACCAGCGGAATCATGATCTCGGCACGCGGGTCCCCCTTGGCCGCCACCCGCTCGGCCGCGGCCTCGGCGATGGCCCGCACCTGCATGGCGAACAGGCCGGGGATGACCAGGCCCAGGCGCACACCGCGCAGGCCGAGCATCGGGTTCTGCTCGTGCAGCTTGTGCACGGCCTGCAGCAGGCGCAGCTCGTTCTCGTGCGGCTCCTGCCGCGCCTCGGCGAGGGCCACGCGCACGGACAGGTCGGTGATGTCCGGCAGGAACTCGTGCAGCGGCGGGTCGAGCAGCCGGACGGTGACCGGCAGCCCGTCCATCGCCTCGAACAGCTCGACGAAGTCGGCCTTCTGCAGCGGCAGCAGGGCACTGAGTGCCTCGTCGCGCTCGGCGTCGGTGTCGGCGAGGATGAGTCGTTCCACAAGTTCACGGCGCTCGCCGAGGAACATGTGCTCGGTGCGGCACAGGCCGATGCCCTGGGCGCCGAACCGCCGGGCGCGCGCGGCGTCCTCGGCGTTGTCGGCGTTCGCCCGCACCCGCAGGCGGCGCATCCGGTCGGCGTACGCCATCATCCGGTGCACGGCCTGCACCAGCTCGTCGGCGTCGTCGGC
Organism: Streptomyces luteosporeus; assembly: GCF_039532865.1. NCBI lineage: Bacteria > Bacillati > Actinomycetota > Actinomycetes > Kitasatosporales > Streptomycetaceae > Streptomyces > Streptomyces luteosporeus. Next base: position 270,272 of record NZ_BAAASL010000007.1, read on the forward strand.
ACCGGCGTGCATGCGGCCCTCGAAGTACTCCACGACCGGCGACGGCACGACCGGCACCTCGCCGAGGTAGACCTTGCCGCTGGAGCCGTCGATGGAGACGACGTCGCCCTCCTGGACGACCACGCCGCCCGGCGCGGTCATCCGGCGCTGCTTGGTGTCGACCTCCAGCTCCTCGGCGCCGCAGACGCAGGTCTTGCCCATGCCGCGGGCCACGACGGCCGCGTGCGAGGTCTTGCCGCCGCGGGAGGTCAGGATGCCCTCGGAGGCGATCATGCCGTCGAGGTCGTCGGGGTTGGTCTCGCGGCGGATGAGGATGACCTTCTCGCCCGAGCGCGACCACTTCACGGCGGTGTAGGAGTCGAAGACGGCCCGGCCGACCGCGGCGCCCGGCGAGGCGGCGATGCCCCGGCCCAGCAGCTCGGTCTTCGCCTTCTCGTCGAAGCGCGGGAACATCAGCTGCGCCAGCTGGGCGCCGGTCACCCGCTGCAGCGCCTCGGCCTCGTCGATCAGGCCCTGGTCCACCAGCTGGGTGGCGATGCGGAAGGCGGCGCCGGCGGTGCGCTTGCCGACGCGGGTCTGCAGCATCCACAGCTTGCCGCGCTCGATGGTGAACTCGATGTCGCACAGGTCCTTGTAGTGCGTCTCGAGGGTCTCCATGATCTGCATCAGCTGGTCGTAGGAGGCCTTGTCGATGCGCTCCAGCTCGGCCAGCGGCATGGTGTTGCGGATGCCGGCGACGACGTCCTCGCCCTGGGCGTTCTGCAGGTAGTCGCCGTAGACGCCCTGGTGGCCGCTGGCGGGGTCGCGGGTGAAGGCGACGCCGGTGCCGGAGTCGGGGCCGAGGTTGCCGAAGACCATGGAGCAGATGTTGACGGCCGTGCCCAGGTCGCCGGGGATGCGCTCCTGGCGGCGGTAGAGCTTGGCGCGGTCGCCGTTCCAGGACTCGAAGACCGCCCTTATGGCGAGGTCCATCTGCTCGCGCGGGTCCTGCGGGAAGTCGCGGCCGGTCTCCTTGGCGACGATGCCCTTGAACTGCTCGACCAGGCCCTTGAGGTCCTGCGCGCCCAGCTCGACGTCGGTGGCCACGCCCTTGGCCCGCTTGGCCTCCTCCAGCGCCTCCTCGAAGAGGTCGCCGTCGACGCCGAGGACGGTCTTGCCGAACATCTGGATGAGGCGGCGGTAGGAGTCCCACGCGAAGCGCTCGTCGCCGGCCTGGGCGGCGAGGCCGGTCACGGACGCGTCGGACAGGCCGATGTTCAGGACGGTGTCCATCATGCCGGGCATGGAGAACTTGGCGCCGGAACGCACCGAGACGAGCAGCGGGTTGTCGGGCTGGCCCAGCTTCTTGCCCATGCGCTCTTCCAGGGCCGTCAGGTGGGCGCTGACCTCGTCGCGCATCGACGGCGGCTCCTGGCCCCCGTCGAGGTAGACCTTGCAGGCCTCGGTGGTGATGGTGAAGCCGGGCGGCACGGGCAGACCCAGGTTCGTCATCTCGGCGAGGTTGGCCCCCTTACCGCCGAGGAGGTCCTTGAGGTCCTTGTTGCCCTCGGTGAAGTCGTAGACGAACTTCTGGCGATCTTCGGTTACCGGCACGGGAATCGACTCCTCACTCGGGGCCTCCCGGGGACGCTGGGGGGAGGGCTGCCCTGACGGCGGGGAGCGTACCCAGATCGAAGGCGTCTAGGGAGGTCTACTCCGCCAACCTGGGGGCGCAACCACCCGTCAGCCAGCAGATCGAAAGTCTTCCGCTCATCTGAGGTTTCAACCCGCTTCCTTCAACTTCCGAAGAGAAGATGACCGAAAACAATCGCTCCATCACAGCGAGTCGAGAAAATCCACTGTTCGGCGGCGCATGACGTCGACTCTTGAAGGGAAAAGGGGTGGCACGCAGTGCCACCCCTATGAGAGGTGCACCCCCGATCAGAGCGCTCATCTGAGCGCATCATGTATCAGAGGTGGCGAGAATCACTTCGCGTCCACCCCGGTTTCACCCGCCCGAAGTGTCGAGTTCCGCCTCCGCGCCGACGGTTGCACAGTCGTACGGGTCGTCCAACCATCCGTCCGGAAGCACCACGCGATTACGTCCGGAAGTACGACCCCGGGGGCCGTCGGCACCGGCGGGCCAGGGCTGGTCCAGGTCGAGCTCGCTCAAAAGAGCGTCCAGTTCGTCCAGGGATGAGGCGATTGCCAGCTTCTTCCGGAGCTCCGAACCGACCGCGAAGCCCTTCGTGTACCAGGCCACGTGCTTGCGGAAGTCGATGACGCCGCGCTCCTCGTCCTCCAGCCACTCCGCGAGCAGCTGCGCGTGGCGCACCATCACCCGGGCCACCTCCCGCAGCGTGGGCCGCGCGCTGTCCCCCGTACCGCCCGTCTCGAAGGAGCCCGTCTCGAAGGCGGCGACCAGGTCGGCGAACAGCCACGGCCGGCCCAGGCAGCCGCGCCCGACGACCACGCCGTCGCAGCCGGTCTCGCGCACCATCCGCACGGCGTCCTCCGCCGACCAGATGTCGCCGTTGCCCAGCACCGGGATCTCCGGCACGGCCTCCTTCAGCCGGGCGATCGCCTCCCAGTCGGCGGTGCCGCCGTAGTGCTGGGCGGCGGTGCGCCCGTGCAGGGCGATGGCGGTGACGCCCTCCTCGACGGCGATGCGGCCCGCATCCAGGTAGGTGATGTGGTCGTCGTCGATGCCCTTGCGCATCTTCATGGTCACCGGCAGGGCTCCGGCGTTGCCCACGGCCTCCCGCAGGATCGAGCGCAGCAGATTGCGCTTGTACGGCAGGGCCGAGCCGCCGCCCTTGCGGGTGACCTTGGGGACGGGGCAGCCGAAGTTGAGGTCGATGTGGTCGGCGAGGTCCTCGTCCACGATCATGCGGACGGCCTTGCCGACGGTGACCGGGTCCACGCCGTAGAGCTGGATCGAACGGGGCTTCTCGGTGTCGTCGAAGTGGATCAGCCGCATCGTCTTGGCGTCCCGCTCGACGAGCGCGCGGGTGGTGATCATCTCGCTGACGAAGAGCCCCTTGCCTCCGGAGAACTCACGGCAGAGGGTGCGGAAGGGCGCGTTGGTGATCCCCGCCATGGGGGCCAGGACCACCGGCGGCTGCACCGAGTGCGGACCGATCTGGAGCGTCATGGAGGGAGCTTCCTCGAAGTGGTGCGGACGGTCGGGCTGACCGTTAATTGTCCCTCATTCGGCGCAGACCCCCCGTGGGTCGTCCTCCCCGGCCTCCTCGGCGAGCGCCAGGGCGTGCAGGCGCCGCAGCCCCTCCCGGCTGTCCTCGTCGGCGGGCGTGAAGGCGATCAGCCGGGTGCCGGGGGTGGGGCCGGTCCACAGACTGGTGTGGTTCAGCCGCAGCAGGCCCACCCGGGCGTGCTGCAGGATCGCCGGCCGCTGGTCGTCGACGGGCATGATCTCGTGCCGCGCCCACAGCTCGCCGAATTCGGGCGAGGCCTCCAGCAGCCGCCGCAGCAGGCACTTCCAGGCCGGCTCGGCGATGTGCTCGGCCATGGCGGCGCGGAACTTGGCGGCCATGGCCCGCCGCGCCTCCGCCCCGTTGAGCGCGGAGGCGCGCCAGACGGGATCGGTGAAGTGCAGCCACAGGCAGTTGCGGTTCTCGGGCGGCATGGCGTCGAGGTCGTTCATCAGCCTGCCGTAGCAGCGGTTGTGGGCCAGGATGTCGTAGCGCGCGTTCTGCACGGAGGCGGGCAGCGGCTCCAGCTGCTCCAGCATCTCGCGCAGAGCCGGGGTGATGCCGGCGCTGTCCGTGCCGGGCTGCGGGTCGACGGCGTTGGCCAGGGCGAAGAGGTGGCCGCGCTCGCCGCGGTCGAGCATCAGCGCGCGGGCGAGGGCGTCGAGCACCTGGCTGGAGACCTGGATGTCCCGGGCCTGCTCCAGCCACGTGTACCAGGTGACGCCGACGGCGGCGAGCTGGGCCACCTCCTCCCGGCGCAGCCCCGGCGTACGGCGGCGCGGGCCGCGCGGCAGCCCCACCTGCTCGGGCGTGATGCGCTCCCTGCGGGAGCGCAGGAAGGCCGCCAGCTCCCGGCGGCGTACGTCGTCCGCCGTAGGAACGGTTACGGCGGAGGGCTCGAACGTCATCGTCGTCATGACCCCAGGGTGCGGTCCGGAACAGGCTGTTTCCAGGTACTGCAGGTACCAGGATAAGAACAATCTGGTACCAGGCTCCGGCCACTGCCATCGTCGTATCCGTGAGTGAACCCCGGATATCGCCGACAGCCCCCGTCACCGTCCCCTCCCCCTCGTCCCCCTCCCCCGCGCCCGCCGCGTCCCCGCCGCAGGCGGGCACGGCCGACACCGTCCTCACCCCGCTGGGCCTGGCGACCGTCCTGCTCGGAGCCGCCCTGCCGTTCCTGGACTTCTTCATCGTCAACGTCGCGCTGCCGACGATCGACCACGACCTGCACGCCGGCCCGGCGCTGCTGGAGATGGTGGTCGGTGGCTACGGCATCGCCTACGCGGTGCTGCTCGTGCTCGGCGGGCGGCTCGGCGACATGGTGGGCCGGCGGCGGCTGTTCGGCTGGGGCACGGCGGCCTTCGGCGTGACCTCCGTGGCCTGCGGCCTGGCGCCGGACGCCTGGACGCTGGTGGCCGCCCGGGTCGCCCAGGGCGCGGCGGCGGCGCTGATGCTGCCGCAGGTCCTGGCCACCATCCAGGCCACCACCAGCGGCCAGCGGCGCACCCGCGCGATGAGCCTGTACAGCGGCACGGCCGGTGTGGTCAGCGCGGTCGGGCAGGTGCTCGGCGGCGTCCTGGTCTCCGTCGACGTGGCCGGCACCGGCTGGCGCTCGATCTTCCTGATCAACGCCCCGATCGCCGCCGTGGCCCTGCTGCTGACGGCGCGGGCCGTCCCGGAGACCCGCTCGCAGCGGCCCACCGGCGTCGACGGCTGGGGCACGCTCCTGCTGTCGGTGACGCTCGTCGCGCTGCTGGTGCCGCTGACCGAGGGCCGCGCGGCGGGCTGGCCGCTGTGGTCCTGGCTGCTGCTGGCCCTCTTCCCGGTGGCCGCCGTGGCGTTCGTCGTGGTGGAGGTCCGCCAGGAGCGGGCGGGGCGCACCCCGCTGGTGCCGCCGTCCCTGCTGCGGGTGCACGCGGTGCGCAGCGGGCTGACGCTGATCACCCCCTTCTCCATCGGGTGGGGCGGCTTCATGTTCGTCCTCGCCGTGGCCCTGCAGGAGGGCCTGCGGCTGGGGCCGCTGGCGGCGGGGCTGGCGCTGGTGCCGATGTGCGTGACGTTCCTGGCCGGCTCCCTGGCCGGGCCGCGGCTGGCCGCGCGGTACGGCAGGGGCCTGGCGACGGGCGGCGCGCTGCTGCAGGGCGCCGGCCTGCTGATCGTGGCCGCGACCTTCTGGTACGGCTGGGACGGGCTCGGCCCCCTCGGCCTCGCACCGGGGCTGGCCGTGCAGGGCCTGGGCCAGGGGCTGCTGATGCCGCTGACGATGCGGCTCGTGCTCAGCGAGGTGCCGGTGGACCGGGCGGGTGTCGGCAGCGGCGTGCTGGTCACCACGCAGCAGGCGTTCATGGCGCTGGGCGTGGCGACGATGGGCTCGCTGTTCCTGTCGCTGACGCCGTCGAACGGCATGCGGCAGGCGCTGGCGATCACCCTGGGCGTCCAGCTGGTGCTGGTGGTCGTCTCGGTGCTGCTGACGCTGCGCCTGCCGAAGTCGGTGCGCTGACCGGCCGATGCATGGACTGACAGGTATTGAAATCTGTCAGTCCATGCGCGATGCTGTACGTGGCCCGCTCCCCTGCCCACCCGAAGGAGCCCTCCCGTGCTGCACCGCACCCTCGGCACCACCGGCCCCCAGGTCTCCGCCCTCGGCCTCGGCTGCATGGGCATGTCCGCCCTCTACGGCGACGCCGACCGCACCGAGTCGATCGCCACCATCCACGCGGCCCTCGACGCCGGCATCACCCTGCTGGACACCGGCGACTTCTACGCCATGGGCCACAACGAGCTGCTGATCGGCGAAGCCCTGCGCACCGCCCCCGCCCACGCCCGCGAGCAGGCCCTGACCAGCGTGAAGTTCGGCGCCCTGCGCGGCCCGGACGGCGCCTGGCTCGGCTACGACGGCCGCCCGGCCGCGGTGAAGACCTTCGCCGCCTACTCGCTCCAGCGCCTGGGCACCGACCACATCGACGTCTACCGGCTCGCCCGCGTCGACCCCGCCGTGCCGATCGAGGAGACCGTCGGCGCCGTCGCCGAGCTCGTCCAGGCCGGGTACGTGCGCCACATCGGCCTCTCGGAAGCCGGCGCCGACACCGTGCGCCGCGCGGCCGCCGTCGCACCCGTCGCCGACCTGCAGATCGAGTACTCGCTGCTCTCCCGCGACATCGAGCGGCAGATCCTGCCCACCTGCCGCGAGCTCGGCATCGGCATCACCGCCTACGGTGTGCTCTCCCGCGGCCTGATCAGCGGCCACTACTCCCGCGACCGGCAGCTGGCCGCGAACGACTTCCGCAGCATGAGCCCCCGCTTCCAGGGCGAGAACCTCCAGCACAACCTCGACCTCGTCGACGCCCTGCGCAAGGTCGCCGACGAGCGGGGCGCGAGCGTGGCGCAGATCGCCATCGCCTGGGTCCTCTCCCGCGGCACGGACATCGTGCCCCTGATCGGCGCCCGCAGCCGCGAGCGCCTCACCGAGGCGCTGGGCGCGCTGGACGTCACCCTGAGCGAGGCCGACATCGCCGCCGTCGAGGAGGCCGTCCCGCCCGGTGCCGCCGCCGGCTCCCGCTACCCGGAGTCCCAGATGACCTACCTGGACAGCGAGCGGTAGCCCCCGGACACCCCCGGACGGTCGCCCCGCTGCCGGTACGGTCGTAGGACCACCCGCCCCCGGAAGGGACCCGCATCCAGATGCCGCCCGAGACGCTGACCCCCGACCGCATCCTCGAAGCCACGGAGGACGTGCTGCGCCGCTACGGCCCGGCCAAGGCCACCGTGGTCGACGTGGCCCGCGCGCTCGGCGTCAGCCACGGCAGCGTCTACCGCCACTTCGCCAGCAAGGCCGCCCTGCGGGAGGCGGTCACCGACCGCTGGCTCGACCAGTCGCACGCCGAACTGTCCGCCCTCGCCGCCGCGGAGGGCCCGGCCGGGCCCCGCCTGCGCGACTGGCTCGCGGCCCTCTTCGCCGCCAAGCGGCGCAAGGCCGGCGACGACCCGGAGCTGTTCGCGACGTACATGGTGCTGGCCGACGAGAACAGCACCACCGTGGAGCGCCACATACGGACGATGATCGAGCAACTGGAGCAGATCATCGACAGCGGCGTCCGCCGGGGCGAGTTCACCGCCGACGACCCCGCGGCCACGGCCCGCGCCGTCTGGGACGCCAGCGGCCGCTTCCACGACCCGGCGTACGCGGCGCAGTGGTCGGCACCGGACATCGACGACGCCTTCGAGGCCGTGTGCGACCTGGTCGTGAAGGGGTTGCGCGCCCACGGCTAGGGCACGCTGGGCCCTTGGCCACGGCTTGCGCGAACGCCAGAGCGGGCCACTACGGTGTGTATCGACTCGCTCACCGAGCCAGGGGGGCATCATGGCAGTCATGGTGGACATGCCGCGAGAAGCGTTCCAGCCGATAGACGAAGCCGAGCCGAAGACCGAGTTCGAACAGCTCTGCCACGACCTGGAGCAGGCCAACGACGACCTGCCCGTCGGCTATCGCGCAGAAATCATCGGGGGGAACATCGTCATGTCGCCGTGGTCCAAGGGCCGCTATCTGTCGACCCTTCGATCCCTGCTGAAGCAGCTGGAGCCCCATGCCCCTGCCGGCCACGAGGCTTTGCTGTCCCCCAACCTGTACGTCTTCCCTCAGCAGGAACGCGGGTACGGCCCAGACCTGCATGTGGCCGACACCGAAGCCATCGAGGCCGTGGACGGCATCCTGCTCCCCGGCTCGGCGCTGTCCCTGGTGGCCGAGCAGACGTCGCCTTCGACAAGAAAGACGGACCTCACCGACAAGGTGTCCGTCTACGGCAAGGGCGAGGTGCCGGTCTACGTCCTGATCGACATGGCGCAGGGCACTGTCACCGTCTACCACGACCCCACCCCCGAAGAGGGGTACCGGGCCCACACCCAGGTCAAGTTCGGCGACAAGGTGCACATCCCCGCCCCGTTCGACTTCGAGCTCGACACCGAGGGCTGGAAGGCCTGAGCGCCGACAGCGAAGGGCCCGGCCCACCGCAGTGCGGTGGGCCGGGCCCTCGGGCGTTGCCAGTCGCCGGCTCGCGTCAGCGACCTCAGCAGCCCACCAGGCGAGCCGCCAGGTAGCCCTCGATCTGGTCGAGCGAGACGCGCTCCTGCTTCATCGTGTCGCGCTCGCGCACCGTCACCGCGTTGTCCTCGAGCGTGTCGAAGTCCACCGTGACGCAGAACGGCGTACCGATCTCGTCCTGGCGGCGGTAGCGGCGGCCGATGGCGCCGGCGTCGTCGAACTCGATGTTCCAGTTCTGCCGCAGTGCCTGGGCCAGGCCCTTGGCCTTCGGGGAGAGCTCCGGGTTGCGGGACAGCGGCAGGACCGCGACCTTGACCGGGGACAGGCGCGGGTCGAGGCGCAGCACGACGCGCTTCTCCAGCTTGCCCTTGGCGTTGGGGGCCTCGTCCTCGACGTAGGCGTCGAGGAGGAAGGCGAGCATGGTGCGGCCGACACCGGCCGCGGGCTCGATGACGTAGGGGGTCCAGCGCTCGCCGGCCTCCTGGTCGAAGAACGACAGGTCCTGGCCGGAGGCCTTGGAGTGGGCGCCGAGGTCGTAGTCGGTGCGGTTGGCGACGCCCTCGAGCTCGCCCCACTCGTTGCCGCCGAACTGGAAGCGGTACTCGATGTCAGCGGTGCGCTTGGAGTAGTGGGAGAGCTTCTCCTTCGGGTGCTCGTACCACCGCATGTTCTCCTCGCGCAGGCCCAGGCCGGTGTACCAGTTCCAGCGCTGCTGCATCCAGTACTCCTGCCACTGCTCGTCCTCGCCCGGCTTGACGAAGAACTCCATCTCCATCTGCTCGAACTCGCGGGTGCGGAAGATGAAGTTGCCCGGCGTGATCTCGTTGCGGAAGGACTTGCCCATCTGGGCGATGCCGAACGGGGGCTTCTTCCGGGAGGTCTGCTGGACCTGGGCGAAGTTGGTGAAGATGCCCTGCGCGGTCTCGGGGCGCAGGTAGGCGACCGAGCCGCTGTCCTGGGTCGGGCCGAGGTGGGTGGAGAGCAGGCCGGAGAACTGCTTGGGCTCGGTGAACTGGCCCTTGTTGCCGCAGTTCGGGCAGTTGACGTCGGCCAGGCCGTTCTCGGGCAGGCGGCCGTGCTTGGCCTCGTACGCCTCCTCCAGGTGGTCGGCGCGGAAGCGCTTGTGGCAGGAGGTGCACTCGGTCAGCGGGTCGGTGAAGGTGGCGACGTGGCCGGAGGCCACCCACACCTCGGAGGCCAGGATCACCGACGAGTCGATGCCGACGACGTCCTCGCGGGAGGTGACCATGTAGCGCCACCACTGGCGCTTGATGTTCTCCTTGAGCTCGACGCCGAGCGGCCCGTAATCCCAGGCGGCGCGCTGGCCGCCGTAGATCTCACTGCACGGATAGACGAAGCCACGGCGCTTGCTCAGGCTGACGATGGTGTCGATCTTGTCGGCGGCCACGGTGCTCTCTTCATTGCGACGACGAACAGCGAATGATTCAGGTTACCGGCGCTGCACCCCCTCTCATCAAATCGGCTCTGGCCTTGGCTTGACCGCACTCGCGGACTGCCGCGCAGTTGACAATCGTTTCCATCTTTGTTGAAAATGAGTGTCATGAACGTACGCCCGATTCGTCCGGCCCGGAGCCGGCGCCGAATACCCGTCGCCGCCGTCGCCCTCGCCGCGACGCTCGGCCTCGTGACCCTCACCGCCTGCTCCGCCGTCACCGCCGGCGACGGCAAGAAGAACGGGAAACTGCAGGTCATAGCGTCGTTCTATCCCATGGAATTCCTGGCGCAGCAGATCGGCGGCGAGCACGTCGACGTCACGGGGCTGACCAAGCCCGGCGTCGAACCCCACGATCTGGAGCTCACCCCCCGGCAGACCGGCTCCCTCGCCGACGCCGGCGCGATCGTCTACCTCAAGGGACTGCAGCCCGCCGTCGACGCGGCCATCAAGCAGTCCGGAAACAAGCACGTCGCGGACGCCGCCTCCTTCACCCGCCTGGAGAACCACGGCGCCGAGGCCGGCGGTCACGAGGGCGAGGGCGCGGACGAGGGCGCGGACGACCACCACGGCCACCAGGACGGGGCGGGCACCGACCCCCACGTCTGGCTCGACCCCGTCCGCTACGCCCAGGTCGCCAAGGGCGTCGCGAAGACCCTCGGCGAGGCCGACCCCGAGCACCGGGCCGACTACGAGCGGGGCGCCAGCGAGCTGGCGAAGAAGCTCGACACGCTCAACAATGACTTCGCGGCCGGTCTGAAGAACCGCGCCTCCGACACCTTCATCACCACCCACGCCGCATTCGGCTACCTCGCCGAGCGCTACGGGCTGGTCCAGGAGGCCATCAGCGGCGTCGACCCCGAGTCCGAGCCCAGCGCCGCCCGGATGAAGCAGCTGCACGCCCTCGCCGAGGACCACCACGTCAGCACCGTCTTCTTCGAGACCCTCGCCAGCCCCGCCACCGCGAAGACGCTCGCGGGCGACCTGAAGCTGAAGACCGACGTGCTCGACCCGCTGGAGGGCATCACCGACGCCTCCAGGGGCCGTGACTACTTCGGCGTGATGAAGGCCAATCTGGCCGCCCTGCAGAAGGCTTTGGGAACCAAGTGAGCGGACAGGAGACAGCCATGGAGCAGCCCGTCATATCCGTGCGCGGGGCCACGGCATCGCTGGGTTCGCGCCCGGTGCTGCGCGGCGTCGACCTGAGCGTGGGCCGCGGCGAGGTCGTCGCCCTGCTCGGCGCCAACGGTTCCGGCAAGTCCACCGCGGTGCGGGCCATCGTCGGCCAGGTCCCGCTGACCGGCGGCGAGCTGGAGCTCTTCGGCACCCCGCGGCGCCGCTTCCGCCAGTGGGCGCGCGTGGGGTACGTCCCCCAGCGCACCACCGCCGCCGGCGGCGTGCCCGCCACCGTGCGCGAGGTCGTGGCCTCCGGCCGCCTGGCCCGCACCCGGCTCGGGCCGACCCGCAAGGCGGACCGCGAGGCCGTCGTACGGGCCCTGGAGCTGGTCGGCATGGCCGACCGCCTGAGGGACCCGGTGGCCGCGCTCTCCGGCGGCCAGCACCAGCGCGTGCTGATCGCCCGCGCCCTCGTCGGCGAACCCGAGCTGCTGATCATGGACGAGCCGACGGCCGGCGTCGACCTCGCCAGCCAGGAGGTCCTCGCGAGCGCCCTGCGCGAGCAGGTCGCCCGCGGCGCGTCCGTCCTGCTCGTGCTGCACGAGCTCGGCCCGCTGGAGCCGCTCATCGACCGCGCCGTCGTGCTGCGCGACGGCTGCGTCGTCCACGACGGGCCGCCGCCCGAGGCCGTGGGGCAGCATGCGCTGCCCGGCCACGACCACGTACACCCGCACGCCGACCCGGCCGCGGAACCGATCCGGACAGGGCTGCTGAGCTGATGGACATCCTCGAACTCGCCTTCATGCAGCGGGCGCTGCTCGCCGCGCTCCTGGTGGGCATCACCGCCCCCGCCATCGGCATCTACCTCGTCCAGCGCCGCCAGGCGCTGATGGGCGACGGCATCGGCCACGTGGCCCTCACCGGCGTCGGCCTGGGCTTCCTGCTCAACACCAGCCCCGTGTGGATCGCCACGATCGTCTGCATCGTGGGCGCCGTCGTCATGGAGCTCATCCGCTCCTACGGCCGGGCCCGCGGCGACATCGCGCTCGCCATGCTCTTCTACGGCGGCATGGCCGGCGGCGTCATGCTGATGAGCCTGGCCCCCGGCGGCTCCAACGCCAACCTCACCACGTACCTCTTCGGCTCGATCACCACCGTCTCGCCGCAGGACGTCGTGGCCATCTGCCTGCTCGCCGGCTTCGTGATCCTCACCACCGTCGGCCTGCGCAAGCAGCTGTTCGCGATCTGCCAGGACGAGGAGTTCGCCCGCGTCACCGGCCTGCCCGTGCGCCTGCTGAACCTGCTGATCGCCGTCACCGCCGCCGTCACCGTCACCGTCGCCATGCGCGTCGTCGGACTGCTGCTGGTCAGCGCCCTGATGGTGATCCCCGTCGCCGCCTCCCAGCAGATCGCCCGCAGCTTCGCGGCGACCTTCTCGATGTCGGTGGCCATCGGCGTCCTGGTGACCCTCTCCGGCACCGTGACCTCGTACTACGTGGACGTGCCCTCCGGCGCGACGATCGTGCTCCTGGCCATCAGCCTGTTCGTCCTGCTGACCGTCCTGGCCACCCCCCTCGCCCGCCGCCGCGCCACGGCGACGGAGGCCGCGGAACGCTGCACGGCGGTCACGGACGACGTCAAGGTCTGATCGCCTGGCACAATTGGCCTGCACCCCGTGCGACGAGTGTTCAGGCGAGCTTGAGGAGGCAACTGTGGCGACCGCCGGACCCCCGGTACGCGGCCGGGCCACCAAGCAGCGGGCCGCGGTCGCGGCAGCGCTCGACGAGGTGGACGAGTTCCGCAGCGCGCAGGAGCTCCACGACATGCTCAAGCACCGCGGCGCCTCCGTGGGCCTGACCACGGTCTACCGCACCCTGCAGTCCCTCGCGGACGCCGGCGAGGTCGACGTCCTGCGCACCAGCGAAGGCGAAGCCGTCTACCGCCGCTGCTCCAGCGGTCACCACCACCACCTGGTCTGCCGCCTGTGCGGCAAGGCCGTGGAGGTCGAGGGCCCGGCCGTCGAGAAGTGGGCGGACTCCATCGCCGAGGAACACGGCTTCGTGGACGTCGCCCACACGATCGAAATCTTCGGCACCTGCGGCGACTGCGCGGCGAAGCGGTAGCAGACGCCCTGCAGCGAACGACGGGGGCGCCTCCGGAGGATTCTGGAGGCGCCCCCGTCCCCATTCACCTACGCGTCGACAGCACCGTCGGGGCCGGCAACAGCGGGACCGGCATCAGAGTCAGCGCGAACACCACCTGCACACCGATCTGGATCCACAGGATGAGCGGGGTCCCCGCAAACAGCAGAGGCCACACGGGCAGCAGCAGCATCCCCGCCATGAGGGCCCGGAACTCCTGGTGCTCCATCTTCCTGCGCGTCACACCGGCGACGAGGGCGATGAGGACCGACGGGATCCCGATGAGCACCAGCATGCCGATCGCGGTGCCGCAGTAGGACAGCATCGACTCCCCGAACGAGGCGTGCTCGAACGAGTCGGACCCTGCCTTGAGCGTCCGCGGGCCGGTCACCGCAATGGCCAACCAGCCGACCATGAACACGGCGAGGTAGGCCAGGACGCAACGGCCCAACCTCAAACCGACCTTCGACGGTTGGCGGTAGCCGACTTCAGCAGCCATCACTGACACCCCCTGTCATCAGCCCGGCGTCATACCAACGACCTGTGATCGGTTGTCCGTGGGACATCTGTCAGGGACGGAAACATCGGCACGGGCATGATGACGAAGGCGAAGAGAAGCTGAACCACCGTCTGGACACCAAGGTAGATCGCATGATCGGCGAACAACAGCAGCCATTCGGGAAGCAGCACCAGAGCGGCCATGAGCGCGCGGAAGCTTCCGGGCTCCATTGTCCGCCGGAGCGCTCCTGCGAAAACGGCGATGACGATCGTCGGTAGCCCGATGATCAGCAGCATGCCCGGGATCTGATCGAGGTTCTTCAGCAGCGACTCCCAGAAAGGAAGCGTTGCGAAGGAATCGGATTCGGGATCCGCAGCCCGCGGCCCCACCGCGGCGATGAACGCCCAGCCCACAACGAAGGCAAGGAGGTACTGCAGGACACAGGCCGTGACCCGCCGGATGCCGCCCGACGGCCTTTTTCCCGGATGCGCAGTGCTCAACCTCAGCACCCCCTCGTGCAAAGACCATCGACCCACGTCCGGTCGACACTCGAAGACACGCCGGGAATTTTCGCAGGCATCGAATCAAGGCCAGAACCGTGGACCAACTGATTCGTGGCTATGACCCGCGGCTCACCATTACGGGGGTACTGAATGACCTCCATGTCGGGGTAAGCGTCACCAGCACGAGTGACGCTGACTGATGATTTACCGGCCTTGATGGACACTTTGTTGTCCACCGAGAAGAGCGGGAAGAGACTCTGCACTCCCCGGACGTTCAAGTTAAGCTCGTCCGGCGTAGAGTTTCCCAGCTGGAGCACGTTGTTACCACCCAGGGTGTCAGTCGACTTGGCGTTGATCTTGATGTCGTTCGCCGGGATTGTCGTCGACGTTGAATGCCGCCCAAACCTGGCCATCATGTAGCCGTCGTTCCCGGGAGCGATGTGCGATGGGGCGACAGTGAAGGACACTTGACCCGTTGCAGTATCCCAGAAGAGCACCATGCGGTACGGCGCGTCGGGATCTTCCGAGAAGTCCCGGTCATCCCCGAGAAGCATCCCCATCATGGCCAGCTTCGTATGTATGAAGAAACGCATCATGATGATGCCTCGGTCCGGACCACGACCTACATTGAAGGTTGCCCGCTGCGAGCCGGAAGGCTTCCTGCCATATCCCGCGCGGCGAGCTGCCTCGTGGGAACTACTCTCATCACGAGCCCATCTACTCCTCGGATAGGTCTTCTCCCCCCAATTTACGTTTTCTGTGGTTCCGCATCCTCCGGGACAACCACCTGTCGACGGGTTGTACCCATAACATTCGGCGCCCATCCGGCAGTCGTCCGGTATGAGTCCGGTCGGGTCGGAGGACGTTGCCGGATTGTTGTTGGCATACGTATACCCGTTCCCCTGCTGAGGATCGTTCAGATCCATGATCGGGTCGACGCTGATGAAGCGCCCATTGACCGGGTCGTACTCTCGGGCGCCGAGATGGGTCAACCCGGTGTCGGAGTCCCGGGTACCGCCCACGAATCCCTTGTCGCCGGTCCAGTCGGCAGGCTGCGCGCCGCGAGGGCCACCGAACAACATGCTCTTGCGCCTGAAGACCGCCTGGCTGGAGGCGTCGATCTGCGCACCTGACGTGCCATGGTGATCCGAGAGCAGAAACGTGAGCTTGCTGCCGACGCGCATCGCGAAGGTCCGGCTGCCGCTCCCGTAATAGCGTGTGCCGACCACACTCCCTGACTTGGTCAGCTGCAGCTCGGTGCCATTGGGCAGGTAGAGGGTGACCCCGGATGAGTCCTTGCGCAGCAATCGGGCCCCGTCCGTGTCGTAGATGTAGCCGGTCGTGACATCGGCCTGGGTCAGGGTGGCCAGATGCCCTTCGGCATCCCAGTCCAGTCGCTGCTCAGGGGACGAACCGATCTTACGGACGGTCGTGTTTCCAGCCTGGTCGTACGCGTACGTTTCCTCGACAGGCCCGTTCGGCCCGGTCTGGCTGACCGCGGTCAGGTTGTGCTTCCCTGCCGCTGGAGCCTTGTAAGTCCGAGCGAGGTCACCGGTCGGGCCTGACGGCGTCTTGTGCTGAACCTCCGTCTTACGGTTGCCGACCGCGTCATAGGTGTAGGAGGTCCAATAGGCGTCGGCGCCTCCAATCACCGAGGCTGAGGGGCCAGAACCACATTTATCCGCAGTGGTCCACGCCTCGGTTATGCGCTTCAGCGGATCCATGGAGAAGCACTGGGTTTCGGCACTTCTATCGGCATCCTGCCCGTACGAAGCCGCGATCGAAGTGACGTTTCCGGCAGGATCGTAGGTGTACCGAGTGTCATCGATACGCTGTGGAGCCGCGTCACGATCAGTGAACGCACGGGTGAGCGCGCCAGTATGGTCGTCATACTCGTAGCTGTTGTACAGGTGCTTCCCGAAGTCTCCGTACTCTTCTCTTGCGACCCTTCCATAGTGGTCGTACGAGGCTGCAGAGATAAGCGCATCAGTACCGGCGGCCAGAGACGTCGGCAGCCCTGCGCTGAAGCTGTATCCGGGTGTCAGGTCTTCTTGCGGCAGACCGCCGGCGGCAGGGAGGCGCGACCACTTGACCTGGCCGGTGTGATAGTAGGCAGTCGACCACTTGTAAGTACCGGCAAGCAGTCCCTCCGCAGAAGGAATCGTCACCTCGGACATAGACGGTTTGTAGAGGGTGCTGTACGCCGTGGTCCTGCTCGTGTAAGCGGCACCGTTCACGTAACGGGTGGCACTCGCCGGCTGGCCCTTGCCGCCAGTGGCAGTGTCATAGCCCCACTCGGCCAGCTTGGTGTCCCCTTGGGAGAGAGCTACACGACGCCCGAGGATGTCGTAGTCGGTATGCAGCGTGACGCCTCTGCCGTCTTTGACATCAGTAACTCGGTCCCCCTTGTCGTAGGTGGTGATCACCGTTCCCTTGTCCGGATCCGCAACCTCCACCTTCCTCCCGCGGACGTCGTACTGGTACTTCCACGTCGCCCCAGCCGGGTCGGTCACCTGAGCCAAGCGACCTCGCTTGTCGTACTGATACACCGTCGACTGCGACTTCTGGCGCTCGTTGTCGGTGTACTGCTTGAGCTCCACCGTATGACCGCGCGCATCGGTGACAGTGGTGGAGGCGATTCCCCCAGTCGGCGGCAATACCGTGGTGGTGTCGCCCGTGTAGGCCGTGGTGGTGCGCTTGGTCTCGTCACCGAAACGCCTCGAAATGACGGCCGTCGCCCGGCCCGCGCCGTCGAACTCGGTGTCGGTAGAGGCAGGGTATTTTGTCTCTTCACCGGTCACCAGGACCGCTTCGGCCTTGCCGTCGGCGTAGAACTGCCCCGAGTTACGCCACTGCAGTCCCCGGGCGTCGTAGAAAGTCTCTGCAACGAGCCGGCCCGAGTCGTCCGGCGACGGTGTCTGCGTCTCCCGCGGCCGAAGAAGCCCGTCGTAGAAGGCGTACGAGGCCTGATAGGCGTTGTTGAGGTTCAGAGTCTTGGTCGTGACGACGCTGGGGGCATCTTTATTGATCGAGTACTCGAAAACCTGACTCGGTGAATCAGGATTGCTGGATTGTGGATGGGCAGCGGTCCACACCTTGGAGATGCGACCCAGCGGGTCGTATGCGGTACTGGTCACCCGGCCATTCGCATCGGTCACCTGCACCGGCTGTCCTCGAGAACCATCCAGTTCGGTGGTCATCTGGTGGCCCAACGGGTTGGTGGCCACCGTCTTGACAGCCACCTCACCGGATGCGGGGACGTACTCGGTGGTCGTCGTCTTCCCATAGGCATCACTTGCGGCCAGCATCCGCCCGTAGACGTCGTAGCAGAGCTTGTCCTTGGACGCACCGCAGTTGCTCGGCGTGCTGCCGACCGTGTCGTATCCGTCGCCCTTCCCGTTGATCTGATCGGTTTTGGTGACATCACCCCTGGTAGGCGCGGCAGCCGGGTCACTGGCACCGTCGAAATAGGTACGTATGTCACTGATGACGTCAGAGGGACGATCCGGTGTGGCGCCGCAAGGAACCGCGAGGGTCTCCGTACGAGACACCTTGTTGAGCAGCCACAGGCTCGCGTTGCGCGTGTAGGTGGTGATGATGCACTGCTCGTCACCCTGCTTCGCGGTATCGCCCAGGTCCGATACCTCGGTGACCATCCCGTAACTGTCGAACGACCTGGAGATCGATGTCGTGCGCTCGCCCTTCGATGTGGCGGTCCGGGTTTGTTCTTCCTTTATCCCCTTGAAGTACGCCTCAAGGTCAGGAAGACCGGAGCGGGGTCGCGAGGCAGTCAGCGATGAGCGCCACGGCGTGTACGACGTGGCCGTTACGAGCGAACCGCCGTCGCCGTTGAAGGTGGCCTGCTCACGAAGCATCCCGGCGAACTGCTCCCGGTCGGTTACCGAATCACCGGCCGAGTTCTTCACCTCCTTGCCGTCAATGCCCCGGAAGTAACGGTTCTCGGTCAGTGTCCTCGAACTGCCGGGCGTCCCGACTCGGGTCTGGACCCGGCCGTAACCGCGTGCGATCGAGTACGTCCTGTCCGTAGCCTTCAGGAGCTCATCCGCACTCTTGGCCCACGCCGCTCCGTCAAGGTACGTGTACTCGGACACCTTGTCCGGTGTGCTGGCCAGGTTGTCACCCTCCAGTACCCGTGTGACCACGTACGAGTTGAACCAGTCCTGCTTGGCCGTCTCGCCCTCATACGCCCACTTCACGGGATAGCAACGCGTCGCGTTGGTGCCATCCGCGGGTGGCAGACTGCTCACTGTGCAATCCGGTTCCGAATAGTCAACGGCTACCGTCCCGCCGGCTTCGGTGGTGACTTGGTGAAGCCGAAGGCGCACGAAGGGGGCCAGGCCGTCGCCAAGCTTGTCCACCCGGTTGGGCCGCTGCACGCCGGAGAACGTCACCGGGGGCATGGTCTGGAGGCCTCCGACCTTGCCGGACCGCGTGATGGACTTGAGCCACATGGGCGTCGAGACGCCGTCGCCCGAGGGCGGGAAGTCCTGCTCGAGCGACCAGGAGTCTATGTCTCTGTACGCCCCGCCGGTAAGAACCTTGGTAGTGATGCTTGCCAGGCGTTTACGGGTCCAGAAAGTTGGCGAGTATTTGTCCTTGCACTTCTTGTCGCCGTCTTTGCAGTACTGGTCGTACGGAACATCGGGCCAATACTTCGCGTGATCATCATCGAAGCTTCCGCAGTTGTCCAGGCAGCGCTCTTTGACATCGAACTGCACCTGAGCCATGGCTTTGGCCGCATAGATCGAGTCCGACCGAAGGCCGTAGTCGATGTGGTCGAGCCAGCCACCGCGGACGTACGGCGTAGGGGTTGCGTTGTCCGACGCTTCCGGCACGTTACGCCCGTAGTTGTTGGACTCGGTCCTCCAGTGGAAAGCCATGGCATTGCCGTGCGTATCGACTACGTAGTCGAGTTGCCAGCGCCAGGCCTGCTGACACCATGCGTCGGCGAAGGAAGCCTTGTAGCACGGCTCTCCCGGCTGGTTGCCGAAGACAGGGACGGTCCAGGCCGAGTGAGTCTCCGGTGTCGATGAGTCCTTCCATCCAGGCAGTCGGTTGAGACCGAAGAAGAACTGGGTCCCGTCGGTCGTGGTGACCTTCCAGTGCTCGCCGTTGTCATCCCCGTTGACGGCGCCGGTGAGCTTCTCCACCTTCTCACCGGAGTCATTGGCAGGGTGCCAGCCCTTGTCCTTGTCGTGGACGAGCTCCGTCGTCCGGCCGCCGAGCGACAAGGTGGCGTTGTCGTTGTACCAGCACAGGTCACCGACCTTGGTCTTGTTGGTTCCTCCCTCCTTGTCTTCATTGCACGGCTTATAACGGCGTTCAATGAACCCCGGCTCCCAGGACCAGCCGTCACCTATCCAACTTGCCTGGTTGTTGGAGGCTGCGGTGCGCCCATCCACTGTCTGGGAGGAATAGTTCAGGGAAACGGTCGGCTGAAGGCCGCCGGGCACGGAAGGGATACCGATGGGGTAGTTCCAGTTGAAAGCACCCGACGAACCGCCGGCGCTCCACGAGCCGGATGCCTCCAGAGGCGACGCCTTGTAGCTGCCGGAGGAGCCGCTCCCCTCTGCGGTTGCCGCGAGAACGACAGCCTTAGGGCCACTGTTGCTGCGCAAGCCGGCCCCCGCCTGCCTCGCCCCAAGCTCGACTGCGGTCGAGAGACTGCCCAGCTTGGTGTCGTTGGACGTGGCAAGCGGTTTCTTCACCCGGCACTCGGCCTTCTCCGGGGTGGTCACTGCACACTCCGGGAGCTGCACAAGCCGCAGGCGCGACGCCCAGTCACCGCCGTAGGCGCCCCGGAAGGAGGAGTAGTCCACACGGACTCTCGCTCGTTTCGCGCCGGCTCCGGCGTCGGTACGCGCCACGGACACGAGCAGGCCTTCAACGCCGGCCCGTTGGGCGCTTCCTCGCTCGGCTACCGTGACCTGGACCTTGGCGGTGTCCGAGGCGGCGCCATGAGCGGAGGCATCCTCCGGAGCAACCGAGACCGGTAGTGTGCCAGCCTGTTTCATCATCCCCTGCTGCGGCCAGCTTCTGGGAGCTCCACGCAAGGCGGTCAGCGAATCCACATCACTGGAATTAATGATTCCGGTGCTCAGCGCGACTTCGGCCTTCCCTGCAGCCGGCCACTTCACACTGGGCGGTCTCCAAGGATTCTCACTGGCCGCATCCGGGCGTCGACTGCTACCCGGAGACACCCGCTTCACTGGCACAGACTTCGGTTGCTTCAGCGAAGGTAAACCCTTCCCCGAACCACTCGACGAGAGCGGTAGCGCTTGTGCTGGCAACGTCGCTGTCAGCGCGGCCAGCGCGACAGCAGCGGCCAGCGAAGGTCTGAGTAACCGCCGCATGCCTCACCTCCTTGTTCGTTCCAAAAATGACCGGCGAACAGTAGCAGTGACGTAGAGGTGAAGGCAGCATTCCGCAAACATCACGGGAAGATTGGCCGAAAAATAATGCGTAACACTTCATGGGCTCACGTATAAAGTCTCGTTGACTTTTTTCGACGGAGGGAGCACAACGTGCACCGAAGACCCCCGCGCAGATACCGACGACCGCTTCCAGCGACTGGGCTGCTAGCGCTATTCGCAGTCAGTGCCCTCGCCCTGCAAGGCATCGTCATGCCCACTGCCACAGCCGCACGGCATGCCTCCCCTGCGTCTCGGGCCGCAACTGCTTCCGAACCCGACGACGGCTCCGTCAGCGAAGAGGACAAGGCGCTCCAGGAAGCCAAGTCCAGCGGTAAGCCCGTGGAGCTTCTCTCAGCCCGTACCGAGTCGTCGGACACATGGGCCAACCCCGATGGGGCCTTCTCCCTCCGGCGCTACGGCTCGCCCGTCCGCATCTGGCGGGGCAGCACCTGGGTGCCGACCGACCCCACCCTCGTCTTCGCGAGCGACGGAACGGTGGAGCCCAAGGCTTCCAACGTGGCGGTGAAGTTCTCCGGCGGCGGCACCGGTCCCATGTTGTCCGGCATCAAAGACGGCCGGACTCTCACCCTCTCCTGGCCGACCGCACTGCCCAAGCCCACACTCACCGGCAACGTGGCCACCTATGCCGAAATCCTCCCCGGCGTCGACCTCCAGCTCAAGGCAGAGGTCGAGGGTTTTTCCCAGCTCATCGTGGTCAAGACGGCCGAAGCAGCGAAGAACCCTCAACTTGCCACGCTCAAATTCAAGATGGCAACCGACGGCCTGACCGTATCGACGGACGAGGGCACAGGAAGCCTCACCGCTGCGAACCCTGCCGGGCAGACGGTGTTCACCAGCCCGACCCCGCTGATGTGGGACTCGGCAACCTCCGCGAGTTCGCCGGCAGCGCGCTTACCTCGCGCAGCCCTCACCTCCGGCGGGACGACCGAGCCGGGAGAGGTCTTCGAGCCCCCGCCCGGCGCCAAGGACGCGCCGATGCCCACCAGCGTCAGCGGTGACACTCTCCAGATAACTCCGGACCAGAAACTACTGACCGGCGCAGAGACGCAGTACCCCGTCTACATCGACCCGTCGTGGGCCTGGGGGCAGCGGGAGAACTGGGCACGCGTCTACCGCAAGTATCCGGACAATTCCTTCTGGAACGCCAAGGAGGTGGCGCGGGTCGGGTACGAGAACGAGACCTACGGGCTCTCGCGGTCGTTCTTCCAGATGAGCACCAGCGACTTCAAGGGCGCCGACATCCTCGACGCCACGTTCCGCATCAAGAACGTCTGGTCCTGGTCCTGCAACGCCCGGCCGGTGGAGCTGTGGCACACCGGGCCGATATCCAGCAAGACCACGTGGAACCGGCAGCCTTCCAGGATAGGGAAGATCGACACCGTCAATGCCGCCAAGGGCTGGCGGGGCAGTGACGACTGCCCCGCCGGAAACCTCGAGTTCAACGTGAAGAGCAAGGTGCAGGAGGCCGCTGCGAAGAAGTGGTCCAACATCACCTTCGGCATGTATGCCTCGGACGAGACCGACACGTTCGGCTGGAAGAAGTTCGACGCCAAGACGGCGGCTCTGGAGGTCAAGTACAACCACCCGCCGACCGTCCCGAGCAAGGTCGGCACCAATCCCAGGACATCCTGCGACAGCGGCGGTTCCATCGGAAATACCCAGGTCAGCCTGTACGCCACCGTCGACGATCCCGACGCCGGCAACCTCACGGCTCAGTTCCAGCTGTTCCAGGCCGGCTCCAGTACGCCGCTGCTGGATCAGTCCCTCAGTGCGGCCAAGGGGCGTACGGTGACCCTGCCCCTGCCGGACGCGAAGGTCCCGACAGGCGACTATCAATGGCGAGTGAGGTCCAAAGACCCGGATGGCGCCTACTCTCCCTGGAGCGCCACATGCAAGTTCTCCGTGGCCAGGGCCCGCCCGGCCAACCCTCCGAAGATCACATCCGCCGAGTTCCCGCCGGGTGAGAACGGCTGGCCGGCCAACACCGGCAAGGCTCGCACAACCGGCCACTTCGCCCTCTCCCCCAACGGCGCCGGCGATGTCGTGCAGTACGGGTGGTTCACGGACTACGACCCGGCCGTGAAATACATAGATGCGGCATCGGTCAGCAGCTCACCACCCGCCTTCAAGCCGCCGGGTTTCGGTCCGCACTTCATCTACGCGTTCAGCATCGACAAGGCCAAGAACCGGTCCGACACCGCCACTTACCTCTACTACGCCGGGCGTTCGTCGGAACGTGACGGGCCGAA
Organism: Streptomyces luteosporeus; assembly: GCF_039532865.1. Classification (NCBI taxonomy): domain Bacteria; kingdom Bacillati; phylum Actinomycetota; class Actinomycetes; order Kitasatosporales; family Streptomycetaceae; genus Streptomyces; species Streptomyces luteosporeus. The sequence goes on from NZ_BAAASL010000007.1 coordinate 292,920, forward strand.
CGACGTCAATGGCGATGCGAACAGCGACATCTGGAGCGTCGACACCAATGGCACGCTGCTGACCTACGCCGGACAGGGAAACGGTCAGTTCTCCGCGGCGACCAACGGCGGCCAGGTGTTCGACGGCGCGCAGATCACCTTCCGCGGTGACTGGGGAGGCGACGGCTACAACGACCTCATTGCCCTCGAGTACGACGCCGTGGCCAAACGTAAACGTCTCTGGGTCTACCCCAACAACGGATTCGGCATCGCCACCGTCGACTACAGCGACGGCAAGCGGCCCCTTCAGGTGGCCTGCCCGGACAAGACGCCCGGCAACGATGAGGACCCGGCGGGATGCGCGGCAGGTGACGATCACTGGCAGGATGCCGACCAGATCGTCGCCCCCGGTGACATCAACGGTGACGGCAAGCCGGACCTCCTGGTCAAGGAGGGCAAGCTGCTCTGGGCGTACTACGGTGACCGCGCATCCAAGTTCCTGGACAAGGTGGAGCCGCCGGTCCTGGTGGGAGGCAACGACTGGGACAAATTCACCGTCATTGCTCCTGGCGATCTCAACGGGGACGGTCTGGCCGACCTGTGGCTGCGTGACAACAGCAACGGCGACATTCTGCGCGCGTACGGCAAGGAGGGAGAGAAGAAGGGCGTCCTGAACCCGACGACATGGGGGACGAGCAGCCGGGTGAAGGTCGGCTCAGGCGTGACCGTCGCCGGCTATCCCGTGGTCGGCTCCTCGGGTGATATGAACGGCGACGGCATCCCCGACCTCTGGTCGCGCAAGTCCGACAACACTGTCATCGGCTGGGCCGGGGAGAAGACGGGCAGCGACTTCACCGGATTCACCCGGGGCAACGTCATTGACGGTGTCACCGGCGGCTCCCGGATCCCAGCGGGTACCACGTTGAATGCCGGCGACACCTTCAGCTCCCGGTCCGCCAAGCTGACCATGCAGAACGACGGCAACCTCGTCATCACGTCCAATGCCAACAAGCAGCTGTGGTCGACCGGCACGGGCAACAACCCGGGCGCCAAGGCGATCATGCAAAGTGACGGTGGCCTGAAGGTCTACAAGGCCGACGGCACCACCGTGCTGTGGGACAGCAAGACCTCAGGGGCCGGCGGCTACGCTCTGTTGCAGGACCGCGGGAATCTGGTGGTCAGCAACGCCAAGGGACAGTCGTTGTGGAGCAGCGGCACCGCCATCCGGCACGACTACAACGGCGACGGACGCAGTGACCTGGTCAGCTGGTACGACGTCGCAGACGGTCACGACATCATGAATGTCTACTCGACCGGCAGCGACGGTGTCTTCAAGGAGCCTCGTCTGGCGTACAACGCGCCGGCCGGCACATGGGACGTCTCGAAGCTCCGCTTCGTCACGGGCGATTTCAACGGTGACGGGCGAGCCGACGTTGCCGCGCTCCGTGACGATGGCGACGGAAAGGCAAAGCTGTTCACCATCCCCGGCAAGGCCGACGGAAGTTTCGGGGAAGCGTTCTCCTCGTGGAGCGCCCCGGTGGGCTGGAACGCCGAGCGGATGACTTTCGAGGCCGGCGACTTCAACGGGGACGGCCGCGACGACATCGCCGTCTGGTACAACGCCGCGGACGGCTCGGACCGCTTGTGGACGTTCACGGCCGATGTCCGAGGCGGCTTCAACGAACCGTTCGCCTCCTACTCGGCCCCCGACGGCCAGTGGGACGTGGCCAACATGAAGTTCGTCACCGGCGACTTCAACGGGGACGGCCGCGACGACATCTCGGTCCTGTACGGGTACGCCGATGGCACGATGAAGATGCACACCTTCGCCGCCGCCCCTGGCGGGGGATTCCTCAATCCGGTGACCTCATGGAGTGCGGCGTACGACACCTGGGGTTTCTGGGAGAATTACCGGCTCCATGCCGGCGACTTCAACGGTGACGGCAAGGACGACATCGCCTACTGGTACGCGTACCCTGACGGCCGCGGTGCGCTGCACACGATGCTCAACCGTGGCACGCCGACGGTGACCTTCGCCGAACCGGTGAAGTCCTCGCAAAGCCCGGCGGGCCAGTTCGTCGCCAAGCGCATGCACATCGTGATCGGCGACTACGACGGTGACGGCCGTGACGACGTGGGCGTCCTCTTCGGGCAGACCGACAACGGGCTGCGCATGTACACCTGGCTCACGAAGCCGGACGGCCGCTTCAACGACCCCACCGCGGGCTGGGGGCTGCCGGCGAACTCCATGACCTGGCCAAGGATCCGCGAGATCAACAGCTACAACAGCGACTACAGCTCGTTGCGCTAGCCGCTGTCGTCTTTAGGCGGCCCCGGACGTCGAGGACGTCCGGGGCCGTTCGGCCTGTAGCGGTCAGGCCCGCGGCAGGCGGGCGTCCAGCAGGGCGCGCAGGCGGTCGGCCTCGGTGGGGGCGGCAAGGCCGCGCTTGGGCAGGACGGTCAGGCACCGCTGGTCCTGGCTCAGCAGCACGAAGAGCTGCTCCCGCTCCAGATAGCAACTGAACTGCGGCCACGCCTGCGTGGTGGCGGTCTGCTCGCCCACGCAGGTCACCCCCTGGGAGTTCAGCGACACGCGCCGCCGGCCGTGCTGCTGCAGGCGCCCACGCGCCAGGTGGGCCTGGAGGCCGAACAGCTGCAGGGCGGCGAAGACGACCAGGAAGAGTGCGAGCCCCCAGTCCTTGGGGGGCACCCCGCCGACTCCGTCCCTGAAGATCTCCAGGGTCAGGCCCCACGCCATCATCACCAGCGCGGCGACGAGCACCCAGTTCATGACCCGGGCCCTGCGCACCGTGCGGGCACGGGCGATCATGGCGCTGCGCAGGTCGCCGACCGTCAGCTCGAAGTCGAGGACGACGTCCTCCACCGGCGGAGCCGCGAACGTCTCACTCACCGGTCGCCGACTCCTTCGCGAGCTGCTCCTCGTTGGGGATCGCGCCGCCGAAGCGGCGGTCGCGGCGGGCGAACTCCAGGCAGGCGCGCCACAGGTCGCGGCGGTCGAAATCCGGCCACAGGACGTCCTGGAAGACCATCTCGGCGTACGCGCTCTGCCAGATCAGGTAGTTGGAGGTGCGCTGCTCGCCGGAGGGGCGCAGGAAGAGGTCGACGTCCGGCATGTCCGGGTAGTACAAGTACTTGGCGAAGGTCTTCTCCGAGACCTTCGCCGGGTCGAGCCGGCCCGCCTTGACGTCCTCGGCCAGCGCCTTGGCGGCGTCGGCGATCTCCGCGCGGCCGCCGTAGTTCATGCAGAAGTACAGGGTGAGCTTGTCGTTGCCCTTGGTCTGCTCCTGGGCGATCTGCAGCTCCTTGGCGACCGAGCGCCACAGCTTGGGCATGCGGCCCACCCAGCGCACCCGGATGCCCAGCTCGTCGAGCTGGTCGCGGGTCTTGCGGATGAAGTCGCGGTTGAAGTTCATCAGGAAGCGGACCTCGTCCGGGGACCGCCGCCAGTTCTCGGTGGAGAAGGCGTACAGGGAGACGTTGCCGACGCCCATCTCGATGGCGCCCTGCAGGACGTCCAGCACCCGCTCGGCGCCGACCTTGTGGCCCTCGGTGCGCGGCAGGCCGCGGTCCTTGGCCCAGCGGCCGTTGCCGTCCATGACGATGGCCACGTGCTCGGGCACGAGCTCGCCGGGGATCTTGGGGGGCCGGGCGCCGGAGGGGTGCGGGTCCGGGGTGCGGTACTCGCGTCGGATGCCCAGAATCCCGCGTCGTGCCATGACTGCCACTTCTCCTTGGTCCCTGTCCTTGATCCCTGTGTGCCTATTGTTCGACGTAGCGCAGGGAGCGCAGGCCGCGCTCCAGGTGCCACTGCAGGTACGCGGCCACCAGGCCGCTGCCCTCGCGGACGTGGCGCGCCTCGCACGCGTCCGCGGTCGCCCAGTCCCCGGTCAGCAGCGCGCCCAGGAGCTCGATCGACTCCGAGGAGGGTACGACGCATCCCGGCACCCGGCACTCCCCGCACACCACGCCGCCGGCCGCGACCGAGAAGAACCGGTTCGGACCGGGCATACCGCACTTCGCGCAGGCCCCGAAGCTGGGCGCGTAGCCGTTGACGGCGAGGGAGCGCAGCAGGAAGGCGTCCAGGACGAGGTGCGGGGCGTGCTCACCGGCGGCGAGGGTGCGCAGGCCGCCGACGAGCAGCAAGTACTGCTGGACGGCCGGCTCGCCCTCGTGGTCGGTGAAGCGCTCGGCGGTCTCCAGCATGGCGGTGCCGGCGGTGTAGCGGGCGTAGTCGGTGACGATCGCCCCACCGTACGGGGCGATCGTCTCACTCTGCGTGCACAGCGGCAGGCTGCGCCCGACGAGCTCGCCGCCGCGGGCGAAGAACTGCACGTCGACGTGCGAGAACGGCTCCAGGCGGGCGCCGAACTTCGACTTCGTGCGGCGCACCCCGCGCGCGACGGCGCGCACGCGGCCGTGGCCGCGCGTGAGGAGGGTGATGATCCGGTCCGCCTCGCCCAGCTTCTGAGTGCGCAGCACGATGCCGTCGTCGCGGAACAGAGTCATGGGGACATTGTCCCGTACGGGGCAGTGTGCCCCTGCCCTGCGGGCGGCCGCCTACGACGGCGTGCGGGCCGCCGCCAGGAGGCGGTCGGTGGCTTCGGGGCCCAGCATCAGGGCGCGGCCCACCGTGGCGAGGACCTCGCGTTCGGCAGGGCGGTAGGGGCCGTCGGCCAGGGCGATGCGGGCGCCCTGGAGGAGGATGGCCTCGCGGCCGGCCGGGGCCAGGTGCGGGGCGAGCGGTTCCAGGGCCTCGTGGAGCTCGATGACCAGCGCCGTGCCGCGGCTGTCGAAGCCGCCGGCCGGCGGGGCCGCGTAGCGGCCCGTGTCGGCGGCCAGGGCCTCGATGAGGGTGACGAGCTGCTCCTCGCTGCAGTCGGCGAAGCCCGCCGCCCGCACCGCCCCCACGGCGGCGCGCCGCACGGTGTGGGCCTGGGTGCCGCCGGCGGCCAGAACGGCCAGGGCGACGGTGTGCACGGCGTCGCGCAGCATCGCGGAGAAGCGGGTGGTGGTGGGGTGGTCGAGGACGTCCATGGCGTAGCGGCCGCGGCAGGCGGTGCATTCCACGATGGGCCCGGCCTGCCCGCGCGGGAGCAGGGGGACGCCGAGGACGACGAGGCGGCGCCGGCCGGTGCGGCGGTGGTAGTTGCGGTCGCCGCCGCAACCGGGGCAGAAGAACTCGCCGTCTCCCACGGTGCGCCATACGGTGCGTACGCCCACCACACACCGGTCCGGGCTGTGTCGGCCTTGCGCGTGCATCACGGCGCACCTCCATAACGCCACGGCCTCGTCGCCGCGTTGACGTGATGTTAGCCACATCGTTGATGCGGCGTCAGTACCTCGGCCGTCCGGCCGCGGCCGCCGCGGGGGTGCGGCGGCCGCCGGGCCCACCGGATGTGGTCAACCGCGGTACGCGCGGTTGACCGCCGAGACGACGGCCTTGATCGAGGCGCGGGTGGTGTTGGGGTCGATGCCGATGCCCCACAGCACCCGGCCGTCGATCACGCACTCGATGTACGAGGCGGCCTGGGCGCTGGCGCCCTCGCTCATGGTGTGCTCGGTGTAGTCCAGCAGCCGGGCGTCGACGCCGATGGCGGCGAGCGCGTCGAAGAAGGCGGAGATCGGGCCGTTGCCGGTGCCGGTCAGGGTCGTCCGCGTACCGTCGACGACCGCCTCGACGGTCAGCGCGTCGCGGCCCTCGCTGGTGGTGGAGGTGTGGGTGCCGAGCAGGGCGATGCGGCCCCACGGGTTGCCGGCGGTCGGCAGGTACTCGTCCTGGAAGACCGACCAGATCTCCTGCGGGGTGACCTCGCCGCCCTCGGCGTCGGTCTTGTTCTGGATGATCTTCGAGAACTCGATCTGCATCCGGCGCGGCAGGTCCAGCTTGTGGTCGTTCTTCAGGACGTAGGCGATGCCGCCCTTGCCGGACTGCGAGTTGACGCGGATGACGGCCTCGTACGAACGGCCGACGTCCTTGGGGTCGATCGGCAGGTACGGCACGGCCCACTCGATGGCGTCGACACTCGCTCCGGCGGCGGCCGCGTCGGCCTCCATCGCCTCGAAGCCCTTCTTGATGGCGTCCTGGTGGGAGCCGGAGAAGGCGGTGTAGACCAGGTCGCCCGCGTACGGGTGGCGCGGGTGGACCTCCATCTGGTTGCAGTACTCGGCGGTGCGGCGGATCTCGTCGATCTGCGAGAAGTCGATCTGCGGGTCGACGCCCTGGGAGAACAGGTTCATGCCGAGGGTGACCAGGTCGACGTTGCCGGTGCGCTCGCCCTGGCCGAACAGGCAGCCCTCGACGCGGTCGGCGCCGGCCATGACCGCCAGCTCGGCGGCGGCGACCGCGGTGCCGCGGTCGTTGTGCGGGTGGGCGGACAGGCAGACGAATGCGCGGCGCGAGAGGTGCCGCGACATCCACTCGAAGCGGTCGGCGTGCGTGGAGGGCGTGGAGCGCTCGACGGTGGCCGGCAGGTTCAGGATGATCTCGCGGCCGGCCTCGGGCTGCCAGACGTCCATGACGCCCTCGCAGACCTCCAGTGCGAAGTCCAGCTCGGTGTCGGTGAAGATCTCCGGGCTGTACTGGTAGCCGAAGACGGTCTCGTCGCCGAGGATCTTCTCCGCGTACTCCATGACCAGCCGGGTGCCGTCGACGGCGATCTGCTTGACCTGCTCGCGCGAGCCGCGGAAGACCACGCGGCGGAAGACCGGCGCGGTGGCGTTGTACAGGTGCACGGTGGCGCGGTGGGCGCCGCGCAGCGACTCCACCGTCCGCTCGATCAGCTCCTCGCGGGCCTGGGTGAGGACGGAGATCGTCACGTCCTCGGGGATCGCGCCCTCCTCGATGATCGAGCGGACGAACTCGAAGTCCGTCGCCCCGGAGGAGGGGAAGCCGACCTCGATCTCCTTGTAGCCCATGCGCACCAGCAGGTCGAACATCTCCCGCTTGCGGGCGGGCGACATCGGGTCGATCAGCGCCTGGTTGCCGTCGCGCAGGTCGGTCGACAGCCAGCGGGGCGCCGCGGTGATGCGCCGGTCGGGCCAGGTGCGGTCGGGCAGGTCGACGGCCTCGTACGGGCGGTACTTGTGCACCGGCATCCCGGAGGGCCGCTGGGTGACGGTGGCGGCGGTGACGGGCGTGGGTCGGCCGACGGAATCGGCGCTCTGAGGGTTCTGAGCGTTCTGGGGCATCTGCGGAAGGCTCCTCGGAAGTCACGCGGACGGCCGACGGGGCTGCTGGCGACGAGGCACGGGCAGCACCGGACTCCGCGGGGAGGGGGTCGGCCTTCGCTACGGACCCTCGCCGCGGCAGCTAAGAAGAAGCAGCACGTCACGCATGGTGCACAGCACACTAGCCGAGCCGCCGGGGGCCGGGCAGGGGCGTTCCAGCATGCGGGATGCGGGCGGGCCGCACCGGAACCCGGCCACTCGTTTGTGTCAATCCGCGCACCGGTCGCTGACAAGGCGGGGAGCCGGTGCCAGATTCGGCCCATGACTACCCGGAACCAGAAGCACGGGGTCTTCTGCGGCATCGTCCCGCCGCACGTGCTCGACCGGCTCGCCGAGTCCGAGGACCCCCGCCACTACGAGCCCGCCCGCCGCACCCTGGAGCACGACGGCGCGCTGCGCACACGGCGCCGCGTCACGGCAGCCCGCACCGTGTCGGGCGCGGCGGCGGGGGCCGCGTCCGACCGTCCGCAGCGGACCATCTACGACGCGCGGCACGGCAACACCCTGCCGGGCGCGAAGGTGCACGCCGAGAGCGAGGGCCCGGCCAAGGACGCCACCGTCAACCGCGCCCACGCCGGGCTCGGCGCCACCTTCGACCTGTACTTCAAGGTGTACGGCCGGCACTCCATCGACGGCGCCGGAATGCCGCTGAACGCCAGCGTCCACTACGGGGAGGGCTACGACAACGCCTTCTGGGACGGCGAGCAGATGGTCTTCGGCGACGGCGACGGCGACCTCTTCCTCGACTTCACCATCCCCGTGGACGTCATCGGCCACGAGCTGACCCACGGCGTGACCCAGCACACGGCCAACCTGGAGTACTACGGCCAGTCGGGCGCGCTCAACGAGTCGGTCTCCGACGTCTTCGGCTCGCTGATCAAGCAGTACGCCCTCGGCCAGAGCGCCGCGCAGGCCGACTGGCTCATCGGCGCCGGGCTGCTCGGCCCGGGCGTGGACCGGGGCGCCGCGCTGCGCTCGATGAAGGCGCCGGGCACCGCCTACCAGGACGACGTCCTCGGCACGGACCCGCAGCCGGCCACCATGGCCGGCTACGTCCGCACCAGCCGGGACAACGGCGGCGTCCACATCAACTCGGGCATCCCGAACCACGCCTTCTACCTGCTGGCCACCGCCCTCGGCAGCAATGCGTGGGAGCGCGCCGGGCGCATCTGGTACCAGACGCTGACCGGCGGCGAGCTGGCCTCCGACGCGGACTTCGCCGCGTTCGCCCGGCTGACGGTGGCCTCGGCGCGGACGCTGTACGGCGAGGGGGACGCCGTCCAGGCCGTGCTCAAGGCCTGGAGCCAGGTGGGGGTTCCCACCGCGTAGAGACGGCCTGGACCGCCGCGGACGGGGTAGGCGTCAAGCATGCGTATCGCCATCACCCGCACCGGCGGCTATGCCGGCATCGAGCGCCGGGCCGAGCTGGACACCTGCGGCCGGCCCGACGCGACGCACCTCGAGGCCCTGGCGCACCGCGCCCTCGCGCCGGGGCGCGAGGCGCCCGCACGGGGCGTACCGGACGCCTTCCACTACGAGATCAAGGTGAACGGCCGTTCGGTCCACCTCGCGGACCCGCACCTCACGTCGGAGCAGCGGGAGCTGATCCGCACGGTGCTGAAGGAAGGCGCCTGAGCGCTCCCCCTAGGGCCTGTCCGGCGGGGATCTGCGTCACGCGGTGCCACGGCGCCCCGTAAGGGGCGCGGGGAACTGCGCGACAAGCCACGACGCGCCCGCAGACAGAGTGCCGTGCTGCGCCCGGATCTCGCCGGGGGTGCCTCGGCTGCGGGCCGTCTCTGGCTGCTCGCGCCCACGCGGCGGCAGCCGCAGATCGACACTGCCCCGCGCCCCTTCGGGGGCCCCGCAGTGCCTAGAAGCCCAGCTTCCGCAGCTGCTTCGGGTCGCGCTGCCAGTCCTTCGCCACCTTCACGTGCAGGTCGAGGAACACCGGCGTGCCCAGCAGCGCCTCGATGTGCTTGCGGGACTTCATGCCGACCTCCTTCAGGCGCGCGCCCTTGGGGCCGATGATGATGCCCTTCTGGCTGGGGCGCTCGATGTAGACGTTGGCGTGGATGTCCAGCAGCGGCTTGTCCTTGGGGCGGTCCTCGCGGGGGATCATCTCCTCGACCACGACGGCGATGGAGTGCGGCAGCTCGTCGCGGACGCCTTCGAGGGCCGCCTCGCGGATCAGTTCCGCGACCATGACCTGCTCGGGCTCGTCGGTGAGGTCGCCCTCGGGGTACAGCGGCGGGCTCTCCGGCAGCATCGGCGCGATCAGGTCCGCCAGCAGCGCGACCTGCTTGTCGCCCACGGCCGAGACCGGGACGATCTGCGCCCACTGGATGCCCAGCTCCTCGCCCAGCTGCTGGATGGCGATCAGCTGCTCGGCGAGGGTCTTGGAGTCGACCAGGTCGGTCTTGGTGACGATGGCGATCTTGGGGGTCTTCTTGATGCCGGCCAGCTCGCCCGCGATGAAGCGGTCGCCGGGGCCGATCTTCTGGTCCGCCGGCAGGCAGAAGCCGATCACGTCGACCTCGGCCCAGGTGGTCCGGACGACGTCGTTGAGCCGCTCGCCCAGCAGGGTGCGCGGCTTGTGCAGGCCGGGGGTGTCCACCAGGACCAGCTGGGCGTCGGGGCGGTGCACGATGCCGCGCACGGTGTGCCGGGTGGTCTGCGGGCGGTTGGAGGTGATCGCGACCTTCGTCCCCACCAGTGCGTTGGTCAGGGTCGACTTGCCCGCGTTGGGGCGGCCGACGAAGCACGCGAAGCCCGCGCGGTGGGGGGCCTGGGAGGGGGAGGCGGCGTTGTCCATGCCTCACATTCTCCCCGATTCCCCGCTTCCCTCCGACCAGAGCCGCCCGCGGGCCGGGCCGGCGCCGGGCTAGCCCGCGCTGACCACGGGCCCGGGGGTGCCGTCGGGCCCGGCCAGCAGCACGGGCGTCCGCGGCCCGCCCAGGTCGCCCACGGCGGCCCGGTCGGCGTCGGTGACGGCCCCGGCCTCGGAGACCACCGCCGCGGCCTCCAGGGACTTCGCCCCGCTGGCCACGGCCATGGCCACGGCCGTCTGCAGGGCGCTCAGCCGCAGGGACGGCAGGTCGACGGTGCCGGCGACGTACGTACGGCCGGTCTCGTCGCGCACGGCCGCGCCCTCGGCGACGGCGTTGCGGGCCCGGGTGGCCCGGGCGAGCGTGATCAGCTTGCGGTCTTCGGGGTACAGGGTCTCCGTCATGCCTGGAGCATAGGCGCGGGGCGCCCGGCGCCGATCAGCCGGTGGCCGCGTCCGCCAGGGCGTACATGGTCGCGCGCCGGCCCTCCGGCGTGCACAGCCGGGCCACCTTCTCGGCGGTGCCGGTGTCGGGCACGGGGTTGTGCAGGACGATGGTCAGGTCGGGGCGGGCCGGTACGCGCAGCTGGGCGCTCTCCAGGTACAGGGTGCCGGCCACCGGGTGGTGGACCTCCTTGATCAGCAGTCCCCCGGGCTGCACGTCGCCGCGTGCCCACAGCTGCCGGAACTCCTCGCTGGCCTCGGCCACCTCGGCCACCACCGCCTCGAAGCCCTCGTCCCCGGGCCGTTCGGAGCAGGCCGCCCGGTACTGGGCGACGACCCTGACCGCGTTGGCCTCCCAGTTGCCGGCGCGGGAGCGGTAGACGGGGTCGGTGAAGAAGTCGATCAGGCAGTTCTGCCGGGTCTGCTCCCGGAAGCCCAGGACGAGGGTGGCGGACTCGTTGTAGGCCACCAGGTTCCAGTACGGGTCCATGATGTGCGCCGGCGAGGGCAGCCAGGCGTCGATGAGCCGGCGCAGCCCGTCGCACAGGTACTCGGGGTCGTCGGTGGGTGCGGGCTCGGGCAGCGGCGGGTTGAGCCCGGCCAGGACGTACAGGTGGCGGCGCTCGGGGTGGTCCAGGCGCAGCACCCGGGCGACGGCGTCGAGCACCTGGGGCGAGACGGTGATGTCGCGGCCCTGCTCCAGCCACTGGTACCAGGAGGCGCCGACCCCGGCGAGGACCGCGACCTCCTCCCGGCGCAGCCCCGGCGTGCGGCGCCGGCCCCCGCCGTCGGGCAGGCCCACGTCGGCCGGGGACACCCGGGCCCGACGGCTCATCAGAAACTCTCGCAACTCGTGGCGTCGGCGTACGGCCGTCAACTCTCCCCCTCTTCCCCCGCCGGAGGCGGCCCTGCGTGGCGGTACGGCCCCCACGATAAGGCGCGTTGCCTTCACCTCCTGCGGCGGTGCCGCCGGTCCACGGCCGCCAGCAGCAGGCCGCCCATGACCGAGACGTTGCCGTAGAACGCCGCCCGGTGCTGCATTCGCCGGCCCGGGTCCGTCTCCTTCCAGAAGGCGTGACCGGCCAGCGTCGTCGGCACCAGGCTGGCGGCGAGCACCAGGGCCGACACGCGCGGCAGGACGCCGCAGGCCAGGGCCGCGCCGGCGCCGAGATGGACGGCGCCGTTCAGCCGGACCAGCGCCCGGGCGTCGCGCGGCAGCCCCGGCACCCGTCGGGCGATGGGCAGGGCCACCGGCGCCGCGAGGGCCGCGAGGGCCTCGGGGTGGCGGACGGTCTGCAGGCCGCTGGTGACGAAGACGGACGCGAGGAGGGGACGGGCGAGGCTCCGGACGATTGCCACGCTCACGGCCTTCCCGCGCGGGGCCGGGGGGATGCCCCGGCCCCGCAAGGTTCGCCCACTCAGCCCGCTCGGCCCGCTCGCCCCGCTCAGGCGTCCTCCGACGCCTCCCGCACCGGCTCCACCAGCACCGTGACGATGCGGTTGCGCCGGCCGGCCGGGGCCTCGGCGGTCAGGCGCAGGCCCTGCAGGGCGGGGTCGATGCCCCGCTCCCCGACGGGGACCTCCGCCGTGGCGCCGGCGATGGGCACCCGGCCCAGGGACTTGGCCAGCAGGCCGCCGACGGTCTCGACGTCCTCGTCGTCCAGGTGTTCCAGGCCGTAGAGCTCGCCGAGGTCGCCGAGGTCGAGGCGGGCGGTGACACGGTAGCGGCCCTCGCCGAGCTCCTCGACGGGCGGCAGCTCCCGGTCGTACTCGTCGGTGATCTCGCCGACGATCTCCTCGAGGATGTCCTCGATGGTGACGATGCCGGCCGTGCCGCCGTACTCGTCGATGACGACGGCGCAGTGGGTGCGCTGCTGCTGCATCTCGCGCAGCAGGTCGCCGGCGTTCTTGGTGTCGGGGACGAAGACGGCCGGCCGCATGGCGGTGGAGACCAGCTCGCTCTCGGCCTCGCGGTTGATGTGCGTCCTGCGGACGAGGTCCTTGAGGTAGACGATGCCGACGACGTCGTCCTCGTTCTCGCCGGTGACCGGTATCCGGGAGAAGCCGGAGCGCAGGGCGAGGGTCAGGGCCTGCCGGATGGTCTTGCCGCGCTCGATGACCACCAGGTCGGTGCGCGGCACCATGACCTCGCGTACGAGGGTGTCGCCGAGCTCGAAGACGGAGTGCACCATGCGGCGCTCCTCGTCCTCGATGAGGGACTCCTTCTCGGCGAGGTCGACCATGGCCCGCAGCTCGGCCTCGGAGGCGAAGGGACCCATGCGGAAGCCCTTGCCGGGGGTGAGCGCGTTGCCCAGGAGGATCAGCAGCCTCGGCACCGGGCCCATGACGCGGGCCAGCGGCAGCAGCACGTACGCGGCGGCCGTGGCGGTGCCGAGGGGGTGCTGGCGGCCGATGGTGCGCGGGGAGACGCCGACGGCGACGTAGGAGACCAGCACCATGACGGCGATGGCGACGGTCAGCGCCTGCCAGGTGGCGTCGAAGGACTCCAGGCAGACGTACGTGACGAAGACGCCCGCCGCCATCTCGCAGGCGACGCGCACCAGCAGGGCGACGTTGAGGTAGCGGGTGGGGTCGGCGGCGACGGCCATGAGCCGGGCGCTGCCGCGCCGCCCGAGCCGGACGGCCTCCTCGGCCCGGAACCGGGTGGTCCGGGCGAGGCCGGCCTCGGCGCAGGCGGCGAGCCAGGCGACGACCAGCAGCAGGACCGCCGCGGCGATCAGGCGGCCGGTCACGTGAACGTGGGCGCCGGGGAGGGTCCCGTCAGGCCGTGCTCGGCGCGCCAGCCGTCGATGATCGCCGCCTGGAGGCCGAACATCTCGGCCTTCTCGTCGGGCTCCTCGTGGTCGTAGCCGAGGAGGTGCAGCACGCCGTGGACGGTCAGCAGCTGCAGCTCCTCGTCCATGGAGTGCCCGGTCGGCGCCTCCTCGCCCTGCTTCTTGGCGACCTCCGGGCACAGGACGATGTCGCCGAGGAGGCCCTGCGGCGGCTCGTCGTCGTCCTTGGCCGGCGGGCGCAGCTCGTCCATCGGGAAGGACATCACGTCCGTGGGGCCGGGCAGGTCCATCCACTGGATGTGCAGCTGTTCCATGGCCTCGGCGTCGACGACGATGACCGAGAGCTCGGAGAGCGGGTGGATGCGCATCCGGTTGAGGGCGTAGCGGGCGACGTCGAGGATCGCCTGCTCGTCGACCTCCGTGCCGGATTCGTTGTTGACGTCGATGGCCATGGGTTTCGCGGTTTACTTTCCGTTGCGGCTGTCGTACTTCTCGTACGCGTCGACAATACGGCCGACGAGCTTGTGCCGGACGACGTCCTGGCTGGTGAGCATGGAGAAGTGCACGTCGGGCACGCCGTCGAGGATCTCGCGCACCTGGCGCAGACCGCTCTTGGTGCCGCCGGGCAGGTCGACCTGGGTGATGTCACCGGTGATGACGATCTTGGAGTCGAAGCCGAGCCGGGTGAGGAACATCTTCATCTGCTCGGGGTTCGTGTTCTGCGCCTCGTCGAGGATGATGAACGCGTCGTTGAGCGTCCGGCCGCGCATGTACGCCAGCGGCGCGACCTCGATCGTCCCGGCGGCCATCAGGCGCGGGATGGAGTCGGGGTCGAGCATGTCGTGCAGCGCGTCGTACAGCGGGCGCAGGTAGGGGTCGATCTTCTCGTAGAGCGTGCCGGGCAGGAAGCCGAGCCGCTCGCCGGCCTCGACGGCGGGGCGGGTGAGGATGATCCGCGTGACCTGCTTGGACTGCAGGGCCTGCACGGCCTTGGCCATGGCCAGGTAGGTCTTGCCGGTGCCGGCGGGGCCGATGCCGAAGACGACGGTGTGCTTGTCGATCGCGTCGACGTAGCGCTTCTGGTTGAGCGTCTTGGGGCGGATGGTGCGGCCGCGGTTGGAGAGGATGTTCTGGGTGAGGACGTCGGACGGGGCCTCGACCGCGGCCCCCGCGTTCTCCTCGCGCAGCATCGAGATCGAGCGTTCCACCGCGTCCTCCGTCAGCGGTGCGCCCGTGCGGAGCACCAGCATCATCTCTGCGAAGAGGCGCTGTACGAGGGCGACTTCCCGCTCGTCCCCGGTAGCGCTGATCTCGTTCCCCCGGACGTGGATGTCCGTCGACGGGAACGCCTTCTCGATCACGCGCAGGAGCGAGTCCCCGGAGCCCAGGACCGTGACCATGGGGTGCTTGGCCGGGACGGTGATGCTCGTGCTCGCCTGCGGTCGTGTGGGTGTCTGAGTCATGGGCCGGCTCTAGGCCTGCTCATCCCTCTCTTTCCTGCATTCCTGTATCCGAAGAACCCTGGAATTCAAGGGTACGACGGCCCGGCCGGCGGGCCGAAGGGCTTTTACCTGCGCCGGAAGCCCAGCGTGGGCACGGCCCGGCGCAGCGGCCAGGGGCGTGGGGCCGCGGGCAGCAGGTCGTCGAGGAAGGCGTAGCGGCGCAGGGTGGCCGCGGACTGGTCGTCGAAGGAGCGCACGTGCTGCCACCAGGCGGCGACCTCCACCCAGCCGGGCGCGGAGAGCGAGCCGCCGAACTCCTGCACCGACAGGGCCGCGGTCAGCCCCGCGAAGGCCAGCCGGTCGGCCAGCGGCCACGCGGCGAGGGTGCCGGTGACGAAGCCGGCCACGAAGACGTCGCCGGCGCCGGTGGGGTCCAGGGCCTCCACGTCGATGGCCGGGACCTCGGCGCTCTCGCCGGTGCGCCCGTCCACGGCGTACGCGCCCCGCTCCCCCATGGTCACCACGGCCAGCGGCACCTTCTCCGCCAGTGCCCGGGCGGCGGCGCGCGGGCAGTCGGTGCGGGTGTAGCGCATGGCCTCCTCGGCGTTGGGCAGGAACGCCTCGCAGTGCTCCAGGCCGTCCAGGTCGGCCGGGTCCCAGCGGCCGGACTCGTCCCAGCCGACGTCGGCGAAGACCCGGCTGCCGGCGCGGGCGGCCCGGGCGATCCACTCCTGCTGCCGCCCCGGTTCCAGCAGGGCCACGCAGGCGCGGGCGGGCGGCGGGCAGCCGGGGGGCTCCTCGGGCGGCGCCTCGTGGCCGTGGGAGACCATCGTGCGCTCGCCCTCGTAGGCCATGGAGACGGTGACCGGGGAGTGCCAGCCGAGGACGGTGCGCGACAGGCCCAGGTCGATGCCCTCGCCGCGCGAGAGCGCCTCCCAGCAGTACTCGCCGTACATGTCGTCGCCGAAGGCGGCCGCGAGCGAGGTGCGCAGGCCCAGCCGGGACAGGGCGGTGGCCATGTTGGCGATGCCGCCTGGGCTGGAGCCCATGCCGCGGGCCCAGGACTCGGTGCCGCGCACGGGGGCGGAGTCCAGACCGGTGAAGATGATGTCGAGGAAGACGGTGCCGGTGAGGTAGACGTCGGTGGCCGGATCGTCCGGGGCGCGGATCCCGGCGAGCGGGTCGAGGACGGGGGCGGCAGGCCGCTCCGGACGGAACTCGTGGGGCCCGGGCACCGTCATGGTCGCTCGCCGCTCCTCTCGGGATGCACGAATGCGGTTCCGCACAGTGTGCCCGATGCTGAGGTACGTTCCGTCCCATGAGGCTGACCATTCTCGGCGGTGGCGGGTTCAGAGTGCCTCTGGTGCACCGCGCGCTGCTGGACGACGCCCGGCGGGACGCGCCCGGCCGCTGCACCGAACTCGTGCTGTACGACACCGACTCCGCCCGCATGGCCGTGATCGCCTCCGTCCTGGGCACCCAGGCCGCGGGCGTGGCCGGCGCCCCCGCGGTACGGCTGGCCGGCAGCCTGGACGAGGCGCTGCGCGGGGCGGACTTCGTCTTCTCCGCGATCCGGGTGGGCGGCACCGCCGGGCGCGTGCTCGACGAGCGGATCCCGCTGGCCGAGGGCGTGTTGGGCCAGGAGACCGTCGGTGCGGGCGGGGTGCTGTACGGGCTGCGGACCGTGCTGGTGGCCATGGACATCGCCGAACGCGTGGCCGCCGTCGCGCCCGACGCCTGGGTCATCAACTTCACCAACCCGGCCGGCATGGTGACCGAGGCGATGTCCGCCGTGCTGGGTGAGCGCGTCATCGGCATCTGCGATTCACCCGTGGGGCTGGTGCGCCGGGCGGCCCGGGCGCTGGGGGTCGAACAGGCCGGTGCGGAGTTCGACTACATCGGCCTGAACCACCTGGGCTGGCTGCGGTCCCTGCGGGTCGGGGGCGAGGACCTGCTGCCGGGTCTGCTGGCCGACGAGGCGGCGCTCGCCACGTTCGAGGAGGGCAAGCTCTTCGGGTCGCGCTGGCTGCGGGCGCTGGGCGCGCTGCCCAACGAATACCTGCACTACTACTACTTCCGCCGCGAGACCTTCGCCTCCCTGCGGGAGGCCCCGCAGACCCGGGGGGAGTTCCTCGACCGCCA
Organism: Streptomyces luteosporeus; assembly: GCF_039532865.1. Classification (NCBI taxonomy): domain Bacteria; kingdom Bacillati; phylum Actinomycetota; class Actinomycetes; order Kitasatosporales; family Streptomycetaceae; genus Streptomyces; species Streptomyces luteosporeus. The sequence continues at coordinate 309,794 of NZ_BAAASL010000007.1, forward strand.
GCAGGGCGACTTCTTCGCGCAGGCCACCGCCGAGCCGCACCGCGCGCACGAGCTGTGGCAGCACGCCCGGCTGCAGCGCGAGGAGACGTACATGGCGGAGAGCAGGGCGGCCTCCGGCGGCTGGCAGCGCGATTCCTGCGACCTGGACGGCGGCGGCTACGACCGAGTGGCCCTCGCCCTGATGCGGGCCATCGCCGGCGACGAGAACACCCGCCTGATCCTCAACGTCCCCAACGGCTCGACCGTGCCGGCCCTCGACGCGCACGCCGTCATCGAAACGGTGTGCGACGTCAGCGCGAAGGGCGCGCAGCCCCTGCCGGGCGCCCCCCTGCGCGAGGACCAGCTGGGCCTGATGCTGCAGCTGAAGGCCGTCGAGCGGGCCACGATCGACGCCGCCGTCCACGAGGACCGCGACGCCGCGCTGCGCGCCCTGGCGCTGCACCCGCTCGTCGACTCCCCGGCCGTGGCGGCCCGCATCCTGGAGCGGGCCGGCTTCTGACGCCCCGTCCGTCGCTTCCGTCCGCCGGGATGCGGCTGCACGGGTGACGCCGCCCGCGCAACAAGGTGATTTACGTAAGAGATGCTTCCGGTTCCGGTCAGTTCGGGGCCGATTCCGTCAAGGATTCGCATTGTTCACCCGAGTGAGTCCACCGCTTCACTCACAGTTTCCCCAACGTCTGTGATCGTCCGAGCGCGCAGAGAGAGGGAGCAATGGAATCCATGCGCCACCTGGCCGCCCACCTGGGGCTCGACCTGGTCGCCGTATGCCTGCTGACTTTCGCGATCTACTACCCGCGGCACCGGCGCCGGGACCTCGTACCCGCCTACCTCGCCCTGAACGTCGCGCTGTTCACCGTGGTCGCGGCCCTCGGCGAACTCAGCGGCAACGGCGGCCTGGCGCTCGGCTTCGGGCTCTTCGGCGTGCTGTCCATCATCCGGCTGCGCTCGGACGCCGTGCAGCACGAAGAGGTGGCGTACTACTTCACCACCCTCGTCCTCGGCCTGGTGTGCGGCCTGCCGCACCTCGCCCTGGGCATCGCCGCCGCCATGGCCGCCGTCCTGCTGCTGGTCGTCTACGGCGCCGACCACCCCCGGCTGTACGCCCGTTCCCGCCGCACCCTCGTCACCCTCGACGCCGTCCACGGCGACCCCGCCGCCCTGCGCGCCGACCTCGCCCGGCGGCTCGGCGAACCGCTGGACTGGACGGTCATGGAGGTCGACTACGTCCGCGACCTCATGGTCGTCGACGTCCGCTACCGCGCCCTCGAACCGGGCGCCCCCACCACCCCGCGGCAGGTGACCCCGCAGTCCGCCCCGGCCTGGGAGGCGGCGTGAGCGCACCCGCAACCGTCGCCGGGACCGGGGCTGTGGGTGCCATCGGCACGGCCGCGGCCGCCGCGGCACCCATAACCCTGACGGAGGTCAACGAGCGGGCCGAACTGCTGACGCGCTTCGACCGCAGCTACCTGGTGCCCGCCGAAACGTTCTGCCGCCTGGCCGCCCGCCTCACCGACCCCCGGCGCGCCGGCGGCCCCTTCCGGGCCCTGACCATCGACGGCGTCCGCGCCTTCCGCTACCACTCCGTCTACTACGACACCCCCGGACTGCGCAGCTTCCACGATCACCGCCAGGGACGCCGGCTGCGCTTCAAGATCCGCGAACGGGTGTACGAGGACTCCGGTGAGCGGCAGTTCGAACTCAAGCTCAAGGGCCGGCGCGGCGACACGGTCAAACACCGGCGGCCGATCGGCACCGGCGGCCACCCCCTGGACGCCCCCCACCGCGCCTTCCTCGACACCACCCTGGCCCGGGCCTACGGCTTCCCCGCCCCGGCGACCCTCAGCCCGTCGGTCAGCACCGACTACGTGCGCACGACGCTGGTCGCGGACGGCGAACGCATCACCTGCGACGCGGGGCTCGTGTGCACGGACCTGCGGGGCGGGCGGGTGGTGCGGTGCGACAGCGGGCTGGTGCTCGTCGAGACGAAGAGTGCGGGGCACTTGACGGAGGCGGACCTGTTGCTGCATGCGCACGGGGTGCGGCCGGCGGTCTTCACGAAGTACTGCGCGGCACTGGCGGCCCTGCGGCCCACCCTCCCCGCGAACCGCTGGCGCCGCGCGGCACGAGCCGCATTTGCGGCGGGGTGACGCCGCCGTCTCCCGGGGGGGGTGCTGCCCGGTGGGCCGGTTTGTGCCCACCCGTGCCGCCCTGCGGCACGATTGCCCACAAACCGGCGGGTGCCGAATCCAGCCCGTCCGGCGTTTGAGGACGCCGGGCGGAGCCCGGTCCCGGGGGTGCTAGGGGGCGGCAGCCCCGCTAGGAGACGGGGAGAGGGTGGGGCTGGGGAACAGCCGCCCGCAGGGCCACCCACCCCATTGGGACAAATGCGCGCCATGGGGAACCAGAAGCGGAAAGCCGGACGTGTAACACGCACCGAACAGCCCCCGGCGAGAGGAAGCACCCGCAGTGACGTCCATAACCCGCCGCAACGTCCTCACCCTCGGCGCAGGCGCCACCCTGGCCACCGTCCTGGCCGGCAGCGGAACGGCCCACGCCGCCGGAGGCAACGCCGCGCGCCGCCTCGCCGCATTGGAGCGCGCGCACGGCGCGCGCCTCGGCGTGTACGCCCACAACGTCCGCACCGGCCGCACCGTCGCGCACAGTGCCGACGAGCTGTTCCCGATGTGCTCGACGTTCAAGACGCTCGCCGTCGCCGCCGTGCTGCGCGATCTCGACCGTGACGGCGAGTTCCTGGCCAAGCGGATCCACTACACCGCCCAGGACGTCATCGCCGCGGAGAACTCGAAGATCACCGAGAGGCCGGCGAACATCGCGCACGGCATGACCGTCGAGGAGCTGTGCGCCGCCGCCATCTCCTTCAGCGACAATTGCGCCGCCAATCTGCTGCTGCGCGAGCTCGGCGGCCCGGCGGCCGTCACGCGTTTCGCGCGCTCGCTCGGTGACCGTGTCACGCGTCTCGACCGGTGGGAGCCCGCGCTGAACACCGCCGAGCCGGACCGGGTGACGGACACCACGACCCCGTACGCCATCGGCCGCACGTACGCCCGCCTGGTGCTCGGCGACGCGCTCGCCACCGCGGACCGCAGACGGCTCATGGGCTGGCTGCTGGGCAACACCACGAGCGACAAGCGGTTCCGCAAGGGCATTCCCGCCGGCTGGAGGGTCGCCGACAAGACCGGTGGCGGCAGCTACGGGACGAACAACGACGTCGGTGTCGTCTGGACGCCGCAGGGTGCGCCGGTCGTGATGGCCGTGCTGACGACGCATCCCCGCGACCGGAAGGCGCAGGGCGACGACGAGCTGATCGCGCAGACCGTCGCCGTCCTGGCCGACACCCTCGGCTGACCGCAGCACAGTCAGTCCTCGAAGACCACCACGGACCGCAGCACGTCCCCTTCGTGCATGCGCTCGAACGCCTTCTCGACGTCGCCGAGGCCGATGGTCTCGGTGACGAAGGAGGCGAGGTCGATCCGGCCCTGCAGGTGCAGGTCGATGAGCATGGGGAAGTCGCGGCTGGGCAGGCAGTCGCCGTACCAGGAGGACTTCAGGGCGCCGCCGCGGCCGAAGACGTCGAGGAGCGGCAGCTCCAGCTGCATCTCGGGCGTCGGGACGCCGACGAGGACGACGGTGCCGGCGAGGTCGCGGGCGTAGAAGGCCTGCTTGTAGGTCTCGGGGCGGCCGACGGCGTCGATGACCACGTCGGCGCCGAAGCCGCCGGTGAGCTCGCGGATCGCCTCGACGGGGTCGTTGTCGCGGGAGTTGACCGTGTGGGTGGCGCCCATGCGCCGGGCCCAGTCGAGCTTGCGGTCGTCGATGTCGACGGCGATGATCCGCGCGGCGCCGGCGAGGCGGGCGCCGGCGACGGCGGCGTCGCCGACGCCGCCGCAGCCGATGACGGCGACCGAGTCGCCGCGGCCGACGTTGCCGGTGTTCAGGGCGGCGCCGAAGCCGGCCATGACGCCGCAGCCGAGAAGGCCGGCGACGGCCGGGGAGGCCGCGGGGTCGACCTTGGTGCACTGGCCGGCGGCCACGAGGGTCTTCTCGGCGAAGGCGCCGATGCCGAGGGCGGGGGCGAGCTCGGTGCCGTCGGTCAGCGTCATCTTCTGCCGCGCGTTGTGCGTGGCGAAGCAGTACTGGGAGCGGCCGCGCAGGCAGGCGCGGCACTGGCCGCAGACCGCGCGCCAGTTCAGGACGACGAAGTCGCCGGGGGCGACCTCGGTGACGCCCTCGCCGACGGCCTCCACGATGCCGGCCGCCTCGTGGCCGAGGAGGAAGGGGAAGTCGTCGTTGATGCCGCCCTGCTTGTAGTGCAGGTCGGTGTGGCACACGCCGCACGCCTGGACCTTCACCAGGGCCTCGCCCGGCCCCGGGTCCGGTACGACGATCGTCTCCACGCGCACCGGTTCGTTCCTGCCCGGTGCGACGACCGCTCGTACTTCCTGCGCCATCTCGAGCCCCACCCTTCGTGTCGCTGCTGGTGCTCCCCACGGTACGCCCTCGGACGATCTTCTCCCGGTCTTCTTCGCGCGTAGAGAGCCCTTGACCAGCACAGGTCAAGCGCTTAGCTTCACGGGGAGTTTCCTTGTTACCCAGGAGTCATAACGTGCCGTCCCTCTCCCTGAAGTCCACGCGCGTGCGCGTGGCCGCCGCCACCGCCGCCGCCCTCGTCGCCGGGGCCGGCCTGTACACGGCGGGTGCCGCCAGCGCCGACCACGCGGTGCCGCGTTCGGACAAGGAGATCCCGAACCTCACGCAGGTCCAGGACAAGATCAAGGCGTACTACGGCGACACCGTCGACGCCTCCGGCCAGCACTACGCCTCGCCGGAGAGCAACTACGCCAAGCAGGTGGCCGACATCGAGCGCAAGGCGAAGGCCCAGCTGGAGCGGGTCGTCAAGAACCAGGGCAAGGCGCACGGCGCCAAGAAGCCCGCGATCGTCCTGGACGTGGACGACACCACCCTGCTGACGTACAACTACGAGCTGCAGCAGGGCTTCCACTTCACGCCCGAGTCGCAGGACGCGTACCTGAAGTCCACCGACATGGGCCCGGTCTTCGGCATGCCGCAGCTGGTCAACTGGGCCAAGGACAAGGGCGTCGAGGTCTTCTTCGTCACCGGTCGCGACGAGCACCAGCGCGACTGGAGCGTGCGCAACCTCAAGAACGCCGGCTACAAGCCCGCCGCCGACACCGAGCACTTCTTCCTGAAGAACAAGAAGACCCCGCCGGCCTACCTGGCCTGCGGCGCCAAGTGCACCACGGTCGAGTACAAGTCGGGCACGCGCGCGTACATCGAGTCCAAGGGCTACCGCATCGTCGCCAACTTCGGCGACCAGTTCAGCGACCTGCAGGGCGGTCACGCCGAGCGCACCTACAAGCTGCCGAACCCGATGTACTACCTGCCGTAACTCACCGCCGCTTCGGCACCGGTACGCGCATCAGGTCCCGGGCGACGGTGAGTTCGCCGTCGAAGCCCGCCGCCCGGGCCTGCTGCTCGAAGACCGCCGGGTCCTCGTAGCGCTGCGAGAAGTGCGTGAGCACCAGGTGCCGTACGCCTGCCTGCGCCGCCACCCGTGCGGCCTGGCCTGCCGTCAGGTGGCCGTGCTCGGTGGCCAGGTCCTCGTCCTCGTCGGTGAACGTCGACTCGATGACGAGCATGTCGCAGCCCTCGGCCAGCTCGTGCACGCCCCGGCACAGCCGGGTGTCCATCACGAACGCGAAGCGCTGCCCGCGCCGCACCTCGCTCACCTCGTCCAGCGTCACCCCGCGGACCTCGCCCTCGCGCTGCAGCCGGCCGACGTCCGGCCCGGCGATGCCGTGCTCGGCCAGCCGCTCGGGCAGCATCCGGCGCCCGTCGGGCTCGGTGAGGCGGTAGCCGTAGGACTCGACGGGGTGCGAGAGCCGGCGCGCTTCGAGGGTGTACGAGCCCGTGACGGCGAGCACCGCGCCGGTGCCCGCCACCGGCTCCTCCGCCAGCTCCACCGTCTCGCGGTAGGCGGTGGCGTAGCGCAGCCGCTCGAAGAAGCGCTTGCCGCTGGCCGGGAAGTGCGCGGTGACCGGGTGCGGCACCCGGTCCAGGTTGATGCGCTGGATCACCCCGGCGAGACCGAGCGAGTGGTCGCCGTGGAAGTGGGTGACGCAGATCCGGTTGAGGTCGTGCGCGGCCACCCGGGCGCGCAGCATCTGCCGCTGCGTTCCCTCGCCCGGGTCGAAGAGGATGCCCTCGCCGTCCCAGAGCAGGACGTAGCCGTTGTGGTTGCGGTGCCGGGTGGGCACCTGGCTGGCGGTGCCCAGGACGACCAGTTCGCGTACGGACAAGGGCTTAGCCGGGGGGCCAGTTGAAGCCGCGCCCGCCCAGGACGTGCGCGTGCGCGTGGAAGACGGTCTGCCCGGCGCCCGCGCCGGTGTTGAAGACGATGCGGAAGCCGCTGTCCCCGTTCTCCTGCAGGGCGACCTCGCCGGCCTCGCGCAGCACGTCGGCGGCGATCGCCGGCTCGGCGGCGGCCAGGGACGCGGCGTCCGGGTGGTGCACCTTGGGGATCACCAGGACGTGCACGGGCGCCTGCGGGTTGATGTCGCGGAAGGCGAGCGTCGTGGCCGTCTCCTTGACGACCGTCGCGGGCACCTCCCCCTTGACGATCTTGCAGAACAGGCAGTCCGCCTGCGGTTCTCCCGCCACCGGTGGGCTCCTCCCGGGTCGTCGGCTCCTACGGTGCGGATGTTACCCGCCCGTCCGTACGGCCGCCGCGACCCGGCCGTCACTTGCCCCGGGGCATGGGCGTGCTGCTGCAGCTCGGGGAGGGCGCCGGCACGGTGGGCCCCCGGGTACCACCGCCCTGCGGCGGCGGGGGCTTGGGCACGCCGGGCGGCGGTGCCGTGGGGACGGACGAGGACGGGCCGCCGCCCGCGCCGGTACGGGTGCAGTCGCCGAGCACGCTGACCCGGAAGACCGTCCGGCCGTCCACATTGGCCGTCAGCAGGCCGCGCACGCAGGCGGTGCCGGACACGCCGGTGACGGTGCCGAAGACGATGATCCGCCTGCCCTTGTCCGTACCGCCCTCGCAGTCGATGCCGACGATCGTCACCGGCTGCGGCGAGCCCGCCATGTCCGTGCCGCCGTCCTGGGCCTTGCCCCGGCAGGTCAGCCAGGCCACGGCGACGCCCTCGCGGCCGAGCGTCAGGGACGCCTGGCGCTGGGTGACGGCGGCGACGGTCGCCGCGTCGAGCCCGGCGGCCGGCTCGCAGCCGGCCAGCGCCACCACGGCCGCCGCGGCCAGGCCGGCGGCGCCGAAGCCGGCGCCGTACCGCAGGCGGGGGCGGCGGGGGCGGCCGGGGCCGCCCCACTCCCGTACACGTATGCCACGTATGCGCCTCGACGCACCCATGGCGGAGAGTGTCCCACTGCGAGCGGGGGCCGGGGAAGGACGCCTTGGGGCACAACTGGCGCCTTTGGGGCGGGACTTCGACCCGTAAGGGGCGCGGGACTCTCGGCCAAACACGAATGCGAATGCGTCACACCCGTACGAAGCCGTCCCGCCCGGCGGAGGCGGGTGCCAGTGTCCGTACCGCACAGGTGACTGCACGACTCGACGAAAGCCCGACGGAAGGATCTTTCGTGAGCAAGAGGATCACCACCGCCCTGACCACCCTGCTGGCGACGGCCTCGCTCGCCGGCTCCCTGGCCCTGGCCGCCCCGGCGACCGCGGCACCCTCGACCACCGCCAAGGCCCCGGCGGCCGGTGCGAAGATCAAGGCGAGCCGGACGCTGTACGCGCCGTTCGCCCTCGAACGGGGCCAGTCCGTGAGCTCCGACACGGCGACCCTGGTCATGCAGACCGACGGCAACCTCGTCATCTACGACGAGTTCGGCAGAGCCCGCTGGGCCTCCAACACGGTGAACCAGGGCTGGCGGGCCGTCCTGCAGACGGACGGCAACTTCGTCGTCTACACCCGCTCCGGCCGCGCCGTCTGGGCCTCCAACACCGACCGGCACCCCGGCTCGCGCCTGGTCGTCCAGGACGACGGCAACGTGGTGATCTACGACGGCAGCCAGGCGATCTGGGCGTCCGGCACGAACCACTGAGCACGCACGTACGTCGCCCTCTTCCGCCGCTGCTGGGTGGCGGAAGAGGACGACGCTGCGGCTAGGTGTGCGGGATGACGAAGTTGAATCCGGCGGCGTTGTGGCCATTGCCGTTCGGACACCGGCCCTTTTCCGGGTAGCCCCAGAAGAACATGACGTAGCAGGTGGTGCAGAACCGCCAGTACGCCTGGGCCGAGGGCGTCTCGGCGACGTCGTGCGGGATCACGAAGTTGTAGCCGGCCGCGTAGTGCGACCCGCCGGTCGGACACCAGCCGCCGCTGGGGTAGCCGAAGAAGAAGAGCCCGTAGCACTTGCTGCAGAAGCGCCAGTTGGCCTGGGCGTTGCCCGTCTCGGGGACGTCGTGGGGCAGGACGAAGTTGTAGCCGGCCTGCGTGTGGGCGCCGCCCGCGGCACAGTGCCCGTCGTCGGAGAAGCCCCAGAAGAACATGACGTAGCACTTGGTGCAGAAGCGCCAGTTGCCCTGGGCCGCCGCGCCGGCCTGGCCCTTCGCGCGTGCTGCCGGCGCTGCGGTCACGGACGTCAGGGCGACGGCCGCGGTGAGCCCCGCCAGTGCGCCGAGCCCGCGGGCGGCGAAGGCCCGGCGTCCCAGGGGGGCGGTGGTCGTGGTTCTCGGAAGCTCCATGCGGGTTCCTCCCTTGGGCCGCTGGACCGCTGGACCACGTCATGGGCATGGCAGCAGCGGATGACGGCGGCCGTCAAGGGCTGAGCCGCCGGGGCGGCGCCGTTGTCAGTGGCCCGTGGGAGAGTGCGGGCATGGGCATTCTTGCGATCACCGTGGAGACGGAGGGCGGCCGCCGGTACGTTCGGGCGACCGCCGGGGAGCTCGCCGGGCTGGTGGCCCGGATCGGCGGGGAGGGCGACCGGTTCCTGGTCGTGCAGAGGATTCCCGATCTGCCCGACGTCTTCATGCAGGTGTGGCACGAGGCGGGCGGCGACTACATGGTGGAACACCGTGCCGGGGCGGCTGATCAGCATTACCAAGCGGTTCTGCGCGGGCCGGAAGCGGTGGCCGCGGCCATGACCGGTTGGGCACGGCAGCAGGACGGCTGGGACGCGGGGCCGGACTGGGTGCGGCTGGACATGCCGGCACCCGAGCCCGTACCGCCGCTCGCGCTCGACGAGGAGGAGCGCGGCGAGCTGGAGGCGCGGGTCCGCGAGGTGCTGGCGGGCGGCTACGCGACGCGCGCGCAGCTGGCCGAGGTCGCCGAGGACTACCTCGTCTCCGGCGACCGCCGGCCCGTCTCGGCCGCCCAGGCGCGGCAGCTGGCCGACCGGCTGTGGCTGGAACGCGTCGCCGAGCAGGCCGCCTGGGAGGGCGAGACGGACCCTGACCGCCTCACTCGGGCCTTCACGGCCCTGGAGGCCGCCGGCATCACCGCCCGGGAGAACTTCACCTGTTGCCGCAGCTGCGGCCAGGCGGAGATAGGCGCGGAGGCCGCGCCCGGTGCCCGCGGCTTCGTGTACTTCCACTCCCAGTGCACGGATTCGGCCGCGGCCGGGCACGGGCTGACGTTGCTGTACGGCGGGTTCGACGGGTCGGCGGAGACGACGGCGGCCGTCGGCCGCGAGGTCGTCGCCACCCTCGCGGAGGCGGGCCTTGCAACGCAGTGGAACGGGGACGCACGCCAGGCCATCACCGTCACGCCCCTGGACTGGCGCAAGCGCCTCGTGGGCTGACGCCTCCGACGGCCGTCAGGCGGCTTCCACGATCAGCAGGGTGCCGCGACTGCCGGGCAGTACGGCGTGCGGGGTGGCCGCGGGGACGACGTACATCTCGCCGGCGCCGACGTCCACGGGGCGTCCGGCGACGCGAAGCCGGAGCCGTCCGTCGAGGACGATCAGCGCTTCGGGAGTTTCGTGCTGCTCCTCGGCGAGGGGCGTTGCGTCCATCCGTACGACCTTGACGACCGTCTCCGTGCCGGCCCGGCCGAGTACGGAGGAGCGCCACGCGCCGGGCAACGCGCGGGCCTCGTCGTCGAGTTTGATCACGTTCGCGTTCGCATCGAGCATGCCGCCGAGGCTATGCGAGGGGCGGGCGCGGGTGGCTGACCGTTCGGCAAAGGATGCCGCGGGGTCAGGCGCGGCGTGGGGGGTGGGCGAGGAGGCGGTCGACGGCCCGGCGGGTGCGGGTGGCGGCGCCGGAGGGGTCGGCGAAGAGCTGCGTTTCCTGATTGAGGGCCATGTGGAGGCCGAGGAGCTCGTAGACGAGTTGCTCCGGGTCGGTGTCCGGGGGCAGGTCGCCGGCCGCGACGGCCGTGCGCACCTCGGCGGCGAGGCGGCCGCGCCAGACGCGGAGCAGGCGGGCGACGGCGTCGCGGACGTGACCGTCGCGGGCGTCGAACTCGACGGAGGCCGTGGTGAAGAAGCACCCGCCGGGGAAGATCTCCCGCCCGGCCTCCAGGTAGCCCGTCCAGCGCGCGCAGACCGCGCGCAGCCGGGGCAGACCCGGCTCCTCGTGCGCCGCGGGCTCCCACACCAGGCGGGCGAAGGCGGCCGCGGCCCCGTCCAGGGTCGCGAGCTGCAGGGCTTCCTTGGTGCCGAAGTGGCCGAGGACCCCGGCCTTGCTCATGCCGAGGTCGGTGGCCAGGCGCCCGATCGTGAGCCCTTCCAGGCCGTCGACCGAGGCGATCGCGATGCCGCGCGCCACGATGCGCTCCCGCGTCCGGCGGGCTTCGGCGAAGGAGTTGCGAGGGCTCATGACGTCATCGTACCGAGCCGCGAACTTTTAACTTCCGATCGATCGGTTGCTATATTCCGGGCTCCGTCGCCGAGCCGAGGAGACCCCGACCATGCGTTCAGCCCTCCCGGGAAGCCGTATCACCGCCCTGGGCCACTACCAGCCGGCACGCGTCATGACCAACGACGACCTGGCCACCATGGTCGACACCAGCGACGAGTGGATCCGCCGCCGCACCGGGATCGCCACGCGCCGCATCGCCGCCCCCGGCGAATCGGTCACCGACATGGCCACTGCCGCCGCCGGCAAGGCCCTGGCCGCCTCCGGCCTGGAACCCGCCGACATCGGACTGGTCACCGTGGCCACCTGCACGGCGATCGACCGCTGCCCCTCCATCGCCGCCCAGGTCGCCGCCCGCCTGGGCCTGCCCTCCCCCGTCGCCTTCGACCTCAACAACGGCTGCGCGGGCTTCTGCACCGCCCTCGCCTGCGCCGACCACGCCCTCCGCGCGGGCGCGGCCCGGCACGCCCTGGTCATCGGCGCGGAGAAGATGTCCGACGTCACCGACTGGACCGACCGGCGCACCTGCGTCCTGCTCGGGGACGGCGCGGGCGCCGCCGTACTCGGCGCGCAGGAGGGAGGGGGCGGCGGAATCGGTCCGGTCGTCTGGGGCTCGGACCCCACGCGCGGCGATGCCGTGCGCCTGGTCGGCGAGTGGCATCCGCACTTCGCCCAGGAGGGCCAGACCGTCTTCCGCTGGGCCACCGGCGAGCTCCCCGCCATTGCCGAGGAGGCCTGCGCACGCGCCGGCCTGCGCCCGGCCGACCTCGCCGGCATCGTCACCCACCAGGCCAACCTGCGCATCATCGACGCCGTCATACGCCGGCTCGGCCTCCCGGAGGACGTGGTGATCGCCCGGGACGTCACCGAATCCGGCAACACGTCCGCCGCGTCCGTCCCGCTCGCCCTCTCCAAGCTCACCGAGCGCGCCGAACTCCCCTCGGGAGCACCGGTCCTGCTGCTCGCCTTCGGCGGCGGAATGTCCTGGGCCGGACAGGTCGTCACCTGCCCCTGAAGGCCACTGCTCCTACGCGTCCAACGCGGGCGCGACGAGCGCGAAGGCCCGGTCGAGCAGCCCGGCCGGGTCCACGGCGGCATCGTCGCTGCCGCTCCACCGCTGCAGGACGGTGTTGAAGGCGGTGAGCGCCATGCCGGCGGCCATCTGCGGATACAGGTCCGCGTCGGGATCCGCCCCGACGCGGGCCGCCAGCTCCGCCGTCAGGTCGTCGCGCCACTGCGCCTGGCGCTCCAGGAAGCGGGCATGCAGGGCAGGGGTGCCCAGGATCAGCCGGACGACGCCGCGTGCGCTGTCGGCGTGGTCGCCGCAGGCGGCGAGGGGTCCCGAGACGGCGTGGCGCAGCGCGACGGATACGGGCTCGCCGGCGGGGCGGTCCGCGAGGGCGGCGCGCATGCCGGTGCCCATGTCCGCGAGGAACCGGACGACGACGTCCTCCTTGGACGCGAAGTACCGGAAGAACGTCCGCCGGGAGACGCCGGCGACGGCGGCGATCTCGTCGATGGTGACTGCGTCGTACCCCTTCTGTGCCAGCAACTGCAGCGCTGCACTGGTCAGTTCGTCGGCGACGAGCTGACGTTTGCGCTCGGCCAGGCTGGTTTCGGGGCGGGGGCTCACGGGGACAGGGTACCGCCACCATGCAGCGGACGGCACTGCTAGGCATGGTTGACACTCTGTGCCACGAAGGGCAGTGTGTGCCTCATGACGCAGAAGCAGCAGAAGCATCGGTGGACCGCCGACCACATCCCGGACCAGACCGGCCGCACCTTCGTCGTCACCGGCGCCACCAGCGGGCTGGGCCTGGCCACCACCAGGGCGCTGGCCCGCCGCGGCGGGCACGTGATCCTCGCCGTACGCGACGAGACGAAGGGCCGCCACGTGGCCGCCGAGCTGCCCGGCGCCCGGCTCGACGTACGCCACGTCGACCTCGCCGACCTCGACTCGGTCCGCGCCTTCGCCGACCGGCTGCACGCCGAGCACGCGCGGGTGGATGTGCTGATCAACAACGCCGGCATCATGGCGCCACCCCGCATCCTGAGCCCCCAGGGCCACGAGCTGCAGTTCGCCTGCAATCACCTGGGCCACTTCGCGCTCACGGGCCTCCTACTGGACCTGCTCTCGGCCGGGAACGACCCGCGCGTGGTCACCGTGAGCTCGGTCAACCACCGCAAGGCCCGCATCGACTTCGAGGACGTCCACGGCGAGCGCTCGTACTCCCCCATGGGCTCCTACAACCAGTCGAAGCTCGCCAACGCCGTCTTCGGCCACGAGCTCCACCGGCGCCTGACCGGGACCGGCAGCCCGGTGCGCAGCCTGCTCGCCCACCCCGGCTACACGGCGACGGCCCTCCAGATGCGCGCGTCGACCGCCGCCCTGCGCGTACTGCTCGGCCGCATCGGCAACCCCCTGCTGGCCCAGCGCCCCGACCAGGGCGCACTCCCCCAGCTGTACGCCGCCACGGCCCCCGACGCGACGGGCGGCGACTTCATCGGCCCCGACGGCGCAGGAGAACTCCGCGGCAACCCGAGACGCGTACCCCTGTCACCGACCGCGACCGACCCGGAGACGGGCCGCCGCCTGTGGGACCTGTCGGAAAACCTCACCGGCGTCCACTTCGCCCTCCCGGCAACCAGGTAACCTTGCCCTCCTATGTCACCCGCCGCCCAGGACTCCGAGAAGCGCGCAGAACGCCAGATAGCCCTGCGCGTGCTCGTCTACGTCTTCATCACGCACGCCCTGGCGGGCTTCATCTGGCTGCTGTTCTTCCTGGGCGACCACGCGAACAAGTAGCCGCGGCGCGCCCGTGCCCGGCATCCGTTCAGTTCTCCTGAATTCTCCGCACCTCGTGCCGAATACCGTCCAACTCGGCGTCGCCGCAGAACAGCAAGACGTTGAAGGGAATTCCTGTCCCCCCGGGCTTACCGTGCGGGCTCGCCCATGCGTCGGACGCCCACATCAAGGTCTGCAAAAAAACCTCCCGCTCTTCCGGAGCGGACGAAAGCAGCCGACCAGGGTTCCTGATGACGACAAGGTACCGATCGGCCGGAAGCCACTGGAGGTCACGCAGGCAATCAAGTAGGGCCGGCCAGTTCCACCCGAAGTAATCCGGAAACCTCAGCTCTCTCCAAAACTGCTCGAACACCCCATCCGCATCCGCCATATTTGCACCGTCCATGTGTGCGACGACTGCGACCCCGGGCGGCGGGACGATTCTCGCCACCGATCCGGTTGCCTCCTCGGCAAGTACGTGCAACCGCGGACCGGAAACGGACCAGAAGTCAGTCTCAGGAAGATTCATCTGCCAGGTTCCATGACTATGTAGCTCTGATAATGAGTTGGCGTATAGTAGGCAGATCCGTCCGAGCCGGTCACGATACGCTCGCCGCCCCACTTCGGATTATCGGCCGACTGCACGGTTCCCCACTCGAGATACTCGATGGGCTTCCCCGCACTGTCGTACTCCGGAAGCTTGTACGCCCCGCCCTTTCCGGTGTTGCGAAAAGGCTGAGGCATTGAGGGCCCCATGCGTTGGGGACCCGCCCCCTGAGCCTCCACGCCTGATTCCCGAATATCTCTCAGGACTGCCCTTGACTCCTTTGGCACGTCTGTCGGAATCCACCCCTCCAGCCTGGACGTATCACCTAGTACATCCCCTGCCTTACAGGGGGCCAGCCCCAAGGGGTCAACCCACGCCTGTGGAGAGACAACGTAAGCATAAGGATGCGGCGCCGGCTCCAGCCCCAGCGGGTCCGGCGACACATAGCGCGCCGTCTCCGGGTCGTAGTAGCGGAAGTAGTTGTAGTGCAGGCCCGTTTCCGCGTCCGCGTACTGGCCCGGGAAGCGGAGGGGGCAGTCTGCGCCGTCGGGGGGTTGCGGTGGGGCGGGGAGGGGGGTGCCCCAGAGGGTGGTGCGGTGGTGCCAGGCCAGGGTGCCGTCCGGGGTGACGAGCTCCGTGGGGGTGCCGACCGGGTCGGTGATCACCGCGTGGAAGCGGGGCGCCGGTGCCTCGGCGGCGTAGTCCGTGATCAGGGACCGGCCCTGCACCCGGGTCAGCGGGCGGTGGTGGGTCTGGGCCACCGGGCGGTGGGTGCCGGGGGCGTGGTCCCAGGTGGTGACGGCACCGTCGGGTGCCGTTTGTTCCGCCAGGCGCGTGCCGTCCCACGTGAAGAGTGTTTCGGCGCCGTCCGATGCGCGGCGCTTGCAGAGGCGGCGGCCGAGCGGGTCGTAGGTGTACGTCCAGCGTTCGCCGTCCGGCGTCACGGCTTCCGTGAGGTGGTCTTCCGCGTCCCAGGTGTACGTCCACGTCCGCGTCCGGCCGTTGAGGAGCTTGCGGGTCTTGCGGACCAGGCGGCCCTGGGCGTCGTGTTCGTACGTGGTGCGGCCCGCGCGGCGCAGGAGGGTGCCGTCCACCTCGTGGCGGCCGGGGGCCTCGTGGGCGGGGGCGGTGACGTGGGTGAGGTTGCCGGCGGTGTCGTAGGCGTACGTCTCCGTCCAGCCGTGGGCCCGTACGCCGGTGACCCGGCCCGTGGCCGTGAGGTCGAAGCGGCGTGTGCCGGAGGTGAGGTCGCGGATCTCCTGGATGTGGCCGTCCGCCCGGTAGGCGTAGGACCGGTGCTGGAGGAGGCGCTGGGCGCCGGGTGCCCCGGCGGTCACGCTCTGTCCGGTGATGCGGTCGGCGGCGTCCCAGGCCTGGGTGAGCAGGGCGGTGTCGTCACCGAGGCCGCGGGCGGTCTCGCGGCCGGCCGCGTCGTAGGTGAAGGTCAGGGTGCCGGCGTCGTTCCGCAGGGCCGTGGGCCGCCCGGCGGGGTCGTACGTCCATTCCGTGGTCAGTCCGGAGGCGGTCGTGCGCTTCGTGCAGTGTCCTTCGGCGTCGTACGACCACCGGGTCGTCCGTCCGTTGACGGTTTCCGACAGCAGCCGGCCGAGGGCGTCCCGTTCGTGGACGACTTCGGCATCGGCGCCGGCCGTGCGGGCCAGTCGGCCTGCCGCGTCGTAGGTGTACGTCGTCGTCCCGCCGGTGCCGGAGCGCTGCTCGATGACGCGGCCCAGCGCGTCGCGCTCGAAATGCAGCGTTTCGCCCGCGCCGTTCGTCCGGGCCAGCAGTTGCCCGGCCGCGTCGTGGACGTACGTGATGCGGCGTCCGTCGAAGTCGGTTTCGGCCGCCAGGCGGCCCGCGTCGTCGTAGTCGTAGGACCATGTCAGGCCCTGCGGGTCGGTCACGGCGACGAGCCGCAGCTCGGTGTCGTGGGCGAAGGAGTACGTCGTCCCGTCCGGCTCCGTGCGGGAGGCGGGCAGGTCGAAGTGGGTGCTGGTGTGGGTGGTGGTGTTGCCGGCAGGGTCGGTGTGGGTGAGGAGGTTGCCTTCGCCGTCCCACGTCCACGACTCGCAGGTGCCGTCCGGGAGGTCGCGGCGGCTGGGCTTTCCCTCGGTCGTCCAGGACATGCGGGTGACGCGGCCGAGCGGGTCGACCGCCTCGACCACTCGGCCGAAGGCGTCCCGGCGGACGGTCGTGGCGTGGCCGAGGGGGTCGGTGACGACGAGCGGCAGGCCCGCTCCGTCGCACAGGACCGTGGTGGTGTGCCCGAGGGCGTCGGTGACCGCGGTCAGGTGGCCGGCGTCGTCGTACGCGTAGCGTCTGACCGCCCCCAGGGGGTCGGTGGTGGCCAGGAGGTTGCCGCGCTCGTCGTAGGCGTGCCGCCAGGTGGCGCCGCCCGGCTCGGTGACCTGCAGCGGGCGGCACAGGTCGGCGTCGTACGTGGCGTGGGCCGCCGTGCCGTCGGGCAGCGTCACGCGGCTGAGGTTGCCGGCGTCGTCGTAGGTGTAGCGGGTGGTGCGGCCCAGCGGGTCGGTCACGGCGAGGCGGCGGTCGCCCCTTGGGTCCCATGCGGTGCGGGTGGTGTTGCCGAGCTGGTCGGTCTCCTCGACGACCTGCCCGTCGGTGTTGTGGCGGTAGGTGCGCAGGTGGCCGAGGGAGTCGGCCTCGGTGGTCGTGCGCGTGGTGTCGTCGTAGGCGAAGGTGCCGGAGAGGAAGCCGTCGCTTCCCTCGGTGCGTATGACGCGACCGCGGGCGTCGTAGGTGTAGCTGTACGAGGTGCCGTTGCGGTCGGTCCAGGAGGTTATTCGGCCTTCGGTGTCGTAGGTGAAGTGCAGCGGTTTGCCGCTGGAGTTGGTGACCTCGGTCAGGTTGCCCGACGCGTCGTAGCCGTAGCGCATCAGCAGCGTGCCGCGGCCGGGGGCGTGCGGGTGCTCGTACGGCGACGGTGCTTCGTCCAGCAGACGCAGTGCCGTGATACGTGGTCCTTCGGTGTCGACGGCCACGTAGGCCCCGCCGGAGTGCCGCAGTGCGGTGGGGACGCCGAGTTCGGTGCGCTCGATGTCGATGCGCGTGCCGTTGCGGTCGTGAAGGCTTTCGAGCGGGAGCTGGACGGCACCGGGGGTGTCGGTGGGGGCGGGTGCTCCGAAGGTGCGGACGACTCCCTCGTAGGGATCGGTGACGGTCAGTGTCCCGTCCGGTCGGCCGTCCCACTGCAGCGGCCATCGCGGGCCCTTCACGGGCAGGACCGGCTCCCCCGGCCGGGGCACCGGGTAGACCAGGCGCATGCCGTCCGCGGCGGCGTACACGACGCCCTCGGCGTCCAGTTGGACGCGCTCGTCGAACGTCGAGGCCCACGTCGGTCCGAACCAGCCGCCGGAGCGGTAGGACGACAGGTGGGTGCGCTCGACGGTCAGGGGCAGGGCGCCCGGCAGCCGCAGGTCCGTCTGCGGCAACAGCATCGTGCCGGTGGCGACGTCGATCGGATCCTTGGCGCAGGGGATCTCGGCGGTGGGGCGGGCGGCGGGCGGCAGCTCGACCAGGCCGGGGCGGACGCCCTTGAGGAGGTTGCGGTACCCGCCGGCCAGCTCGGCGTTGCGGGCCAGCACGCCGGCCCCGTGGAACGCGCCTCCGAAGGCACCGCCGTAGATCATGCCGTCCGTCGCCGCGGCATTGATCTCGTCCAGGCTGAAACCGTGCTGCAGACCGGCGGCGATCTTCGCGGGCTGGGCGACCGCCAGGTCGACGGTGACGGCCTCCACCCCGCTGAAGGCGGCCAGGACGAGCGTGGTGGCGACGACCTCGGCGACGGTGGCGGAGATGGCGATGCCCACCGTCGCACCCAGTTCGATGACCGCCGTGGCGCCCGCCGCCGAGGCGGCGGTGCTGAGCCCGAACGTCAGGAAACCCAGGCCGACGCCCGCGAGGATGACGCCGGCCTCGATGCCGATCTTCTTCCAGAGCTTGTCGACGGCGTCGTCGATGGCACGGGCGAGCTCTTCCAGGGCATCGGCCATGCCGTGTGCGGAGGCGGCGACGTCGTCGAGCCAGCCCTTGCCGCCCGAGCCCGAGCCACCACCCGTGTAGCGGCCCCAGAAGACGCGGAACGCCTCGATGCCCTCGCCCTGGTTGTTGCGGATGAGTGCCTGGGCGGTGTTGTTGGTCGCTCCGCGGACGCCCTCGACGGCTCCTGCGAACTCCTTCCAGGCGGCCGCCGCCTTGCGCAGCTTTCCCGGGTCCCCGTCGGGCCAGTGGAGGCCGAGCTTCTCCAGGACCGCCCTGGCCTCCTCGGCGGCGCTCACCGGCCGCCCTTCGTCCCGGCGTCGCCCGGCTTCGCCTTGGTGAACATCCCGGCGACGAGCGCGTCGTTGTCGACATGTCCGTCGGCCATGTCGACCAGGGCCTCGTGGATGCTGACCAGGCCCAGCACCAGGGTGCCGGTCGCCTTCTCGATGTCCTTCTGCCGGCGGGGGTATTCCGTGGCGAACTGCTGGACCGCCTCGTCCTTGCCCCAGGGCTCGCCGAGGTCGTCGAGCGTGCCGATCAGCTTGGTGAGCGCCTCGCTGAGCTTCCGGCCCTGTTCGTGGAAGACGGGCGCCGCGGCCTTGATGTCGGCGGTCTTGATGTCCAGGACCTTGCCGTTGCCGGCGTCGCTCACGGCCGTGCCTCCCCCGCCGAGCGCGCCCGGCTCTCCCAGAGTGGTCAAGAACCACCCAGCTTAGAGATTGGTTCGGACAACATCGATCACGGCCCGTCAGACCGATCACGGCCCGTCAGGTGACCAGGCCCGCCTCCTTGGCCAGGAGGACCGTCGAGAGGCGGTTGTTGGTGCCGAGCTTGCGGTAGATCTTCTCCAGGTGGCGTTTGACCGTGTGGGGGGACAGGGAGAGGCGGCGGGCGATGGCGGCGGCCGTGAGGTCCTCGGCCAGCAGCCCGAGGACGGTCAGTTCGCGGGGGGTCAGGCCGTGGTCGGGGACCGGGAGGGGGGTCTTCGCGCGCAGGCGGCGGAGTTCCCGGGTGTGGCGGTCGGCCGTGACGAGGAGGGGGTGGACGCGGGTGACGAAGGCGAGGTCGTGGTCGGTGAAGTCGCCGTCGCGGGCGACCACGATCGCGCGCACGGGGGCGGTCTCGGTGGCCATGGGGATGCCCAGTTGCTGGGTGGTGCCGTAGTCGCGGCGGGCCTCGGAGTACCACGGGGAGTGGCGCCAGCCGTCGCACAGGTCACCGACGACCACCGGGCGTCTCTCGCCCGCCGCGAGGTACTGGATGAGGGGGTGCTGCTGCAGGATGCGGCGCTGGACCATGTCCTCGACGTGGCGGCCCATGGCCTCGGGGGCCCAGCCCTCGGCGCGGGCGGCGCCGGTGGCGGGGTCGATGCCGGAGAACGTCACCGTGCCACAGCCGAGCGATTCCCGCAGGTGATCGGCGATCAGGTGGCCCAGCCGGTCGGGCTCGGGGTGTTCCAGTACGGCGGCGACGAGGTCGAGCATGTGCTCGTAGTCGCGGGCGTGCAGTCGTGGCATGGCCGGTGTCTTCTCCCTCGGCCCCCGCGCACTGCATGCTACGGGGGCCCGAGAGGTCACCTCAAACCGGCTTGGTCAGGGCCGGGGAAGGACGACCGGGGCCGTGCCGGCGCCGGATCCCCCGTTTCCCCCGTGGACGGTGCCGGCACAAGCCCTTGCCGGGAAAGACGATGCCATGGGCCGGTGGGCACGGCCATGGGAAGAACGTCCCATGGCGATGCCCACGCTCAGGCCCAGCGCCCCGTGCGGCCCAGCAGCAGGGCCGCCGCCGCGGTGCCGGCCGTGGAGGTGCGCAGGACGCTCGGGCCGAGGCGGTACGGGTGGGCGCCCGCGGCGGCGAAGGCGTCGAGCTCCTCAGGCGAGACGCCGCCCTCGGGCCCGACGACCAGGACGATGTCGCCGGTCTGCGGCAGGTCGGCGGTGGCCAGCGCCGTGCTGCCCTCCTCGTGCAGGACGGCCGCGAACGCGGCCCCGGCCAGCAGCTCGGCCACCTGGCGCGTCGTCATCAGGTCGGCGACGTCGGGGAAGCGCAGGCGGCGGGACTGCTTGCCGGCCTCGCGGGCGGTGGCCCGCCACTTGCCGAGCGACTTCAGGCCGCGCTCGCCCTTCCACTGGGTGACGCAGCGGGAGGCCGCCCAGGGGACGACCGCGTCGACGCCGGTCTCGGTCATGGTCTCCACGGCGAGTTCGCCCCGGTCGCCCTTGGGGAGGGCCTGGACGACCGTGATGCGCGGCTGCGGCTCCGGTTCGGAGCGTACGGAGGTGACGGCGACGTCGAGGTGGTCCTTGCCCTCGACGGCGGCCACGGTGCCGTGCACGCCGTTGCCCTGACCGTCCGTCAGGACGATCTCCTCGCCCACGCGCAGCCGGCGCACCGAGACCGCGTGGCGGCCCTCGGGGCCGTCCAGCGGGAAGACGGTGCCGGGGAAGACGCCCGTCAGGGCGTCCTCCTCGACCAGGAAGACCGGCGCTGTCATGACCTACTCGCTCTCTCGTGTTGCTCTCAGTTCCGCGGCCAGCACGGCGACCAGCTCCGCCGCCGGCAGGGTGCGCGCCAGGCGGTGACCCTGGCCGGCCCACAGGTTCAGGGCCCCGGCGTCGCCGGCGGCGGCCGCCGCCCTGCGCAGGGGGGAGGTCAGGTGGTGGACCTGCGGGTACGCGGCGGGAGCGGCCGGGCCGTGCTCCCGAAGGAAACGGTTCACCAGACCCCGGGCGGGACGGCCCGAGAACGCCCGGGTCAACTCGGTGCCGGGGAACGCCGGATCCGTCAGCGCGCTCTTGTGCACCGGGTGCGCCCCCGACTCGGGGCACGGCAGGAACGCCGTACCGAGCTGCGCGGCGCACGCCCCCGCGGCCAGGACGGCGGCAATCTGGCCGCCGCGCATCAGGCCACCGGCGGCGATGACGGGCAGCGGCACGCTCTCCCGGACCTCGGCGAGCAGGGCGAGCAGCCCGGTGCCGGCACCGGGGCGGTCCGCGCGCACGTCGTCGTGGTGGGTGCCCTGATGACCGCCGGCCTCGACGCCCTGGACGCACACCGCGTCCGCGCCGGCGCGGTGTGCGGCACGCGCCTCGGCGGCCGAGGTGACGGTGACGACGGTCGCCGTACCGACCGCGGCGAGGGCGTCCACCGCCGTACGGGAGGGGCACCCGAAAGTGAACGAGACGACGGCGACGGGATCGTCGAGGAGGGCGGCGAACTTGGCGTCGTACCCGTCGTCGGTCGCCTGGTGCGCATCGCCGAGCGCCACGCCGTACGCGGCGGCCTCGGGTGCGATGCGGCGCGCGTACGCGGCCACGGCGCCGGGATCGGCGGCGGGCGGCTGCGGCAGGAAGAGGTTCACCCCGAAGGGGCGGGAGGTCAGGGCGCGCACCTGCCGGATCTCCTCGCGGAGGGCGCCCGGGCTCTTGTAGCCGGCGGCGAGAAAGCCGAGGCCACCGGCGTCGCAGACGGCCGCGGCGAGGGCGGGGGTGGAGGCCCCGCCCGCCATGGGGGCCTGCACGATCGGATGCGCGAGCTGCTCGAACAGTGCGGTCACTCCGGTCGACGAGGGCATGACCTCATCGTGTCACAGCCCGACGTACTGGAGGGGCCGCCCACAGGGCGGCCCCTCGCAGCGCATCAGCTACGGGCTACCGCCCGTTGAACGCGTCCTTCAAGCGCGAGAACAGCCCCTGCTGCCCCGGCTTGCTGTGCCCACCCGGGGGACAACCCCCGGACCCCCGGCCGTGCGCCTACCGCCCGTTGAACGCGTCCTTCAGACGCGAGAACAGCCCCTGCTGCCCCGGCTTGAACTCGCCCGTCGGGCGCTCCTCGCCGCGGATCTTGGCCAGCTGGCGCAGGAGGTCCTCCTGCTGCGGGTCGAGCTTGGTCGGGGTGGTGACCTCGACGTGGACGATCAGGTCGCCCCGGCCGCCGCCGCGCAGGTGGGTGACACCACGGCCGTGCAGCGGGATCGACTGGCCGGACTGGGTGCCCGGGCGGATGTCGATCTCCTCGACGCCGTCGAGCGTCTCCAGCGGCACCTTCGTGCCCAGTGCGGCCGCCGTCATGGGGATGGTGACCGTGCAGTGCAGGTCGTCGCCGCGGCGCTGGAAGACCGGGTGGCGGGTCTCGTGGATCTCCACGTACAGGTCGCCGGCCGGGCCGCCGCCGGGGCCGACCTCGCCCTCGCCGGCGAGCTGGATGCGGGTGCCGTTGTCGACACCGGCCGGGATCTTCACGGTCAGCGTGCGGCGCGAGCGGACGCGGCCGTCGCCGGCGCACTCCGGGCACGGGGTGGGCACGACCGTGCCGAAGCCCTGGCACTGCGGGCAGGGGCGGGAGGTCATGACCTGGCCCAGGAAGGACCGGGTGACCTGCGAGACCTCGCCGCGGCCGCGGCACATGTCACAGGTCTGGGCGGAGGTGCCGGGGGCCGCGCCCTCGCCGCTGCAGGTGGTGCAGACGACGGCGGTGTCGACCTGGATCTCCTTGGTGGTGCCGAAGGCGGCCTCGGTGAGGCTGACCTCCAGGCGGATCATGGCGTCCTGGCCGCGGCGGGTGCGCGAGCGCGGTCCGCGCTGCGAGGCCTGGCCGAAGAAGGCGTCCATGATGTCGGAGAAGTTGCCGAAGCCCGCGCCGAAGCCGGCGCCGGCGCCGGCGCCGCCCGAGGAGGAGAGCGGGTCGCCGCCGAGGTCGTAGACCTGCTTCTTCTGCGGGTCGGAGAGCACCTCGTAGGCGGCGTTGATCTCCTTGAACCGCTCCTGCGTCTTGGGATCCGGATTGACGTCCGGGTGCAGCTCGCGCGCGAGACGGCGGAAGGCCTTCTTGATCTCGTCCTGCGAGGCGTCGCGCCGTACGCCCAGGACCGCGTAGTAGTCCGTGGCCACTTACGACTCCGCCAGGATCTGTCCGACGTAACGTGCCACTGCGCGTACCGCTCCCATCGTTCCGGGGTAGTCCATGCGGGTCGGTCCGACCACGCCGAGTTTGGCGACGGCCTCGTCGCCCGAACCGTAGCCGACGGCGACCACCGATGTGGAGTTCAGCCCTTCGTGGGCATTCTCATGACCGATGCGCACGGTCATCTCCGTGTCCTTGGTCTCACCGAGCAGCTTGAGCAGTACGACCTGCTCCTCCAACGCCTCCAGCACGGGCCGGATCGTCAGCGGGAAATCATGACCGAAACGAGTGAGATTGGCGGTACCGCCGATCATCAGCCGCTCCTCGGTCTCCTCGACCAGTGTCTCCAGCAGGGTCGCGAGGACCGTCGAAACGGTTCCTCGGTCCTCCTGGTCGAAGGAATCGGGCAGGTCCTGCACGAGCGGCGGCACGTCCTTGAAGCGCCGCCCGACGACCCGGCTGTTGAGCCGGGCCCGCAGGTCCGCCAGCGCGGTCTCGCCGACGGGCGCGGGGCAGTCGATCATGCGCTGCTCGACCCGGCCGGTGTTGGTGATCAGCACCAGCATGATGCGGGCCGGGGCCAGCGCGAGCAGCTCCACGTGCCGCACGGTCGAACGGCTCAGCGAGGGGTACTGCACCACGGCGACCTGCCGGGTCAGCTGTGCCAGCAGCCGCACCGTGCGCGCCACCACGTCGTCCAGGTCGACGGCACCGTCCAGGAAGTTCTGGATGGCGCGGCGCTCGGGCGTCGACAGGGGCTTGACCTCGGCCAGCCTGTCGACGAAGAGGCGGTAGCCCTTGTCGGTGGGGATGCGGCCGGCGCTGGTGTGCGGCTGGGCGATGAAGCCCTCGTCCTCCAGCGCGGCCATGTCGTTGCGCACGGTGGCCGGGGAGACCCCCAGCTTGTGCCGCTCGGTCAGTGCCTTGGAGCCGACCGGCTCCTCGGTGCCCACGTAGTCCTGGACGATGGCGCGCAACACCTCGAGCCTGCGTTCGCTCAGCATCGCGCGCACCTCCAGGGTCAGTGGTCCTACCGTCGTACGGGGATCCGCCGGGCCCTTCCGCCCTTGGCACTCAATGGTCACGAGTGCCAGATCCCGTAGGCAAGTGTACGGCCGGGCCCCACGACCGGGGCAAGGGCCGTCCGCGCCCCTTGCCTCCGGACGGGCAACGCTATCGGTCAGCCGCTAGCGTCGCCGTATGGAAACTCACGGGAACGCGGGCGCGGTGGGGGGCGGGGCCGGAGCGCGCTGGGAGCGCCTCGCGCCGGGTGTCGTACGCCGCAGGCTGCCGGGCTGGGACGCGACCGCCGGCGCGGTCGCCGGCAGCGACGGGGTGCTCGTCGTGGACACCGGTTCCTCGCTGCACGAGGGCGTGGAGATCCGGCACGAACTGCAGGAGATCTTCGGCGGCCTGCCCGTGACGCACATCGCACTGACCCACCCGCACTTCGACCACGTCCTGGGCACGGCGGCCTTCTCCGGCGTCCAGGTGTACGCGGCCGTGGGCGCCGGAGAACTCCTCGGCCGCGAACGCAAGGAACTGCGGCACGACGCGGTGCTGCACGGCATGCAGCCGGACCTCGCGGCCGAGGCCGTGGAACTGCTCGTGCTCCCCGGCCACGGCGTCTCCGGACAGGTGGCCCTCGACCTCGGCGGCGGACGCCGGGCGCTGCTGGTCAACATCGGGCCCGGCCACACCGCCCACGACCTGGCGGTGCTGGTGCCCGGGGGCACGGACGCCCCCGACGTGGTCTTCTGCGGCGACCTCGTCGAGGAGTCCGGCGAACCGCAGGCGGGCGCCGACGCCCTCCCCCACGCCTGGCCCGCGGCCCTGGACCGGCTGCTGGCCCTGGGCGGCGAGGACGCGGTGTACGTGCCGGGGCACGGGGCCGTGGTGGACGCGGGCTTCGTACGGCGGCAACGGGACGAGTTGCGGGACCGCTTCTCCGCCGCCTGATCCCCGCTGCCCGATCTGCGCTTCGTGATCCACAATTGCGGCCATGCGCAGCAGAGAGTACGGACCGGCCGACCTGACCCCGCCGTGGAAGCGGAAGGTGCCCGTACCGGAGGTGCCGGCCGAGACGGACCTGGTGGTCGAGGAGGTCACCACCGGGTTCTGCGGGGCGGTGGTGCGGTGCGAGACGACAGCGCAGGGGCCCGTGGTCACGCTGGAGGACCGCTTCGGCAAGTGCCGGGCCTTTCCCATGGAACCGCGCGGCTTCCTGCTGGAGGGGCGCGTCGTCACGCTCGTACGCCCCGCTGCCGCGGCCCCGGCCGCGCCCGCCCGCACCGCATCCGGCTCCCTCGCCGTCCCCGGCGCCCGGGCGCGCGTCGCACGCGCCGGGCGCATCTACGTCGAGGGCCGGCACGACGCGGAACTCGTCGAACGGGTCTGGGGCGACGACCTGCGCATCGAGGGCGTGGTCGTGGAGTACCTGGAGGGCATCGACGACCTGCCCGACGTCGTCCGCTCCTTCGGCCCCGGGCCCGACGCGCGCCTGGGCGTGCTGGTGGACCACCTGGTGCCGGGCACGAAGGAATCACGGATCGCGGCGTCGGTCGCGGACGAGAACGTCCTGATCGTCGGCCATCCGTACATCGACGTGTGGGAGGCGGTGAAGCCGGCGTCGGTGGGGATCGCCGGATGGCCGCGGGTGCCGCGCGGGGAGGACTGGAAGACGGGCGTGTGCCGGGCGCTGGGGTGGGCGGAGAACACGGGGGCTGCGTGGCAGCGGATCCTGGGGTCGGTGCGGTCGTACAAGGACCTGGAGCCGGCACTGCTCGGGCGGGTGGAGGAGCTGATCGACTTCGTGACGGTGGGCGGGTAGCCGCCTGCGGCGGGCCGATCCCCAGCCCCGCCCTTTCACCGTTTCCCGGGGCTCCGCCCCGGACCCCGGTCCTCAAACGCCGGACGGGCTGAATGGCCCGTCCGGC